>DASTCF010000114.1:0-31949 GCA_035711365.1 Gemmatimonadales bacterium
GCCGAAAACAGCAGCAGGGTAAGGAGACATCCCATCGTGCTCGTTCCGCGCCGATTGTGCCGCCAGCCGGTCACCATTGGGATTGGGCTCCATCCACGATGTTGGTGATGAGCTTCTCGAGGGCCTTGCGCCTGCCATCCAACTCAACCTCATCATCGCCGGGTGCGTAGTCGCCTTCCACCGTCAGCCCGTTCCGCTGCCACAGCGACTTGCCCTCGCGCTGGTCGAAGATCTCCACGTTCACCGTGATCTGCACCAGGCGACGCGTCACCGCCACGCGGTTGTCCTGCGTCCCGGTGTACGCCACCGGGAGGTCCGGCTCATAGCGCGTGATAGACCCCCGCACAATCGCGTCCGCGGTGTTTTCGCCAGAGGCGCGGAGGCCGAGCCGGTTTTCGACCGCCTCCCGCACCGACGCGTTGATCTCCTGGGTGAGCGTCGGCTCGGTTGTCAGGTTCTCGAACGGCAGCACCGCGACGGTCTTGACCGTCGGGGGCAGTCCCCCGCCGGCGAACCCGTAGCACCCGCCCGTCAGCAGCACGCTAAGGAGCGGGAGGCGCCCAGAGAGCAGGCGGAAACGGCGATGCGGATTCAATCGCGACAATAGTGAGATCCAATCGGGCCGGCACCGACGGCACGCTGAGCCGGGCGGATACGGGCGTTCCATCACGGTGAAGTTTGGCGTCGACCCGCCCGACGACCTGCCCGGCGCGTCGGACCTCCGCGCGCAGTCGCGACGCGGGTCCCAATACCCGCAGGTACGTCACGGTGTCGGCTCCGTCGACCGCCTGCCATGCAACCACCGTTGAGTCGGCGAGCCCGCGAAGCATTGCGTTCTCCGCCGGCGGACGGGCGACGCCGAACATCGCCCACATCAGCGGATAGTTGGGCAGCAGGCGGGCGATGATATCTGGCGGCTGCACCCACTCCGCTGACTCGCCGAACACGACGGCCGCCGCCGTTCCCATGCCCCATGGGCCCGCTACGTCGAAGCGCAGCGAATCGGGAGGGGCGATCCTCACGCTGCCCCGCCCCCCCAGGGAGGCCTCGCCATCGGAGAAGAGCCACTTGAACCGGAGAATACGCCGGTCACCGGGGACCGTGCCGTCCACCCACTTCCGTACTTCGCCGGCCTCGACGGATCGGAATGCGGCTGGACTTGGCAGCTCAGGGCTCCGGGCGCATGCCAGAAGCACTAGCCCAAGATAGGAAGCGGCCCTCCGCGGGTCAAGCAGAAAGCGTTGTGGCATCTTGAGTTATCACTCGATTCGGAGCCGTTATCACCGCCGGATCGTCCGGATTCCGTCCCCTTGAGTGATGCGCTGGAGCGCTGCCGCGCCGCTCACGACCTTGCCGAACACCGTATAGGTGCCATCGAGGTGAGGCTGCGGACTCAGGGTGATGAACCACTGACTGCCGCCGGTGTCGGGGCCGGACAGGGCCATGCCGACCATCAACGCCTGATACCTGCGTGGATTGATTTCGTCGCGGATCGCACGGCCCGGGCCACCCCAGCCGTCGCCGCGTGGATCGCCATCCTGAACGACGAAGTTCGGGACGACCCGGTGCCACCGGCCGTTATCGAAGAAGTGACGGTCCACAAGGCTCAGAAAGTTCGAGACCGTGAGCGGAGCTTCTGGTCCGAACAGCTCCAGCTCGATAACACCGCGCTGGTCGGTCTCGATGAACACGTGCGGGTAGGCCGCCGGGGACTGGGGCACTACGACGAATTGCCGTGCGAGGTCCCGGTAGTCGTCGAGAGTTCGGCCGGTCTCAACCGGGTATGCCGGGCCCCACCGCTCCGAGACCTCGGGCCACCGCTGATCAGCCCAGGCGCGCACCTGATAGTCAGACGGCCGCGGCACCGCGTTGATGAACCGGGCCTCCACGTCGCTCGCCGCCTCCGCCGACGATTGTGCCAGCGCGCGCAGCGCCCCCAGCGCGGACAGCGCGGCATCCGGGAAGGAATCCCTGGCGGCACGGTGGAACGCGGCGGTGAGTGCGGGCAGATCCGAGGCTACCGGTCCCCGCGCGATCGCGTCCGCGGCCACCGATCGTACCGAGGCATCCTGATGACCCAGAAGACCGCGCGCCGCCGCCATCAGTGCCGAATCGGGGCCCTTCACGGCATCCGCCCATCCCTGCAGGCCGGCTGCAACGACACGGCCGTCCCTGTCCGTGAGCGCCCCGGCGATGCGACCTGGTTCTACGCCGGCACCGGTGGCCAAACCCCATCCTTCCGCCACCGCGGCTCGTTCCTCCCAGCGCGGACTGGCCTGCCAGGCGCCGGCGAGCGCCGAGAAGGAGTCGGCGCCGGTCCGGGCGAGCCCGAGCAGCGCCTCGCGCTGCAGGGCAAAGCTTCCCTTCCGCTCGCGTGCGACCCTGGCGAGCTGGGCGACGGCAGTCGGCCCGCCCACATCGCCGAGGGATTGGGCCGCGGCGACCTGAACGTTCGGGACGGGATCCTGCAATGCCACCGCCAGCTTTTCGGCGAGCGCCGGGCGCTTGTAGGTCCCGAGCGCGCGGAGGGCATTGATCCGGACCCCCGGCAAATCGTCCTGGGCAGCGCGGGACAGCAGATCCACCGCGGCATCCTGCGGCACCGCCATCGCCTCGGCCCCACTCATCGAGAGGCCGCGGGCGGCGAACGCACGAGCGAGGCTGTTCGCATCCGTCAGGGCCGCCACGAGGACATTGCCCCCCTCGCGGCTGCGAAGGCGGGCCAGGGAATACACGACGCGCCAGCGCAGTTCCTCGTCCTCGGTTTGCGCCAGCGCGACGAGCTGGCGGGCAGGCCCGGACGCTCCAAGGCGCCAGGCCTCGAGCGCCGCCTGTCGCACGAGCACATCCCGGTACTCCGTGACTGAGACCGCCAGGCTGTTGTCGAGGAGGCCGGCGATCGCTCCTGCGGCTCGAGTTCCGCCGATACGCGCCAGCGCCGTGATGATCTCCTCCGCCGTCGTGAGCGTCGGCGCGGGAAGCGCGCCGAGTCTCGCGATCAGCGGCGCCACCGCTGAACTATCCCGGAGCAATCCGAGCGCGAAAGCCGCGATCGGTTGGACGCTCGAATCCGGGTCCTGCAGCAACGGCACCAGCAGAGCGGTGCCGCGCAGATCCCCGACGCGCCCGACCGCGAGCGCGGCCGTGCGCCGGACGAGCGCCTCGGGCGACTCCAGTCCGGCCCTGAACCGCTCCGGACGCCAGTCTCGCGCATCCTCGGCCTGGAGCAACGGGGCGACCGCCTCCACCAGGGCCGGATCCTGAGCTGCCACCGGAGCGGCTCCCGCGAGGGTCGCGGTGCCGGTGATGATCGCCAACGCAGGGAAAAGACGCATGTGGGTCCGGAGTCAAATGCGAACCGGATCAGGTACGACGTGCAGCAGCTTCATCACGTCGTCCGGGATCCGGGTGGGAGAGAAGTTGCGGTTGAGACACATCATCCTGGTCTCGGCGGTCGCGAGCAGTCCGCCGGACTCGGCGGCCTCCAGCGCATAGCCGAACGTCACCCGGCGGGAGGCCACCTCGCGAACCCAGCAGCGCACACGCACCACGTCGTCGTAATGGGCCGGCTGGCGGAATCGCATGGTCAACTCCCCCACGGCCAGGAAGAACCCGCGCTCCTCGAGCTCGCGATAGGTCGTTCCGGAAAGCCGCAGATGCTCCGTGCGGGCCATGTCGAGCCACACGACGTATCGGGCGTGGTACACCACCCCCATCTGGTCGGTTTCGGAGTAGTTAACGCGGACCAGCAGCTCGGAGACGGCAGTCGGCATGGGCTCCCGATGACGCGGACTGGGGGCAAGCTACGGGTGGCAGGGACGGAAAGTCAAACAGCACAAGCGCTTGCGAGTCACCCTCGGCGCCCGGTATCTTCGGGCGTGCTGGGTCACCGGCTTCTCGTCCTGTCCGACGCTCACCTCGGCGCCACTTCGCCGGAGGTCGAGGAGGCATTGCTCAGCTTCCTCGATCAGGCCCCCACCCTCGGCGACTGCCTGCTCCTCAACGGCGACCTCTTCGATTTTTGGTTTGCCTACCGCCGAGTCATTCCGCGCCAGAGCTTTCATGTCGCCGCCGAGATCCGGCGCCTGCGCCGCCGTATCCCGGTTGTGATGGTCGGCGGCAATCACGACCGGTGGGGCGAGGAGTTCTGGGAACGGGACCTGGGTGTGGATTTCGCACCGCTCGAGATGACGATCGAGGTCGGCCACCGCGCCGTCCTCGCGGTGCACGGCGACGGCCTGACCGAGGCGCACTGGTCGGCTGAGATGATGCACCGCATCACCCGCCATCCGCTGGCGATCGCGCTGTGGAAGCTGCTGCATCCCGACGTCGGCTTCTGGCTGGTGGATCGCATGAGCCATTCGCTCGGCAATACGACCCGGCGCGAGGAGATCCTGGACCGCGCTGCGATCCGTCAACGCGAGTGGGCTGAGCGGAGGCTCGCGGGCGCTTCCGCGCCGGACTGCGTCGTCATGGGCCACACGCACCGCCCCGCCCTCTCCGAACCGGTGCCGGGCCGGCAGTATGTGAATCCCGGCGCCTGGATGGACGGATACCGGTATGCGGTGATTACGGATTCGGACGCTGAACTGAGGACGTGGAAGTAGCGCGGCTGGCAGTGAGCCGGCAGCGGTGAATCAACCGAGCGGCACCAGTTCCGGATGGCCCAGTCGCTCGCCGAGGAAACGCGAACCCACCTGAAGAAAGCGGGTCTGGTCGTCACTGACGGCGAACCGGTGCGTCGCCGCCCCGCCTTCGGGCGCCTGCAGGCCACTCTCCATCAGCGCGGTCTCCAGCGAGCGCGCCGTCTCCTCGGCGCTGTCGATCAGCGCCACACCCTCGCCCATGACCCGGCGAAGGAGCGGCTTGAGCAGCGGATAATGAGTGCATCCGAGCACGAGCGTGTCGATGCCCGCCTCGATCATCGGCGCGAGATACTCCCGCGCGATCAACTCGGCGGCGGGGTGCTCGAACCAGCCCTCCTCGACCAGGGGCACGAACAGCGGGCAGGCCACCTGCTCGATCCGCAGGCCGGACCGCAGCTTCCGGATGGCCCGGGCGTACGCGTTGCTGGTGATGGTGCCGGCGGTTCCGATGACGCCAATTCCGCCGCCGCGGGTGGCCGCCACCGCCGCGCGCGCGCCCGGCTCGATCACGCCCAGCACCGGGACGGGCGACTCCTCGCGCAGCGCCTCCAGGGCGTGGGCGGTGCTGGTATTGCACGCGATGACGACGGCCTTCACACCCTGCGCCAGGAGCCAGTGCAGAATCTCCAGGCTGTAGCGGCGGACGGTGTCCGGCGACTTCGGCCCGTAGGGCACCCGCGCGGTGTCACCGAAGTACAACGTCGACTCTGCCGGCAGCCGTTCGTAGATCGCCCGGGCCACCGTCAGTCCGCCAATGCCCGAGTCGAAGATGCCCACCGGAGCCCGGTTCACGGAATGTGCACCGGAAGGGAAACGCCGCCCCCGACGCGGCCGGGCCCGGCGCGAATCTGGAGGTCGCCCGGGAAATCCCAGAGGTGCGCGGCGACGTATGCCTCGAGCGCGGACATCAGGTGATTGAAGCCGAGGATCACGAGCCAGTCCTCCAGCTCTTGCTGCTTGGCGTCCGTCCGCTCGGAGCCGGTCTCCTCGAGGTATTGAAGTTCCTTGTTCACCTTCAGGGTCATTCCGAGTGCCAACCCCTCCGCGGCCAGGAAGATTGCTCCGGACACATGGCGGTCGAGTTTCGCCTGGCCCCAGCCCGGAATGAGCAGCGAGCGCCAGAACGCGCCGAACGGCGATACCGGAGGCCTGGGCGTGATGCTATCGATCGGTGGCGCCGCGGGCGGTGGAGTTGGCGGGGCGGGCTCCTGGGCCGCGAGGGGAGTCGCGAGCACGATTGAAAGGAGCACGGCGGCTCTCCCGCACCTCAGGCGGAACTTCCTCACGGATGTGCGCACAGCACAGGGAGCACCGCCGGGACGAGAGTAATTTCGAGTTCCGGCCTGCCGGGTGCGCGAATCTCACCATCCATGTGCGCCACGAGCGGGCCATCCGTCGCGCGGATCGTCAGGCGGCGCGCCTTCGCCATCCGAACCTCCTTGAGCGCGGTGTGCTTCCCGCGAAGGACCGTGTGCCCGTGCCGCAGCAGAAACCACCCGGTGAACCTGCCGATGACGCACACATCGAGCAGTCCGTCATCCGGTTTGGCATCCGGGGTCAGGTAGAAGATGCCCCCGCAGCACGGGCCCACCCCCACCTCGAGGACGGTCGTCGGGAGCTCCCATTGCTCGGAGTCCGTTTCGACGCTGAGCGGGCGCGCCTTTCGATGAGCGATGGCCTGTACGGCGGCAACGGCGTAGGCCAGGGCGCCTGGCCAGTGCCGGTACCCGTTGACCCGTTCGGCCACGTTCGCGTCCAACCCGACGCCGAGGGAATTTACAAAGTATTCGCCCCAGGCGAGCCCCACGTCGAACCGGCGGACGGTGCCCCCGGCCAGCCGCTCGATCGCCTGCATGGGGTGGTGCCGGGAGGTGCCGGTCATCTTGGCGAAGTCGTTTCCGGTGCCGACAGGAACCACGCCCAGCACGGGAAGTGTCGTCGCGGCGCTCTGGAGCAGGCCGTTCGCCGCCTCGTGCACTGGTCCGTCGCCGCCCACGGCGAGCACGCGGCGCGCGCCGTCCTGCGCCGCCGATCGGGCGAGTTCAACCGCGTGTCCGGGGCGGGCGGTAATCTCGACGGAGACCTGGCCCCACACCGCCTCGGAGGCGCGGCGGATCTCTTCGCGGAGCCTCCCGCCGCGCCCGTGGCCGGCGGCGGGGTTCAGGATGAGAAGCGTGTCAGTCCGCAGGCCTGGCTCCTCAGTCCTCGAAGAAGTGGCGGGAGCGTGTGGGAATCGAACCCACCGGAGCCGCCGGAGGCGTCTCCGTCGCGGTTTTGAAGACCGGCCAAGCCACCAGGCCCGATCCGCCCCCCTCAGTCTTCAGTCCTCAGTCCTTTTCTCTTATACCTATTGCATCGATCTCCACACGTGCTCCCTTGGGCAGCGCCGCCACCGCCACTGTCGAGCGCGCGGGACGGTGGTCTCCGAAGTGCCGGGCGTAGACCTCATTCATTGCGGCGAAGTCGCCCATGTCGATGAGATACACGGTCGTCTTGATGACGGACGACATGCCGCTCCCTGCCGCCTCGAGGATGGCGCGGAGGTTCTGCATGACGCGTTCGGTCTGTTCGGCAACCCCGCCGGGGACCAGCTCCATGCTCGCGGGATCGAGCGCAATCTGGCCCGCGGTGAAGACCTGTCCTCCGGTGAGCATGGCCTGGCTGTAGGGCCCGATCGCCCTGGGCGCATCGGGAGTCGCAATCGTACGCATCAGAAGAGGCCCTCGATGCGGCCGTCGGAGTGCACGCGGATCGCCTCGGCGGCCGGCGTCTTGCTCAGACCCGGCATGGTCATGATCTCGCCGGCAAGTGCGACGACAAACCCGGCGCCCGCCGACGGGGTGACATCGCGGATGGCGATCCGGAACCCCGAGGGGCGGCCAAGTTTGGTGGGATCGTCACTGAATGAGTACTGCGTCTTGGCGATGCAGACCGGCGTGTCAGCGAGGCCCATCGCTTCGCACTGTGCGATCGAGCGATCGGCGACCGGCGTGAAGTCCGCGCCGTCGGCGCCGTAGATCTCCCGCGCGACGATGTCGATCTTCTGCCTGATCGGCAGGGCGGTATCGTAGATCGGCTTGAATCGGGCCTTGCCCTCGGCGAGCACCGCCAGCAGCTCCCTGGCGACCGCTTCCCCGCCCTCACCGCCCGTGGCCCAGACATCGCTGAGCGCGACGCGGGCTCCCCAGGCCCTGGCGGCGGAGAGCACGGTGTCGATTTCCTCGGGGCTGTCGGACAGAAACCGGTTCAGGGCGACGACGACCGGCACGCCGAATTTCTGCACGTTCCGGACGTGGCCTTCGAGGTTGACCATGCCGCGCGTGAGCGCGGCGACGTCCGGCGTCCCGAGCGCGTCCTTCTTGACGCCGCCGTGCATCTTGAGGGCCCGGATCGTCGCGACGACGACCGCCGCTTCGGGATTCAGGCCGCCCATGCGGCACTTAATGTCGAAGAACTTCTCCGCGCCGAGGTCCGCGCCGAACCCGGCCTCGGTCAGCACCAGGTCGGCCAGGCCAAGGCCGAGCCGAGTCGCGACGATCGAGTTGCACCCGTGGGCGATGTTGCCGAACGGCCCGCCGTGCACCAGCGCAGGGCCGCCCTCGAGGGTCTGTACGAGGTTCGGCAGAAGGGCGTCCTTGAGGAGAAGTGTCATCGCGCCCGCCGCCTTGAGTTCGCCCGCGGTGACGGGCTTCTTCTCGCGCGTCAGGCCCACGATGATGCGCGACAGGCGCAGCTCGAGATCCGGGAGCGAGGTGGCCAGGCAGAGAATCGCCATGATTTCACTGCCCGGCACGATCACGAAACGCTCTTCCCGGGTCGGCCCGCCGTTGAGCCCGCCCAGTCCGACCACGATGTGCCGGAGGGCCCGGTCGTTCATGTCGATCGTGCGTGGCCAGGTGATACGGCGGGAGTCGATGTGAAGCGCGTTGCCGTGATGGATGTGGTTGTCGAGCATGGCGGACAGCAGGTTGTGCGCCGCCGTGATGGCGTGAAAATCGCCCGTGAAATGCAGGTTGATCTCATCCATCGGGACGACCTGCGCGTAGCCGCCGCCCGCGGCACCGCCCTTCACCCCGAACACCGGCCCGAGCGATGGCTCGCGAATGCACACCATGACCTTGTGTCCGAGCCGGCGGAAGGCCTGGGCCACGCCGACCGTCACGGTCGACTTCCCCTCGCCGGCCGGGGTCGGGTTGATGCCGGTGACCAGGACCAGCCGTCCCTTCGGCGGCCGCCTGGCCGCGGCCTCGGCGGTGATCTTCGCCTTGTAACGTCCATAGGGAAGGATTTCGTCGGGGCCGAGTCCGGATTCCGCTGCGATCTCGGCGATGGGGCGCAGGCGTGCGGCCTGGGCGATGGCGATGTCGGTGGGGACGGTGCTCGTCACGCAGACTCCGCGGTAGGTGATACAGGGGGCCTGATCAGACGGTGAACGTAACCCGCGATCGACGCGGGTGGAATGCCAGGTGGACTACGCGGCGCCCACCCGCGGGCCGAACAGGCGCCGGGCGTTGGCCCCGGTTGCGGTGATAAGCTCCTCGACCGGAATTCCGCGGACCTCCGCCACGCGCTCCGCGACCCGGCTGACCCACGCCGGCTCGTTCCGCTTCCCGCGGAACGGCACCGGGGCCAGATAGGGTGCGTCCGTTTCGACGAGCAGCCGGTCGAGCGGTGCCTCCCGCACGGCGTCGTCCAGCTCCCACCCGCGGAAGGTGACCATCCCGCTGAACGAGACGTAATGGCCCAGCGCCATGCCGACGCGGAAGAGTTCGATGCCGCTGCTGTAGGAGTGCAGGACCACGGGGACGGCCGGCTGGGCCCGAAGCATCGCCGCAATATCGGCGTCGGCCTCCCGGGCATGGATGACCGCCGGCTTGCCGGCATCGCGCGCCAGCTCGAGCTGCCGTTCGAATACGGTCCGCTGAACAGGCCGGGGGGAGTGATCGTAGTGGTAATCGAGGCCGATCTCGCCGCAGGCGACGATCCGCGGGTCGCTGAGCACCCCGCTCAGCCAGCGTGCGGTGTCGTCGGTCCAGGAGCGCGCATCATGCGGGTGTACGCCGGCCGTGGTGGAGATGCGCGAATCCGCCGCCGCGAGCTCGAGGCCGAGCGCGGTCGCGGCCGGAGACTCTCCGATCACGATCAGGTGCCCGACCCCGCCGGCCCACGCCCGCGCGACCACCTCGGCGCGGTCGGCCGCGAAGGCCTGATCGCCGAGGTGGCAATGCGAGTCGACCAGCACGGGCTCAGCCGACCGGCTGAACCTTCGTGGCCGCGCGCGGCGCGGTGCCCTTCACGCCACGGGCGTCGGCGCCCGGCCACTTGTGCTCGATCCACATGAGGACCGGTGACGCGATGTAGATCGAGGAGAACGTGCCGGTGAAGACGCCGAAGAACATCACGAGCGCGAACGGCCGGATGACTTCACCGGCCAGCACCGCCAGGGCGAGGAGCGAGACCAGTGTCGTGGCGTGGGTCAGGACGCTCCGCGGGAGCGTCTCGTTGATGGACCGATTCAGGATCGAGGCGAAATCATCCCGCTTGTACTTGTGCAGATTCTCCCGCACCCGGTCGAAGATGATGATCGTGTCGTTCAGCGAATAGCCGACCATGGAGAGCAGCGCGCCTACCACCACGAGGCTCACCTCGAGCCGCATGACGGCCACAAAGGCAATCGTCGCGAGGATGTCGTGCGCCGTCGCCACGACGGCCGCCAGCCCGAACCGCCACTCGAAGCGGTATGCCAGGTACGCGAGCACGGCGAAGAACGAGAGGAAGATGGCGAGGAACGCCTTGGTCCGGAGCTCGCCGCCGACCTTGGGCCCCACCGCCTCGGTCTTCTGCACTGAGTAGGAGCCGGCTCCGAGAGCGGCGTCCAGCGCGGTCGTCACCGCACTAGCCGTGGCCTCGGTGTCGTTGGCGTCGGTACCCGCCTTGGCCACCCGGGCGCGGATCGTATACTCCCGCTCGCTGCCGTAGGACTGAATTTCGGCGCCGTGGATTCCCTGCGCGTCGAGCGCGCTCCGGAGCCGCCCGGCGTCGAGCGCCTGTTCGCTCCGGATCCGGATGAGGGTGCCCCCGGTGAACTCGATGCTGTAATTGAGTCCAATCACGGCGAGCCACAGCAGTCCCGGAATGAGTACGGCCGCCGTGATCCCGTAGGCGTACTTCCGGAAGCGGATGAAATCGTAGTTCGCATTGGCGAAGAATCGGGTCATCGTCAGATGCTCAGTGTGGTGAGGTCCGGCCGCCGCTGCAGCCAGATCATGTAGAACGTGCGGGTCACGAACACGGCGGTGATCATCGACGCGACGATGCCCATGATGAGTGTCACGGCGAAGCCTTTGACCGGCCCGGTGCCGAACTGGAAGAGGAAGAGCGCCGTCAGCACCGTGCTGACGTTGGAGTCGACGATTGCGTTCATCGCGTGCCGGAACCCTTCATCGACCGCGAGGCGCACCGTCTTGCCGTGGACGAGCTCCTCCCGGATGCGCTCGAAGATCAGCACGTTCGCGTCCACCGCGATGCCGACCGAGAGCACGAGGCCCGCGAGCCCCGGCAGGGTCAGCGTTGCGTCGATCATCGCGAGCCCGCCGACTGCGAACAGCACGTAGAAGGCGAGAGCACCCACCGCCAGCACGCCGCTCAACCGGTAATACCCGATCATGATCAGGATTACGAGGGCGGTGCCGACCACACCCGCCGTCACGCCCTGGCGGATACTGTCGGCGCCGAGGCTCGCCCCGATCTGCACCCGCTCCACGATCTTGAGTGGCACCGGCAGCGCCCCCGCCTTGAGCGTAAGCGCGAGGTCCTGCGCCTCCTGGATCGTCTTGTTGCCAAGCGTGATCTGGCCCCGCCGGTCGATGCGGCTCTGGATGACCGGCGGCCGGCCCTGGACCCGGTCGTCGAGGAGGATCGCCATGTAATCGCCGACGTGCTGCTGCGTCGCATTGCCGAACTGGCGGGCCCCGGCCCGGTCGAGGTCGAAAACGACGATCGAGCCGTTGGTGAGCGGGTCGATCTGCGCGTTCGCATCCACCAGGCGGTTGCCCGTGATGATCGGCTTGTCCTCGAGGGCGTAGAGAAAGCGATACGACTGCACCCCCACACTGAGAGGTGACGAGGCCCATCGCAATTCGACGCCTCGGGGCAGCAGGCGGGCAACCTCCGGAATCCGGAGAATGCTGTCCACGCGCGGGAAGGCAGTTTCCGGCACCATGTACTCGCCGGGCATCCCGCCGGTGCCGGCGGCCGCGCCCAGCTGGATGAGGCCAGCCAGGACCCCGTCAGTGACCACCGACGTGTCGGCGCCGGCTGCGGCCGAATCACCGCCGAGAAGCTGCTGGACGGCGCTCGGCTTGGTCTCACCCGGGGCGGCGCCGACCCCGAGAGTCCGGAGCGTCCGATCCATCGCGGGGATCGCCTTTTCGAGCGCTCCGGTGCGATCGGTGATGCGGAACTCGAGGAAGGCCGCCTTCTGGACGATGTCCATGGCTCGCTGCGGATCCCGGACCCCTGCCAGCTCCACCACGATCCGCTCCTTGCCGACCCGCTGGATCAGCGGTTCCTGGACGCCGAATTCGTCCACCCGCTTCCGGAGCACGGTGAGGGCGAGGCCGACGTCGCGGTCCACATCGGTGGAGAGCCGGTTCGACTGGTCGAGCTCGAGGCCCAGGTGCATGCCGCCCTGGAGGTCGAGCCCGTACTTGAGCGGCACCCGGGTGATCGTGGTGTCCCGCATGGCACCGTCGGCGCCGCGAGTCCGGATCGTGGTATTGCGCGGGATGAGGCTGAAGACGCAGAGCGCCACCAGCACCGCGATGGTGATGATTCGGGATCGGATGGTTGAGAACATCGTCGCTAGGTCAACCTGGATCAGGTGGTCGGGGGTCTGATTGGCGCGCCGGCCAGTGCCGCGTGCGCCGCTTGGCGGTCGCGCTCGAGCTGCGCCCGCAGTGCTTCGGCCGAGGCGAAGCGGCGCACGTCGCGGAGCCGCGCAACCCACTCGACCTTGAGCCACTCTCCGTACAGGTGCCCCTCCCAGTCCAGGAGGTGCACCTCGAGGGACCGTTCGCCCTGCTGGAAGGTCGGTCGTCCCCCCTGGTTCATCATGCCGTTGGCGCGCCCGCCCCGCCATTCGACCCGCACGGCGTACACGCCATCCGGCGGCAGCAGCTTCCGGCTCGGCACCCGAGCGAGATTCGCCGTCGGAAAGCCGATCGTGCGGCCGCGGGCATCTCCCGGCACCACCTGCGCCGTGAGGTAGTAGGGGCGCCCCAGCAGGCGCGCCGCCCGGTCGAGGTCCCCCCCGGCCACGGCCCGGCGCACCATCGTGCTGGACACCGGATGCCCGTCCACCTGCACTTCCGGCACGACGTCCACCGAGAAGCCGTCGGAGGCCCCGAGCCGGCGCAGCATGGCCACGTCTCCCTGGCGGCCGCGCCCGAAGCCGTGGTCGTACCCGATCACCAGCTCCCGCATGCCGCACTGGCGAAGCAGAATCTCACGGACGAAATCCTCGGGCGCGAGCTCCGCGAGCCTGTGGTCGAACCGGAGCAGCACGGCGTAATCGAGGCCGGTCTGCGCCAGGATCTCGCGGCGCTCGGGGCCGGTCGTCAGCAGGGGTGGGGCGGCCGCCGGATTCACGACGGCAAGCGGATGCGGGTCGAACGTGACGAGCACGCTGTGCCGCCTGGCGGCACGCGCCCGCTCCGCAATCTCCCTGAGTACCGCCGCGTGACCCCGGTGCACCCCGTCGAAGGAGCCGACGGTGACCACCGTTCCCTCGGGGTGCATCGGGAGGTACGGGCTCATGGCGTCTCGAGGACCACCTTGGGTCTGAGCCATGCGCCGTCCCCCTCCGCGACCGCGATCACCATTCCGCCGTGGAGCAGGGCCGCCGTCCCGACCACCGTGCCCGGCACAGGACGGCCGTGCACCACATCCTCCCTGCCCCGCTCATCCACCGTCACCCTCGGGAGATGGCTCAGCACCGCGCTCGCCGGCCAGACCCGCGTCCCGGGACCGACGGCCTCCAGGCCAACCGCGTCTTCAACGCGGAGCGGACCCACCGACTCGCGCCGGAGCGCTTCAAGGTGGGCGCCGACGCCGAGCCGTTCGCCCAGATCGCGCGCCAGGGCCCGCACGTAGGTCCCCGCGCTCACCGTGACCCGGAACGTCACGCGGGGCGGCTCCACCGAGACCAGCTCGAGGCCGAAGACCGTCACTTCTGTCTCCGGCAGCTCCACCACTTCCCCACGGCGAGCCCGGGCATAGGCCCGCTCGCCGCCCACACGTCGCGCCGAGTAGGACGGCGGCCGCTGCGGCCGGGTGCCGATGAATTCGCGCATCGCTGCGTCGACTTCGGCACGACTCAGATGGCTCGCGTCCCCCGCGTCGCCGACGGGTTCCCCGGTCGGGTCGTCGGTGGTGGTGCGTTGTCCCAGCCTCACCGTGGCGAGGTAGGTCTTCGCCTGGGCTTCGACGAACTTCGCCAGGCGCGTCGCGCGTCCGACCAGGACGACCAGCAATCCGGTAGCGAACGGGTCGAGGGTGCCGGTGTGGCCGACGGCGCGGATGCCGAGCGCTCTCCGCACCCGCGCCACGACATCGTGTGATGTGGGTCCGGCCGGCTTGTCGACCAGGAGTGCGCCGATCAGCCCTCGCCCTCCCGCTTGATCTCCGCCAGCAGCTGGTTGATGCGGGCGGCGTGGTCCAGGCCCCGGTCAAGCTCGAAGTGCAGCTCGGGCACGGTGCGGGTCGTCAGCGACTTGGCGACCCGGGAGCGCAGGAAGCCGGCGGCGCTCCGCAGCCCTTCGAGCGCGCGCTCTTTCGCCTCTTCGTCTCCGGTGACGCTGAACCGGATCCGCGCGTGCGACAATTCGTTGGTGACTTCCACGCCGGTGATCGTCACGAACCCCACGCGGGGATCACGGATCTCCCGGGTCAGCGCGTCGGCGATGACCTGCCGGATGTTTTCGGCCACCTGCTCCGGCCGGCGGGATGATCCCTTCATGGCTCAGGCCGCGCCGGTGGAGGTGCTCGGCTGGAGGGTGCGCTTGATCTCCTCCATCCGGTACGACTCGATGCGGTCGCCAACCTTCACATCGTTGTAGTTCTCGATCCCGATGCCGCACTCGAGCCCCTCGCGGACCTCGCGCACATCGTCCTTGAAGCGCTTCAGGCTGCCCAGGCCGCCTTCGTACACCTGCACGCCATCCCGGATGACCCGCACCTTCGCGGTCCGCTGAATGACGCCGCTCCTGACGGTGCATCCGGCGATCGTGCCGACCTTGCTGACCTTGAACGTCTGGAGGACCACGGCTTCGCCGAGGATCGTCTCCTTCTCTTCGGGCTTGAGCAAGCCCTCGAGCGCCTTCCGCACGTCGTCCACGGCCTCGTAGATGACCCGGTAGGTCCGCATGTCGACCTGCTCGCGCTCGGCGGCGGCCCGGGCATTCGAGTCGGGACGCACGTGGAATCCGAGGATGATCGCGCTCGACGCCTTGGCGAGCAGCACGTCGCTCTCGCTGATGGCACCCACCCCGCGATGGACGACGTCCACCCGCACTTCCGGTGTGCTGAGCTGGGCCAGCGCGTCGGCGAGCGCTTCGGCGGGCCCGCCCTGGTCGGCCTTGATGATGATCGGCAGGGTCGACGTCTCGCCTTCCTTCAGGGCCCGGCTGAAGTCCTCGAGCGTGCCGGCCCGCTGGCCGCGGCGGTTCTGCGCCTCGCGCTCGAGCCGCTGCCGCTTCTGGGCGATCTCGCGCGCCTCCGCCGCATCGGCGACGACAAGGAACGAGTCACCGGCGGACGGGACACCATCGAAGCCGAGGATCTGCACCGGGATCGACGGGCCCGCCTCCTTCACGTTCTTCCCGCGCTCGTCATACAGCGCCCGCACGCGGCCGGAGAACTTGCCGCAGATAAAGTCATCGCCGACGCGGAGGGTGCCGCGCTGCACCAGGATCGTCGCAAGCGGACCCTTCCCCGGATCGAGGGTGGCCTCGAGCACGGTGCCCTGGCCCGGGCGGTCTTCGTTGGCCCTGAGGTCGAGCACCTCCGCCTGAAGGAGGATCTTCTCCATCAGCTGGTCCACTCCCGTGCCCTTCTTCGCCGACACCGCCGTGGAGAGTACCTGGCCGCCGAACTCCTCCAGCACGACGTTGTGCTGGAGCAGGTCCTGCATCGTCTTCTGCACATTGGCCGAGGGCAAGTCGATCTTGTTGATCGCCACGATGATCGGCACCCCGGCATTCCGGGCATGGCTGATCGCCTCGACGGTCTGCGGCATGACCTGGTCGTCCGCTGCGACGACGAGCACGACGATGTCCGTCACCTGGGCGCCCCGGGCGCGCATCGCGGTGAAGGCCTCGTGGCCCGGCGTGTCGAGGAACGTGATGCGCCGGGCGTCCGGGAGGACGACATGGTAGGCGCCGATGTGCTGCGTGATTCCGCCCGCCTCGCCTGCCACGATGTTGGCCTTGCGAATGTAGTCGAGCAGCGAGGTCTTGCCGTGGTCCACGTGGCCCATGATGGTGACGACCGGCGGCCGCGGGTGCAGCAGTTCGGCCGCATCGGGGACTTCCTCGTGGCCCATTTCGGCGGCGTATTCGGACTCGCGGATCGCCTCGAATCCGAATTCCGAGGCGATGAGCTCGATCTGGTCGAAGTCGAGCCGCTGGTTCACAGTCACCATCAGCCCCAGCTCCTTGAACGCGAACTGGACGATCTGGCTGGACGGGATCTTCATGAGTTCGGCGAGTTCCGAGACCGAGATGAATTCGTTCACGCGGATGCGGGTCTTTTCCTTCTCCCGCTCTTCGGCCATCCGGCCCGCCAGCACATCGCGGTAGGAGGGCTCATCGCTCCGGGTGCCCCGCGCGCGCTTGCCGCCCTTCATCCCCTGCAGCGTCTTGAGGATGTTGGCGCTCACCGCTTCCTGATCGACGGTGTTCCGCCCGCGCTTCTTCTTGCCCTTCTTGAACTCACCCTTCTTCGCGTCCGGACCGAATTCCCGCGGCCGCGGAGCCTCACTGGGGGCGCTGCGGCCGGGAATCGTGGGGACGGTGCCGCTGCTGAACACCGGCCGCGGTCCCCGCGACGGTGCGCCGGAGGAGCGGGAAGGCGACCGGCTCGGCGGGCTGGCCGGTGCGGGGCGCTGGATGCGAGGCGGAATAAACGGGCGCCGTCCCGGTGCCGGTGGTGCCGCTGGCACATTGGACTGGCCCGGTTCCGCCGGCGCGCGCGGGGGGGCTGTGCTCATATCAGGAAAGAGCTGCTGCGCGGTGAGCCGCTGGGCCTCGCGCTCTTCGGCCTCGGTTTCGACCGGCGGGAGATCCTTGAAGAGTTCCCGGGCCCGCTCCTCGAGCGACCGGTTCGCCTCGGCGGCCTCCTCCTTCGTGCGCTCGCGCTCCTGCTCCAGCGCCGCGAGGGCCGCGGCCTGAGCATCGGCGACGGCCTGGGCCTCAGCCTCCACCTTCGCGACCTCGGCCGCAGTGCGCCTGCGCCGGGCGGGCGCTGGCGCGGCCGGCGCGGGTACGGGCTCGACCGCTGCCGCCTTCCGGCGACCCTTCTTCGGCTTCGGTTCCTCGGCGGAGCGCCGCTTGTCGCGCTCCCAGCGGACACGCACCGCGGACACCTGAGCATCCTCCAGGGCCGAGAGATGGCTCCGGACAAAGATGTTCATGTCCTTCAGCAGCTGGATGAGCTGCTCCGAAGGGATGCCGAATTCGGCCGCCAGGTCATGCACTCGGGTCTTGACCACTCATTCCTCCTGAGACGTCCCCCGCGCCAGACGACACAAGCCGTCCGCCAATGCGCGGTCCCGCACTCCGGCCACCATCACGGGCGGCCTGCCCAACCCACCACCGATCGCGGCGGCAACCGGCCCGGGTACCAACGGCACGCCGTGGGCCGCCGCCAGCCGAACCACCTTGTCGCGCGCGCGCGGGCTCGCGTCCGACGCGACGACGACGCACCGCACCTGCCCGGCCTGGAGCGCCCGGCGCACACCATCCACGCCGATGACGAGGCCGCCGGCCCGGAGCCCCAGCCCCAGCAGGCCGAGGACGCCCCGGCTCACGACGGCGGCGCCGGCTCCTCGCCGTTCTCCTCCGTCGTGAGCTCGGACAGAAAGCCCACAAGCTGATCAGCCATCTCGGGTGTCATGCCCGGAATGCGGAGGAAATCGTCCCGCTCCAGATCCAGCAGGTCGTTGAGCATCGCGTGGCCTGCGCTCGCAAGCACCGTAGTGATTTCCGGCGGGAGCCCTTCCAGCTCGGCGAGGGGCACCTGGGACGCCATCTCTTCCTCGGGCGGGAGCGGTGCGAAGAGCGGGCCCTCGCCGCCGCGTTCCAGCCACTCACGGCTCGAGTAGAGGTCGATCTTCCAGCCCGTCAGCTCCGACGCCAGCCGCACGTTCTGTCCGTTCCGGCCGATGGCGAGCGAGAGCTGGTCTTCGTCCACCACCGCGTTGATCGTCTTGGCGGCGGGATCGGCGAACACGCGCGCCACGCGCGCCGGTGCCAGGGCGAGCCGCGCGAACCGCTCGGGATCCGGCGACCAGGGCACGATGTCGATCCGCTCGCCGCCCAGCTCATTGACCACGGCCTGGACCCGGGAGCCCTTCAGCCCCACGCACGCCCCGACCGGGTCGATCGCGTCATCTCGCGAGATGACGGCGACCTTGGTCCGGCTGCCGACCTCGCGCGCGATGCCGCGGATCTCCACGATGCCCTGCTGGATTTCCGGCACCTCGAGCTTGAACAGCGCCTTCACAAAGAGGCCGTCGGCGCGCGACAGGATGAGCCGCGGGCCCTTCGGGGTCTCCTCGAGGCGCTTCAGCACGGCCCGGATGGTGTCGCCCTGGTGGAAATGCTCGCGGTGGTTCTGCTCGCGATAGGGGATGATGGCTTCGGCTTCGCGGAACTTGTTCAGCATGATGACGAGCTTGCCGCGCTCGATCTGCTGGATTTCTCCGCTCAGCAGCTCGCCGACTTTGTTGGTGAATTCATCGCGAATCCGGGCGCGCTCGCCCTCGCGCACCCGCTGGATGATGCGCTGCTTGGCGGCCTGGACGGCGAGGCGGCCGAACGCATCGAAGGGAATGTCCTCCTCGAGCATGTCCCCGGGCTGGAACTCCGGGTCCTCGTATCGCGCCTCCTCCAGCGCCACCTGCCAGGCAGGGTCCTCGACGGCCTCCACCACCTGCCGGAGGCGGGTGATGCGGATCGTCCCCTGAAGCTCGTCCACCGTCATTTCGAACTTGACCGTCGGGCCGAACTTCCTCACCAGCGCGGCCTGGATTCCGTCGCGCAGGAGGTCCAGCAACTCCGAGCGCTCAAGTTGCTTCGCGTTGGTCAGCTCGCGGAAGGCGGCCAACATCTCGGTCGAACTCGCCATCGTGATTCCCCTACGGTTCAGATGCCACCCGGGAGCCCGAAGCCGGGCTCGGCCTCGAGGTCGCGAAGGGCAGCGGTAATCGCGTCGTGGGACACACCGAGAGGCGGAAAAAAAATGTGGGGGAACTCCCCCACATCGTCAGTCGGCCCCGACACTGGCGGCCCCCACAGCACGGAATGATACCCCGGCATCGGGAGGCCGTCAATTGGAGCCGTCAGCCCAGAAGCGGCATCCCGAGGTAGGCGACCAGGCGTCCGTCCGCCCCGCCGCTCGCGCGGTGGCTGAAGAACTGCGCGCGGTCGTGCGCCGTGCACCAGGCGGACGTGGTGACCGTGGTGATGCCGAGCTCGGTCGCCTGCCGGGCCAACTGCGCCCGGAGGTCGAGCAATCCCCTGCCCCCTGCGGGGGTCGGGAGCCCGAAAGCGTTGAAGACCTGAGAATCTACTTCATAGCAGGTTCCGCAAATACTTACACCACAGTGCATTATGATGTCTGTCGCGACGCTTCCGACATGCCCGGCGAGCAGGCGCACTCCGCGCTCGAGAATCCGGCCGCTCGCTCCCCTCCACCCGGCGTGCAGCAGCGCCACGGCCTGACGGGCCGGGTCCAGCAGGTACACCGGCACACAATCAGCCACCGTCACGGTGAGCAGGAGTCCTCGGGCGTCGGTCCCGTGACCGTCCACGCCGTCGAGGATAGTCCACCCCCGTCCCCGTTCGTGCCACACGACCTCGGTCCGATGAACTTGATTGCCGAGGCACGCCGCGGAGAATCCGGGCTCCGCCGAGCGGAACGATGCCCAGCGCCGCATGACATCCGCCACCGGTTGGGCGCTCCACAATCCAAGGTCGAAACCGGGCATCTGCCCGCCCCGCGCCGTAATACCCGCGACGACGCCGAATTGCTCGCGCCAGCCCGGCACCTCGAGCCGCGGTACCTCGCCCCCGATCACGGGCACCTCACGGAGGATCGGCGTCGCGAGCGCCACGGGTTGCATGATGGGGCTCAGTCGTCCAGCCGTTCGATCGCGGCGCCAAGCGCGCGCAGCCGGGCATCGATCTGCTCGTAGCCGCGCTCGATCTGGCCGATGTTGTGGATCATGCTGGTGCCGTCGGCCGCGAGGGCCGCAAGGAGCATCGCCATGCCCGCGCGAATGTCGGGCGATTCGACCGTTCCGCCACGGAGTTGGGACGGCCCGGAGACCACTGCCCGATGCGGGTCGCACAGGACGATTCGCGCCCCCATTCCGATGAGCTTGTCCACGAAGAACATCCGGGATTCGAACATCTTCTCGAAGACGAGGAGCAGGCCTTCACACTGGGTGGCCGCCACGAGTGCGATGGACATCGTGTCGGCGGGAAAGGCCGGCCACGGTCCATCCTCCAGTTTCGGCACGTGCCCGCCGAGGTCGGGCCGGATGCGGCGCTCCTGATCCGCATCCACATAGAGGAGCTGCCCGTCGAGCCGGGGCCGGATGCCGAGCCGATCGAACCCGAGGAGGGTGCCGCGGAGGTCGTCTCCCCGCACGCCTTCGATCGTGATGGCGCCGTTGGTGACGGCGGCAAGCCCGATGAAGCTGCCGATTTCGATGTGGTCGGGCCCGATCGTGTAGGACGCACCATGGAGGGGATGGCCGCCTTCAATGACATACACGTTGGCGCCGATGCCCTCGATCCGCGCGCCCATTGCCACCAGCAGCCGGGCGAGGTCCTGCACGTGCGGTTCCGCGGCGGCGTTCCGGAGGACGGTGCGGCCCTGCGCCATTACCGCCGCCATCAGCGCGTTCTCGGTGCCGGTGACGCTTGGCTCATCGAGGAAGATCTCGGCGCCGACCAGCTGGCGGGCCTCGAGCTTATACTGATCGCCGACGTTCACCTCGGCGCCAAGCGCCTCGAGCGCCAGGAAGTGGGTGTCCACCCGGCGGCGGCCGATGACGTCTCCGCCGGGCGGCGGCAATGTCACCTTGCCGAAGCGGGCGAGGAGCGGGCCGGCGAGCAGGATCGACGCCCGGATCCGCGCGCACAGGCCGGGATCAAGCGGCTTGTTTTCCACCGATCGGGCGTCGATGCGGACCTGATTTGGGCCGATCCATTCGACGACAGCGCCGAGATCGGCCAGGAGCGCAAGCATCGTCTCGACGTCGCGAATGCGGGGGATGTTGTCGAGCTCGATCGGGCCATCCGCCAGGACCGCGGCGGCGATGGTCGGGAGTGCGGCGTTCTTGTTGCCGGCAGGACGGACCGTGCCGCGCAGCGGTGAACCGCCGCGGACGAGGAAGCGAGGAGGCATGGGCCAAACCTCACCCGCCCCTACGAACGCGTCAAGCGCAGCCGGGGTTCCGCTTGCCCCCGCAGCCCGCCATCTTACGGCACCATGCTGATGCTCACGCTGCAGGCCACGATGGACACGGGCTGGGTCGGCACCACGGTGGCGCTCTCGCTGCTGGTCATCGCGATCGCCTTTATCGCGATTGCCGCGGCCGTCGCGCTCACCCTGAGCCTCCTGCGCAAGCAGCTGGAGAAGGTCGCGGGCGCACTGGACGAGCTCCGGGACGACCTGTCGCACATGTTGAAGGGAGCCCGGCATCTGGCCGAAGACGGGCGGAAGCTGGCGGAGCTCGCCCGCGAGGAGGGGGAGGCGTATCTCGCCTCCTCCCGTCGGATCCGAAAGAAGCTCGACCGCGGAGTCGACCGGCTCAGCGAGCGGCTGGACAACTTCGACGCCCTGGTCGAGGTCGTGCACGACGAGGTGGAGGAGACCGCTCTGCGGTTTGCCACGACCCTGCGCGCCGCGCGGCTTTCGACGGCGGTCCTGGGGCGAGTGCTCCGGAGGCGCCGGCGGTGAGCCCGCGCCGGGTGGCCACCGCCTTCGTCGCCCTCGGTCTGGCCCTATTGATCCTGCCGGATGCCCTTCACGCGTGGACGCCGGGCACCCACATCTATCTGGCCCAGGGAGTGCTGTCGAGCGCGCACCTGCTGCCGCCGACCATCGCCGACCTGATCCGCGCGTTCCCGTACGACTTCCTCTACGGCAACATTGCCGCCGACAGCACAATCGCGAAGAACTTCGCGCCCGTGAGCCGCCACTGCCACCACTGGCACGTGGGCCAGGAAATTCACGACCTTGCGCCCACCGACGGACTCCGGGCGTTCGGCCTGGGCTACCTCTCACATCTTGCCGCCGACACCGTGGCGCACAACTACTTCGTGCCCCGACAGCTCGCGATCACCAGCACGACGCAGGGCTTCGGCCATGCGTACTGGGAAAGCCGGTTCGAGACGCACCTGGGCCCGGGGTACGCCCACACCGCCAAGGAGGTCATTCAACTGGAGCACACGGCGGCCGACGGCCATCTCGACCAGATCATCTCCCCGACGATCTTCAGCGTGCGGACCAACCGGAGAATCTTCCGCGGCATGGTGCACCTCGTGGAGACCCGGAGCTGGCAGCGCGCCTTCCGGATGGCCCGCGAGCGGAGCCGGTGGGACCTGTCGGACCCCGACATCGCCCGCCACATGGCGCTCTCGTACGAGTACATCATGGAGACGCTGGCGGACGACGCACCCGCCGCGCGCCGGCTCGATCCGGCCGGCGCGGTGCCGCTCCGGGCCGCGAAGGTCATGCGGCGCGAGGCGCTGATTCAGGGCGGCCGGAGGGATGCGACGCAGCTGCATGAAACCGCCGATCGCAACTTCGGGCTGCCGCATGCACCGGACCTGGCGTTCTGGAAGCAACTGACCTACGTCCGGCCCTGGGAGGAATCCCGCCCCGGACCGCCGAACGCGGGCCGGTCCCGGGAGGACAGCGATGCGGCCTGAGGATCTCGGCCTCCCCAGCGGCGAATCGGATGGCAAGCCGAGCGTTCTCGTCGCGACGAGCACGCCGGTGCAGCTGCGGGTCGAGGCCGTGGAAGACGATCGGACCCCGGAAGGCTCAGTCTGTCTCGGGACCTTCATCGGCGATCGGCTGGTCGGGCGCCGCGTGGCGCCAAGCGAGGCGCTCGACGAGCTCCGGGAATTCCACCTCTTCGACGATCCGGTTCACCTGGGGCTGGTTGCGTTCGAGGAGGCCCCTGGACTCCAGTGCCGGCTCCTCGCGCTGCTGCCGGCCGACCGGTTCCCGCTGTCGGATGAGGAGGAGGGTGAGGAGAACGAACCATGGCGGGCGAGCGTACCCGGCCCGGCATTCGAGCAGGAGGAGTCGAGCTCGGGAGACGAAGACGAGGAAGAGGAGGATCCGTCGGCGGCGGTGCCGGTGTACCTCGGCAACATCGTCCGCCTCGCGAAGGACCGCAAACATCCTGAGGACCTCGCCGCGGAAGCCAGCGACGTCCTGATGACCGTCCTGACCGGCAAGGTGTCGGAGGTCGTGGATCGAGTACTGGAGGACCTGCTCGGCGAAGAGGGAGAGAGCCCTCAGTCCTGATTTCCGAGTTTCGCCTGCAAGACCGGCTGCACGCCCTTGGGATCCGCCTTGCCCCCGCTTCGCCTCATCACCTGCCCAACGAAAAACCCCAGCAGCTTCGTCTCGCCGCCGCGGAACCGCAGCACCTCCGAGGGAAACGCAGCGAGCACCTCATCCACCCATCTCTCGAGCGCGGTGGAATCCTGTACCTGAACGAGGCCCAGGGTTACGGCGAGCGCGCGAGGGGACGTCATCGTGACATCCCCCTTGAGCGCGACGAAGACTTGTTTGGCGGCCTGGTGGCTGACCGTACCGTCGCCGATGGCCCCAATCAGTTCGGCCAACTGCTCAGGCCCCACCGCGAAGTGTCCGTCGGCGTTGTAACCCGCCATCACATCGCCCAGCACCCAGCCCGCCGCCGCCTTCGGGTCGGCGCCCGCGCCGACGACAGACTCGAAGTAGTCCGCCACCGAGCGCTCGAGCGTGAGCTCCTGGGCGTGGTAGGTGGAGAGCCCGTACATCGCGATGAGGCGTCCCCGGCGTGCCTCCGGGAGCTCAGGCAGCGCCGCGCCCTGCTCGTCGATCCAGCGTGACGCCAGCACCAGAGGCGGGAGGTCCGGATCCGGGAAGTACCGGTAGTCATGGCTCTCCTCCTTCGAACGCGAGGGCCTGACCTGCCCCGTAGCGGCGTTGAAGAGGAGGGTCACCTGATCGACCCGCCCGCCTGAATCCAGCAACGCCACCTGCCGCAGCCGCTCGGCCTCGAGGGCGCGCTCCACGTTGGCGAAGCTGTTCATGTTCTTGATTTCCGTCTTGGTACCGAGCTGCTCCGCCCCGGGGCGTCGCACGGACAGGTTCGCGTCCACCCGCAGGCTCCCCTTCTCCATGCTGCAGTCGCTCACCCCCGCGTACATGAGGATCTGCTTCAGTGCGGTCAGATAGGACCGCGCCTCCGCAGGCGACCGGAGGTCGGCCCCGCTCACGATCTCGGCGAGGGGCACGCCGGCCCGGTTGAGATCAATGGCCGTCTTTCCGGGGTAGCGATCGTGGAGGGACTTGCCCGCGTCCTCCTCCACGTGCAGTCGGGTGATCGAGCACGCGATGCGCCCCCGTTCCGGCGAGTCGAAGACGACCTCGCCCCCGGTGGACAGCGGTTGATCGAACTGTGTGATCTGGTAGCCCTTGGGCAGGTCGGGATAGAAATAGTTCTTCCGGGCGAAGACGCTGGCCGGATGCACGGCGGCACCCAGCGCAATCGCGGCCCGGGTCGCGAGGCGAATGGCCTCGGCGTTCGGCACCGGCAGGGCGCCGGGCAGCCCGAGGCATACGGGACAGACATTCGTGTTGGGCGGGTCGCCGAAGGCGGTGCTGCACCCGCAGAACATCTTCGAGCGCGTCTTCAATTGGACGTGCACTTCGAGTCCGATCACCGTTTCCCAGCTCATTACCGGACCTCCTCATCGCCCCGCAGCACCGCCTCGAGTGCGGCGGCGGCCTGCAGCATCCGGGTCTCGCCGAATGCCGGCGCGATGAGCTGCACGCCCACCGGCAGCCCGTCGGAGCGGCCGGCCGGGAGGCTCATGGCCGGCAGCCCGGCCAGGCTCGCGCCGCACACGAAGATGTCGGCGAGATACATCGCCACCGGATCGGCGGTCTTCTCGCCGGCCCGGAACGCCGGCGTCGGCGTCGTCGGTGTGAGCAGCAGATCCACGCGATCCTCGCGGAACGCGCGGGAGAAGTCGGCCGCGAGCAGGTTGCGCACCTGCTGGGCCTTCCGGTAATAAGCGTCGTAGTAGCCCGCACTCAGCACGTAGGTGCCGACCAGTATCCGCCTCCGCACCTCCGGCCCGAAGCCCTGCCCGCGGGTGGCGCGGTAGAGTCCGCGCAGATCGCCGGCCGTGCCGGTCTTCCGGCTGCCGTACCGGGCGCCATCGTACCGGGCCAGGTTCGAAGCGGCTTCCGCGGGGGCGAGCACGTAGTAGGTCGGCACGGCATAGGCCGTGTGCGGGAGGGACACTGGCACCACGATGGCGCCCAGGGCGCGGAGCCGCGCAATGGCGCGGTCCACTCCTGCGCGCACGCCCGGGTGCAGGTCGTCCGGCAGGTATTCGCGCGGAAGTCCGATTCGCAGGCCCGCGAGCGGGCGCGCCTCCGCCGCCGCGGGCGGAAGCGGGGCATCGACCGTCGTCGCATCGTGCGAGTCGAGCCCGCTGATCACCGCGAGGACCCGCGCGGCGTCATCCACCGAGCGGCCGAAGACGGAGATGCAATCGAGGGAGGAACCGAAGGCGACGAGCCCGTACCGGCTCACCCGACCGTAGGTGGGTTTCACGCCGACGATGCCGCAGAAGCTCGCCGGCTGGCGCACGGATCCGCCGGTCTCCGATCCCAGCGCGGCCGGCACCACGCCCGCCGCCACGAGGGCCGCCGAACCACCCGAGGAGCCGCCGGGCACGAGGTCGGGATCCATCGGATGCCGCACGCGACCGAAGGCGGAATGTTCAGTCGACGACCCCATGGCGAATTCGTCGAGGTTCGTCTTCGCCGCGATCAACGCGCCGGCGGCACGCAGCCGGGTGACGACCGTGGCCTCGAACGGCGAGACGTAGCGCTCGAGAATCCGCGACCCGCAGGTGGTGGGCGCCTCCGTGGTGACGATGTTGTCCTTGAGTGCGACCGGCACACCGGCCAGCGGGAGATCCGCTGCGCCGGCCCGGATCCGGCCATCCACCTCTTCGGCCTCGCGGGCGACCTGAGTCGCCGACCAGTGGAGCGTCGCATTCAGGCCCCGTGCGTCAGCGTCGGCCAGGAGGCGCGTGACCTCCCGCGCTGCGGAGGCGGCGCTCGTGCGGCCGCTTCCGACCGCGTTGGCGATGGTGGCGACCGCGTTCACTCGTCCTCCATGGCGCCGAGGCGCGGGACGAGAAAGAGCCCGTCGCGGAATTCGGGCGCGATGGCGTCCGGACCCCGCGCCAAGGGCGCCGGTCGGATCTCGTCCTCGCGGAGCGGCGCGGCGTGGGGCCCGGCGAGAAACGGCGCGGCCTGCTCGCCCGCCGGCACGGCGTTCAACTGGGCGACATAATCCACGATGCGCCCCAACTGCTCGACCAGGGCCTGGAGTTCCGACGCCGGCACGTCGAGCTCCGCGAGGGCCGCGACATGCAGAACGTCCTTCGAGCCGATGCTCATGCGCTCTCCCATTCCCGCTCGAGACCTGCGTAGGCCACGAGCAGCTGCTTCTGGCCGATTTCCTCGTCGTCGAACTGCACCGTCACCTTGAGGTCACGCCCGGCCCCCGTGAGTCCCCGGATGGTCCCGCTTCCAAAGCGCCGGTGGCGGACACGTTCTCCGCGCACGTAGCGGGGAGTGTCCTGGGAGATTTCCTCAGGATGGGCGGATGGACGGATGGGCGATTGAGCGGAGACCTCGGCCTGCTCCATCGGAGGCGCGGCCGCCCTGCGATACCGCTGCCCGTCCGCCCAACCGCCCATCCGGCTACCCGCGATCGCCCACGCCGCCACCGCAGTGCGTCGTTCGTCCAGGATTCCCGGCGGCAGCGATTCCAGGAACCGGGAGGGGCGGCAGTGCCGGAGCTCCCCGCCCCGCCGCCGGCTTCGGGCAAATGTGAGGTAAAGCTTGTCCTTGGCGCGGGTGAGCCCGACGTAACAGAGCCTCCGCTCCTCCTCGATCCCATCCGGCTGCTCCTCCGCCCGCCCGAGCGGGAACAGCCCGTCCTCGAGGCCCGCCAGCACGACGACGGGCCACTCCAGCCCTTTCGCCGTATGGAGCGTCATCAGCGTAACGCCATCCTCGGCTCCCGCGACGGAGTCGTGAGACGTCACCAGGGCCGCCTCGGCGAGGAACCGCTCGAGCGGCGTACCGGGCTCGTCGTCGTCAACCGGCACAACCTCCGACCAGTTCGCCGCGCTCGCGACGAGTTCCCGGACGTTGTCCCACCGGTCGGCGCCCTCCGGCCCTTCCTGCAGCAGGAAGGCCTCGTAGTCGAGGGCACGGATCAGCTCCTCCAGCAGCGCCGCCGGAGGCGTTTTCTCCGCGGCGGCCCGGAGGCGGCCGATGAGACCAGCGAACCCCGTGAGGGCGCCCCGGAGGTTCGGCCGCAGGTCCGCGACGCGGTCCGCGATGGCCGCCGTGGCGAGCAGCGGCTTGCCCCAGGTGCGCGCGGTTTCCGCGAGGGTGGCGAGGGATGACTCGCCGAGCCCGCGCCGCGGCACCTGCACCGCGCGGAGGAACGCCTCATCGTCCGCCTCGTTGGCGACGAGGCGGAGGTACGCGAGCAGGTCCTTCACCTCCCGGCGGTCGTAGAAGCTGATCGCGCCCACGAGGCGATAGGGCACACCGGCGCGACGGAAGGATTCCTCGAGCGCCCTGGACTGGGCGTTGGTCCGGTAGAGGACCGCCATCTCGCGGAAGGCCCAGTCGCCCTGCTCGGTGCGGCGCCGCAGCTCGCCGGTAATCCACTCCGCCTCGTCGCGTTCGTCCGAGGCGGCAAGGAGGGTAACGGCTTCGCCGCCCTGCCGCGCAGTCCTGAGCGTCTTCCCAATCCGGGTCCGGTTCTCCGCAATGATGGCGTTGGCCGCGTCCAGCACCACCTGCGTGGACCGGTAGTTCTCCTCCAGGCGCACCAGACGGACATCGGCGAAGTCCCGCTGGAAGTCCAGCATGTTGCGGACTTCCGCACCTCGCCAGCCGTAGATGGACTGATCGTCATCTCCGACTGCACAGACGTTTCCGTGGGACCCGAGGAGGCGCACCAATTCGTACTGGGCGCGGTTGGTATCCTGGAATTCATCGACCAGAATGAACTGGAACCGCCGGCGATACGCCTCAAGCCGGTCGGGATGCTCCCGGAACAGCGCCAGCGGATGCAGGAGCAGGTCGTCGAAGTCCATGGCGTTCACGGCGCGGAGTGCCGGGCCCATCGCGCTGTACACGTCGGCCGCGACCCGCACGAGGGGATCCCAGGTGGCCCCCGCCGCCACTTCGGCCGGCGGTGTCATCCGGTTCTTGGCGGCGGAAATGATCGCCTGCACCGCCCGCGGGGCAAAGGCGCGCGTAGAGTGGCCCCGCTGTTCCATCAGCCGCCTGATGAAACTGAGCCGGTCGTCTTCATCGTAGATGGTGTATTGGCGGGTGAATCCCAGGAGCTCGGCCTCCCGTCGCAGCAGGCGGGCGCCGAGTGAATGAAATGTGCCGATCCACAAGCCCGATGGGTCGCGACCGAGCAGGCGGCCGATCCGCTCCTTCATCTCACCGGCAGCCTTATTTGTGAACGTCACGGCGAAGATCCGGTCGGGTGGCACTCCGTGGGATTCGATCAGGTGCGCCACACGCGCGGTGAGCACCCGTGTCTTGCCCGAGCCCGCGCCGGCCAGTACGAGCACCGGTCCGTGCACGTGCTCGACCGCCGCCCGCTGGGCAGGATTCAGGGATCCGAAGGGGAAGCCAGTCATGCGTCGGCCATCTGGTGTTCGAGCGGAAGCGCGACCCGGAAGCTGGCGCCCGCCTCGGCCGGTTCGAGCGACAGCTCACCGCCGTGTGATTCGTGCACGACACGGTATGCGAGCGCGAGCCCGATGCCCCACCCGCCGGATTTGGTGGTGATGCCGGGTTGGAACAGAGTGCGGCGGATGTCCGAATCCACGCCCGGCCCGTCGTCCATCACCCGCAGCACGCCGAGCTCGCCTTCGACCCCAACGCGGAGAATGATCGTGCCCTTTCTGCCCTTGAGCGCATCGATGGCGTTCTTGACGAGCGCCTCGAGCGCCCACTCGAGCAGGATCGAATCGCCCAGGACGGTCGGGCCGGGCCCCAACGCCTCAACCCGAAGGTCAATCGGGTTGGCGTGCCGCGGCAATCGGGGGCGGTAGTAACCGGCCACCCGATCGGCGAGTGCCCCGAGGCCGATCGGCTCGCGTCGCGCCGGATTGCCGATGCGCTCGAAGCGCTGTGCCACCCGCTCCAGGCGTTCCGCGTCGGCCGCGAGATGCTCGGCGAGGTCCGGGGGCGGTACCGGC
Organism: Gemmatimonadales bacterium; assembly: GCA_035711365.1. Taxonomy (GTDB): domain Bacteria; phylum Gemmatimonadota; class Gemmatimonadetes; order Gemmatimonadales; family GWC2-71-9; genus DASTCF01. The sequence goes on from DASTCF010000114.1 coordinate 29,492, forward strand.
CTGCTGCGGAGCTGTTCGATCCAGCCTTGCAGGCTCGTCAGCGGCGTTCCCATCTGGTGGGCAGCCTCACGCGCCATCGCGACCCAGAGCCGTTCCCGTTGTGCCACCAGGGCGCTCCGGTACCCCAGATACGCCACCGCCACCATGAGCGTCACGATCACCGCCTGGAGCAGGGCCAGCGCCGTCAACTGCCGCCGGGCAGGCATCGGCCCGAAGTGCACCGTGCCCACGCCCTCTTCCGTGATCGGCGGATTGATGCGGTCCAGCGCACGCGCATAATCGATGATGCGCGGATCGTCCAGCGGTGCGTCGAACGGCAGATTTGCCGCCGCCGTCACTCGCCCGACGCCATCGGTCACGACGAGCGGCAGGCCCTGGCGCCTGACGCGATCGCCCAGTTCGAGCAGGGCTTCTGCTTCCGCCCCCGGTCGCGGATCGTTGAGGCCGGCGAAGACGGCGGAATACAGGCGGCTGATATTGCGCGCATCGTCGCGCAGGTGGCGAGCGATGATCAGGCCGGTGCCGAGGGAAAGGCCGACGAGGAGCGCGGCAAGCAGCACGACAATGCTCGGCGCCAGGCGGCGGAAGGAGTCCTTAGCCACGAGGGACGAGTCGGTCGGTCCCCAGATACGGCGCCAGGGCCTTCGGAAGCACGACTGTGCCGTCCGCCTGCTGGCCGTTCTCCAGCAGGGCGATGATCGTCCGCGGGAAGGCAACGCCGGATGCGTTCAACGTGTGGACGAACTCCGGCTTCGCGCCGGGCGCGGGGCGGAAGCGGATATTCGCCCGGCGGGCCTGGAAATCAGTGAAAGTCGAGGAGCTGGAGACTTCGAGCCATGCGCCGACTCCGGCCGCCCAGACTTCGAGATCGTAGGTCCGCGCACTGGCAAAACCCGTGTCGCCCGCTGCCAGGGCGACCACGCGGTACGGCAACCCGAGCCGCTGCAGGATGGCCTCCGCATGGCCGGTCATCCGTTCGTGTTCCACGGGCGAATTCTCCGGCCGGGCGAACCGCACCAGCTCGACCTTGTCGAACTGATGTACCCGGATGAGGCCGCGGGTATCCTTGCCGTGGGCTCCGGCCTCGCGGCGGAAGCACGGCGTGAAGGCGACATAGCCGAGAGGGAGGTCCGCTCCGTCGAGCATCTCGTCTCGATGGATGTTGGTGACCGGCACTTCCGCCGTCGGAAGCAGGTAGAGCCCGTCCCGCGGGACGCCGTACAGCTCTTCCTCGAATTTGGGGAGCTGTCCCGTGGCCTGCAGGCTGTCGCGATTCACGAGCAGCGGCGGCGCGACCTCGACATATCCGTGGTCGCGCGTATGTACGTCGAGCATGAAGTTGGCTAGCGCGCGCACCAGGCGAGCGCCCATGCCCGTGAAGAGCGGGAACCCGCTACCTGTCACCTTCGCACCGCGCGGCAGATCGAGCAGGCCGAGTGCCGCGCCGAGCTCCCAGTGCGGCTTCGGTGTGAACGGCAGCGCCGGTGGCGTGCCCCAGGCTCGAAGCACCGTATTGGCGGTCGCGTCCCCGTCGGGAATGTCGGGCAGGGGAATGTTCGGGAGGCCGAGGAGCCGCTCATCGATCCGCTGGTCCACCTCGCGGATTTCGGCGTCGAGCGCCTTGACCGACTCCCCGGAGGCCTTGAGGCCGGTCATGAGGTCGTCGGCCGATTCACGCGCGCGCTTCCGGCGCGCGACTTCCTCGCTGGCCGCGTTCCGCTCGGCCTTGAGCGTCTCCACGCGAGCCAGCAGGTCACGGCGGCGGCGGTCGAGCCCCAGCAGCTCGTCGACCACGCCGTTCAAGGCGGAGTCGAGACGCCGGGCAAGCGCCGCCCGAACCCCATCCGGATCCTGGCGCAGCCGCTTCAAGTCGATCACGGAGTGTTACTCGCTGGGAATTCCGGGTTCGAGGCCGCGGTATCCGCAATTGGTGTTGGTGAGGACCTGGAAGGTGATGGTCCGGACGCCCTGCGCATCGTCGATCGAGAGCACCTCGAGCTTGCCGTAGAGCGGCACGCCCAGATTGCTGCAGACGATGCGCGAGCGGGCGTACAGGACGTCGCCCACCGCAACCGGGACTGTGTCGTTCGTGACCCAGCCGCTGCTCGGCGCGCGCGTGATTTCGTCGAAGGTACTTCCGGTATGCTGCAGCCCCGGGCCGGAGCCCGAGGTATTGCTGAGGCCGAGCACCTCCAGCGTGAGGAAGACGTGCTGGGTGGTGGCATCCACGTTGTAGGCGAAGTCGAACGCTGACGTCAGGTCGGTGCGGACCGGGCGGCTGTCGGCCACCGAGAATGCACTCGGGGACGTGACCGGGGTGCCCTCGAGCGCGCTGATGGTGACCGTATCCACCACGTTCGGGATGGTGGCATCGGCCAGCTGATTGGGATCGTCACAGGCTGCGACGAGTGCCACCAGGGCGAAGGCGAAACCGGCGGGAAGGAGGCGCATGCGGGAG
>DASTCF010000115.1:0-19347 GCA_035711365.1 Gemmatimonadales bacterium
GAGCGATCGAGGGGATGGATGGGTAACGGCACACCCGGATGATCGCGCCGGATTCACAACGCAGGCTCAACGATGCGATGCGCCGCCGCCCGCCCGGCGTTCCCTCGCGCTCGCGAACAGAACGGCCCTCCCGTCGAGGAGGGCCCGAATGAGAATCGGCTGAGAGACGTCTGGGAAAGCGCAAATGCCTCACATCTTCTCAAGGACGCACTGCATGAGTTTCGCCTTGGAGACGATGGCATTCTGATCCGAGAGGCAGGACTCGGCTGTCCGGCCGATCGGCCGGGCGTCACCGCGCTCCATCTCCGCCTGAGTTGGCGCGGTTTCCGCGACGGCCGTCTGAACCGCCGCGCTCGAGATCTCCCAGAGCATCGCATGGTTCGAACCGCTGTTGTCCAGGCTGAGCCAGCCGACGGCCTGCCCCCGATCGTTCACCGCGGTAGCCACGCTCGCATTGGGAGAGACCCCGGTGAGGCTGACCATGTCATCAACGGACGGCCACGCTACCGCCTGGATCGGCTCGCTCGAGATGCCCCCTCCCGCTGCCCCAACCGCAACGCCGCGCTTGTTGATCCCCGTGGCATACGCGAGCCCGCCGAAGCTGGGAAGGAGGGTGAATCCCTCCGCCTCCGACCACATATACGCCGAGTTGAAGCTCAGCGTGCTGATCCAGCCGACCACTCGACCGAAATCGTTCAGGGAGAGTCCGACCAGGATCGTGTTGGCGATGTCCTCGCCGACGATCCCCAGATCGGTGTAGCCCCTGCCCCATTGCCAGAGAAATGCGTGCTGCCATCCAATGGTCGGTACGCAATAGCCGCCGACAACCTGGCCGTGGATGTTGATCGCGCTCGGATAGTTCTCAAGACAACTCGGAATGTCCGCCTCGAGGTCCACCGTCCCGGACGCTTTGGACCAGAACCAGCCACGCTGCCCGGCTGGCGTGATCGCATAGCCGATGACCTGACCCCGCTCATTGAAGTCGGTCGGCACCATCCCTGCCTCGGCATCCGGGAGCGGTGGAATGTCGAGCCGCTGAATCCGGTCACCCCTGTCCCAGGTGACGGGGGTGTTGGTGCCGGCGGCGGACCGGCTCCAGCCAAGAATTCGACCCGTCGTCAGGATGCTCACGGCTCCGCTGGCGACATCGCCGGGCAGGGTGCCCAGGTCAACCATGCCTTCGAAGGCGGTCCAGCGGAACGCATGGACGTCACCGGACGCCGTGTTGGAGTAGCCGACCACCGTTCCCCATTTGTTGATCGCCTGCGCGTAGCTGGCGAGCCCCCCGAGAGTTCCGAGGTCGGTTCCGGCGACGGTGGCGGAGGTACTCACCCGGTGCGCCGGAGCAAGAATCGACTCGTCGAGGCCGAGCGGCGCAGGTTGGGCGCAGGATGCGAGGAGCACGAGGCCAGGCATCAGCGCGGACCAGAGTGAACGATATGAAGGCACACGGCCCTCCCTTGCCTGGTTACAGGCCGTCGATTCCGGGTTCATCCCCGTCTGCGGAGCAGGCGGACGGGGATGGTCGAAGCTGTCATCAACCTGCCGAGCACGGCGTGAAGGTTGCCTGACATCTTGTTTACCATGGGCCGGCGGCCTGCAGGACATCCCCAACATGGGAAGCGAACACCGCTTGGGCAACTGGCGGGACCGTTTCGGGCGCGAGCAAGGAGGGAAACCCCTTGAACCAAAGGCCCTCCCACCGGGAGGGCCTAAGTGATTGTCGGGCTTAGAGGCGCCGGGCGGATTTGAACCGCCGCATGGAGGTTTTGCAGACCTCTGCCTTACCACTTGGCTACGGCGCCGGGTTGCGCACGAAGTTTATCACGGGGCAAGACCCTGCACCAGCGGGCCGCTCACGCGGCCCGGTGCCCGGCCGAGTAGTTTTCGGTCCGTGACCGCGATCCGCCCGGGCCCCCGTGCGCTGCCGCAGACAGGCGCAGCTCATCCGCCTCCGTTCGTCCTGCCCGCCGAGCATTTCGGCACGGCGCTGGTGTGGCTCCTGCTCGGCACGGGAGGCCTCGTTTTGATCGCACCCGATCTGGCGGCCGGGAGCTTCCTCACTCCGCACGTCCTCGCCGTGACCCACGCACTGACCCTCGGCGTCATCACCACGACGATCTTCGGCGCCCTCTACCAGTTCTTCCCCGGCGCGCTCGGCGTCGAGTTGCGCAGCGTGCGGGTCGCCCATCTGAGCTTCGCCGCGCACGTGACGGGGACCATCTTGCTCGTCGGCGGATTCTGGTTCTGGCACCCTGCCCTGCTCGGCTTCGCCTGGCTGCTGCTCTTCGCCGGGGTGTTCGGCGTCTCATGGAACCTGCTGCCGCAGCGCCGCAAGGCGACGCGCGGCAGGATCGTCGGGCGCTACGTCGCAACCGCGCACATCGCGCTCGGCACGGCGATCCTCCTGGCCTCGGCGCGCATCGGGGAGGCGCTCGGCTGGTGGGCGGTCGACCGCATGGGGATCATCGTCGCCCATTTCCACCTGGCGGCGCTCGGCTTCGGCACGTTTACGGCGGTGGGCGTCGGCAGCTGGATGCTCGCGGCGTTTCTCAAGGCAACAACGGCGCCCACCTGGCCGTTGCAATGGATCGGCCCGCTTGGGCTTGTCGGGCTGACGATTCTCACGGCCGGCGCCTTCGTTCCGCTGGGCCCGGTGCGGCAGGGCGCCGGCGTCCTGCTGCTCCTCAGCGCGGCCCTCTGCATCGTCCAGCTCGGCACCTACTTCCGGCACGCCCAGTCGGGGCGCATCGATCCCGCCCTGGGCCACGTCGCGGCCGGGCTGGTGAATCTGATGGGGGCGGTGGTCCTCGGCGGCATGATCGTGGCGGGAAGAGGGAGCGTCCGTGTGCAGACGGCATACGCGCTGCTGGGAATCCTGTGGCTGATCCTCTACATCGTCGGTGTGATGCTCAAGATTCTGCCGTTCCTGACCTGGATGAACTGGTTCGGCCCGAAAAAGGAACTGACCGGTGGGCCCACCCTGCAGGTGCTGACGCCGCCGGCCTTCGTGCGGGCGTCACTCACCTGCCTCACGCTGGGCACGGCAGGGATGGTGGCAGGAATCCTGGCGGGCAGCGCGACCCTCACTCGAGCAGGCGCGATCGCCCTGGTGACTGGCGTCCTCTGTCTCCACGCCCAGTACGGTCGGATGCTCCTACGGGCGCGGCGGCTTCGCGCTAGCGGATGATCACACCGTCCACGAAGTAGCGGGTCTCGCCGAAGCACTTGGTCGGGACACCGCGGTGCTCGCGGTAATGCAGCGCCACCGGCTTGCCGATCGCCCTCCGGAGCCCCTCGGCCACGGCATCCTCCCGCACGCTGAATTCCCAGATGACCGGCGCCACTCCCGGGACCGTGGTCATCGCGAGCTCACCTTCGTAGGTCTTACAGACCCATCCCTTGCGCGAGAACTTCTGCAGGATGCCGGCGCGCTCCCCCTCGGAGTAATCGACCGACAGGGCGGTCACGGTGTACAGCGTGAAGATCAGGATCGGGGCCACGAGGATGCCGAGCAGGATGAACCTGGTCTTCCGCCGGAGGCCGCGCGGGGGCGGTGACGGTGCCGCCGATTGGGGGACAGGCTCGGACATCAGGACTCCGGTAACGATAGGGAGGACAAGAAGCTACACGGGCGGCGCCGCCCGCGACAGCGGACTCAGCGGCGGGAGCTGGTAGCGCTGAGCGAAAACGTGAATCCCTTGCCAATCGCGAGCACGAGGCCGGAGGGCTTGGCGTCGTTCGCGAACCGCCACGCGAGATCAATCCGGGCCAGGCCGCCGATCGGCGAGCGGACAAACCCGACCCGGAGGCCTACTCCCGCGTCGGTCCCGGTGCGCCGGGGTTCTTCGCGCCACCACGCGCCGCCGTAGTCCACGAAGCCCGCGAGCCCCAGGGCGAAGAGGCCTGCCACCCGCGGCAGCACGAGGCGACGGTATTCAGCGGTCGTGAAGAAGGCCTGGTCGCCGGTGAAACTGTGGATGCCGAACGCCCGCGGACCATTCCTGAGTCCGATGTCGAATTCCTGGCCCGGCGCCGGGTCCTTGAGCCAGCCTCCGTCGGCGTGGAGGGTCAGCAGGGAATTCGAATCGCTCCGCCAGGCCAGCGTGCCAGCCATCACGACGGTGCCCGAATCCAGGCCGGCGCTCGTGTAAAGACCATGGGCGATCGCGTCGAGAATCAGGAATCCGCCCCGGAACACCGCCCCGGTCCGGAGGCCGGCCATGGGGCCGATGCCCGTCCGCTCATACCCCCAGGCCTCGGGCGCCACATACGCACCCAGGCGGAGTGTCGTGCTGAGACGGATGTCCTCCGTCCGTGAGAACGTGACGAACCCTTCGGTCTCCTCAAAGCGAACCCAGGACACTTCCGCGAAGGGCCCAACGGTGCCGGTCACCGTCTTGGACAGTCCCCCCTCGAGCTCCGCGGGCTTGTAATCATCCCGGCGAATCTGCGCAGCCAATCCCACGCGCAGGTAGCCCTCAGGCGGCCGGCTGACCGCCCAGGTCACCGCCCCCCGTCCGACGGCGTACCGCCTCGCAAGCGAATCCACCGCGTCGGAGCTGCCATTCCGATACTGGTAGACGGTCTCGTCACGCGACTCGCCGGCCAACCGGAAGCTGAACGCGCCGGCGAGGGAAAAGAACGGCTGTTCGAGAACGCCGCCCACCACCTGCCCATCGGAGCGGTCCTCGTAGCGCAGCGCCAGGCCGACCTTCCGGCGGATCAGGCGTGGCTGGCGGAAGCTGACGTCAAGCGTGGTCCGGTCCGGATCGCTCACGTATCCGACGCCGAGCTCCGTGGCAGTGCCCAGGAAATTGTCCTCGACGAACTCGAGGCCGATGACGACGTCACCGCCCACGCTGCGGAACTTGACCCCTGGGCGGGTGGTCCAACCGTCCTGGGTGACCACCCGGACCGCCAGGCCGGAGTCGGTCCGTGCTGAGTCGATCCGCACCTCGCGGAAGAGCCCAAGGGACCGGAGATTCCGTCCGGTCTCGGCGACGAGTATCGGGTCGTACGGTTGCCCCGGCATGAAGAGGAGTTCGCGCTCGATGACATACGGCCGCGTCTTCACGTGGAGGGAGTTGGCGAGCCGCGGAAGCCACGAGGTCGCCTCGGCGACATCATACACATCCTGCCGGTGCAGCTCGATGTGGCGGATGCTGGGTCCTACGACGCTGTCCGCCCGCTCCTGCGCGGGGAGCGCGGTTGCGACGATGGCGAAGAGGAGGGTGATGCAGGATGCGGGCGGGGCGGCTGCCGGTGCTCTGGAGGGCTTCGTCCCGGCACCTTCTGGTGGGCGCCAACCAGCCCAGGAAGCCCGCATGCTGTGCGCCTCCAACGGCGGACCAGCGGTCATCTCCGTCGACCGCCATATGGGACCGGGTTTTCCCGGCGAGGACTAGACTCCGCGCCTCCGCCGTGAAGAATGTCGCCCTCGGCTTGCCCGCGCCAGCGGACTCAGCGGCGGGGCCGGTTGGCGCTGACCGAGAACGCGAATCCCTTGCCAATGGCGAGCACGACGCCCGCGGCCTTGGCATCGTTCGCGAACCGCCACGCGACGTCGATCCGGGCCAGGTCGCCGATGGGCGACCGGAGAAAACCGAGCCGGAGGCCGACGCCGACGTCGGTCCCGGTGCGGCGGGGCTCGTCCCGCCACCACGCGCCGCCGTAGTCCACGAAACCCGCCAGGCCCACCGCGAAGAGGCCGGCCACGCGCGGCACGACGAGGCGGCGATACTCGGCCGTCGTGAAAAAGGCCTGGTCGCCGGTGAAACTGTGAATGCCGAAAGCCCGCGGCCCGTTCCGGAGCCCGATGTCGAATTCCTCGCCAGGAAGCGGATTCTTGAGCAGGCCGCCATCGGCATGCAGCGTCAGCAGCGAATTCGAATCGCTCCGCCAGGTCACCGTGCCGCTCATGACGAACCCGCCCGAATCCAGCCCGGCGCTCGTGTAGAGGCCGTTGGCGATGGCGTCGAGAATCAGGAATCCGCTCGGGAGCGCGACCCCCGCCCTGAACTCGGCCACGGGACCGATGCCAGTGCGCTGATACCCCCAAGCCTCCGGCGCCACGTAGGCGCCGAGGCGGAGGGTGGTGCTGAGGTTGATGTCTTCGGTCCGGGAGAAGGTGACGAAGCCCTCGGTTTCCTGGTAGTGGGCCCAGGAGATTTCCGCATAGGGGCCGACGGTGGCGGTCACGGTATTGGCGAGGTCCGCGTTCACCTCCGCGGGCAGGTAATCATCCCGGCGGACCTGCCCGGCCACGCCTGCTCGCAGGTACCCCTTCGCCGGCCGGCTCACTGCCCAGGCCGCCGCCCCACGCACGGCGACAAATCGCCTGTCGAGCGAGTCAACCGCGTCGGTGCTCCCACCCCGATACTGGTACACGGTCTCGTCGCGCGTCTCTCCGTCCACCCGGAAGCCGAAGGCGCTCGCGATCGAGTAGAACGGCTGCTCGAGCACGCCGAACGCCACCTGCCCGTCGGACCGATCCTCATAGTGCAGGCCGAGGCCGACCTTCCGGCTGAACAACCGGGGCTGACGGAACTCGAACGCGAGGGTGCTCCGATCCGGGTCATTGGCGTATCCGACGCCGAGCTTGGTCGCGGTGCCCAGGAAATTGTCCTCGACGAACTGGAAGCCGAGGATGACGTCGCCGCCCACGCTGCGAAACCTCACTTCCGGCCTGGTGGTCCATCCGTCCTGGGTGGTCACCCGGACCACGAGACCCGAGTCGGTGCGCACGGAGTCGATCTGTACATCGCGGAACAGGCCCAGCGACCGGAGATTCCGGCCGGTTTCCGCGACGAGCACCGAATCGTAGGGTTGTCCCGGCGAGAACAGGAGTTCACGCTGGATGACGTACGGCTGGGTCTTGATGTGGAGGGAGTTGGCGAGCCGCGGGAACCACGAGACCGCTTCAACTTCGTCGTAGACGTCGTGGCGATGGAGTTCAATGCCCCGGATGACGGGGCCCGTCGCGCTGTCCGCCCGTTCCTGAGCCGGGAGGCTGGTTGCAGCGACGGCGAGCAGCAGGGCGGAAAGGATCGGGCGCGGCAGGACGAACCCCAGCGGTGCGGCGCCCCTACGCGGGCGCCACAACCTCGGCGACGCTTTGCAGGATGCGGTCCGGGCGGATGCCGCTGCTCTCGAGCACTTCCTGGCGAAACTTCCCGGTGCGCACCAGCCACCCCTGGAATCCCGCGCGCTGCGCGCCGTCGACATCGGACCAGAGGTCATCGCCGACCACCGCCATGGAGGATTGGATTTCCTCGGCGAGGCCGAGGCTCCGTGCCGCCGCCGCGAAGAAGGCCGCGCTCGGCTTGCCCGCGACGGTGGCCTCCGCGCCGCTTGCATGCTCGAGCCCGACGACGAAAGGACCCGCATCCAGTGCCAGGCCGTCACCTCGCATCCAGTACCGGTCCCGGGAGAGGGCGATCAGGTCGGCGCCAGCCATCAGGTACCGGAACGCCTCATTCATGAGCGCGTAGGTCCAGCGGTCCCCCAGGTCTCCCACCAGCACGGCGTCCGGCCGGACGGTTCCCGCGACGCGGCGGGCGGTTCCGCCGACCAGGTCGAACTCGCCGAGATCCGGCAGCGTCGGCTCCGCCACGAACGGCGCCACCGTGTGGAATCCCCGCCCCCGCATGATCTCGGCGCCGGCGAGCACGGCCGTGAACACATCTCCGGACTGGATGTTGAAGCCGTAATTCCGGAGCCGATCGACAACGGCGGCACGCGGGCGGCGGGTGGTATTAGTGATGCAGCGAAAGGGGACGCGGCGTTGCTTGAGCGTCGCGAGAGCCTCGACCGCCCCGGTGACAGGACCGGTTTCGGTGTAGAGCGTGCCATCGAGATCGAGCAGGAAGGCGATCGGGGCCCCGGCGGCCCCGCGAGCAATGGTCACCCAAGACTCTCCACCAGTCTCCAGAGCTCGACGGCGCTGAACTCGTTGAACCGGTTGAGGACGTCTTGTTCACTCCACTCGAGGAGAATCCAGGCGGATGAGCGGCGGTCGGCATCGGCGACGAAGTGGATCCGGCCGGCGACGGTCTGGCCCTGCGGCCGAGTCTCCAGGTAGACGCTCCAGCGCTCATCCCCCCTGGCGAGGTCGCCAAGATGACGGGCGGCAGGCGTGTCCGGCAGCGAGGCGGAAAGGGGGTGTTGCGGCTGTCCCATGGGCGCTCCTCCAGGATGCCCCCACGGTAATGACTTTCGCCATCCGACGCCAGCGCTCGCGGATGACCGGCCGGCGATAGGTCGGTTAGATTGGTGGGCCATGACTCCCGATCCACCGGTCTGTCCCGCATGCGGAGCCGCCGCCGAGGGGGCGTTCTGCGCCCGATGCGGCCAGGCGCTCACCCCAGCGGCCTGCCCGCGCTGTCAGGCGACGGTCCGCCGGGAGGCGCGCTTCTGCCATCGTTGCGGCGAGCCGCTCGCCGCGCAGCCGGCGCCGGCTGGCGGAGACCGCTTGCCCTGGATCGTCGCGGGAGTCTGTGCGGCGGGTCTGGTCGGGCTCGTGCTCTTCAAGGTGATGCGGGATGCGCCGGCTCCGGTCGTGCCCGACATGGGCAACGTGGGCGCGCCGTCCGCCGGCATCAGTCCTGCGGCGACAACCGACATCAGCCAGATGACTCCCCGCGAGCGCTTCGACCGGCTGTTCGACCGGCTGATGCGCGCAGGCGCCGAAGGGGACAGCGCCACGATCGTGAACTTCTCGCCGATGGCACTCGGGGCGTACGCGCAGCTCGATTCCGCGGAGATCGACGCCGACGCCCGCTTTCACGCGGCGCTGGTGTCGATCCAGATCGGCGATTTCGCCGGCGCGCTCGCGCTGGCGGACACGATGGAGCAGCGGGATCCGACCCACTTGTTCGTGCCCGTCCTCCGCGGCACTGTTGCAGGGCTGAGCGGCGATACGACGGCCCGGAATCGCCAGTTCGCCGCGTTCCTGCGCCATTACGACGCGGAGACCGCCCGGAAGGATCGGCCGGAGTACCTCGATCACCCGCAGTTGATGACGGAATTCAAGAAGGAAGCGGAGAATCATTGACCCGGACCATTCACGTCGCGCACAGCCCCGATTCCGACGACGCGTTCATGTTCTACGCCCTGGCGGAGGGGAAGATCGACACCGGCGGACTCCGGTACGAGCACGAGCTGTCCGACATCGAATCGCTCAACCGGCGCGCGCTGACCGGTGAGCTCGAGGTCTCGGCCGTCTCGATCCACGCCTATGCCTATCTCCACCGCACCTATGCGCTGCTGTCGAGCGGTTCCTCGATGGGGGACGGGTATGGGCCGCGCCTCGTTTCCATCACCGCGGCGCCGCCGGACCCGCGTGCTGCCCTGCGCGGGCTGCGCATCGGCGTGCCAGGCAAGCTCACTACGGCCTGCCTGACACTCTCGCTCTACCAGCCGGAGCATACCCCCGTCGTGATGCCGTTCGACCAGATCGAGGAGGCAGTGCATCGGGGCGAGGTCGACGTGGGGCTGCTCATCCACGAGGGGCAGTTGACCTACGCCGATGAAGGGCTGCAATTGTGGGAGGACCTCGGTGCCTGGTGGCTGCGCGAAACCGGTCTGCCCCTGCCGCTCGGGGGCAACGTGGTCCGTCGCGACCTGGGCGACGCCATCGTGGCGCAGGTTGCGCGCGATCTGCGGGCCAGCATCGAATACGGCCTGGCCCACCGGCGGCCGGCGCTGGAGCACGCCAGGCAGTTCAATCGCGGTATCGGCGAGGAGCGTACCGATACGTTCGTCGGGATGTACGTCAACGAGTGGACAGTGGATTACGGCCCCCGCGGCCGCGCGGCGGTGCAACTGCTGCTCGACCGGGCGTTCGCGGCGGGGCTGGTGCCGGAGCAGGTGCAGGCGGAGTTCGTTGGATAGACCCGCTGACCCGCCGACCCGCTAGTTTAACGCAGGAGGCATTCCCCCATGCCGATTTCAGAGGGGCCGGTCTCGGTGCTCGTGGTGGACGACGACGAGCCGATTCGTACGGCCCTCAAGAAGTTCCTCGCCCTCCAGGGCTACGAGGTCGCCACCGCCGGGAGCGGCGCCGAGGCGCTCGAGCTGCTCCGGCGCCAGAAGGTGGCCGCGATGCTGCTCGACGTCCGCATGCCGGGGGCGAGCGGTCTCGACCTGGTGCCGCAGTTCCTCGACATCGAGCCCAGCCTCGCCATCCTGATGCTCACGGCGGTCAACGACGCCACGACCGCCGCGCTCTGCATGCAGCGGGGCGCGTTCGAGTACCTCATCAAGCCCATCGACCTGGGCGACCTGGCCCGTGCAGTCGAACGCGCTCTCCGCCGCCGGACCACCATTCTCGAGACCACCCAGTTGCATCAGTGGCTCAAGGAGGAGGTCGCCGTCCGGGCGACGGAACTCCGCCGGGAACGTGCGTCGCTCGAGCGGGTCACCGTCGCGACGCTCGAGGCGCTGGTGAACGCACTGGAGGCCAAGGACCCCTTCGCCCGGGGGCACTCGGCCCGCGTGGCCGAGCTCTCGGCGATCGTGGCGGCCGAGTTGGGGCTGCCCGATGATGAGATCGAGGCGATTCGCACGGCGGGACGGCTGCACGACATCGGGAAGATCGGGATCCGGGAAGCCGTCCTCAACAAGCGGGGCCCTCTCACCGATGATGAGTACGGGCACGTCAAGGAACACGTGCTGATCGGCACCCAGATCCTGGCGCCGCTCAACCACTTGAGCCGGGCCATCGCGATCGTGCGGGGCCATCACGAACGGTGGGACGGCTCGGGTTACCCCGACGGGCTGGCCGGCGACGCCATTCCGGCCGGGGCACGCGTGCTCGGGATGGTCGAGGTTTATGATGCGCTGACGACCTCGCGGCCGTACCAGGAAAAGATGCCCGCCGAGTTCGCCATCGAACGGCTGCGCGACCTCTGTGGGACGATGATCGACCCGGGCTGTTTCGCAGCGCTGGAGGCCGTGGTGAAGCGCCGGTCGACCCTAGTGTTCCTCGACGACAGCGACTCCGCCTGACTCGATGGCCAAACTGCTCCTCGTCATCGACGACGATCCCGACCAGCGCCGCTTCCTGGAGCGCACCCTGCAGGCCGCGGGGTACCGGGTGGTGACCGCGGCGGACGGGGAGGCGGGACTCGCCGCCGCCCGGTCGCTGACGCCCGACCTGATCATCCTCGACGTAATGATGCCGCGCCTCAACGGCTACCAGGCCTGCCGCGCGCTCAAGGCGGACGCCGCCACTGCCGGCAAGCCGATTCTCCTCCTCACGGCCAAGGACGAGGCCACGGATCTCTACTGGGCGCGCGAGGTCGGCGCGGACGCCTTCCTCACGAAGCCCGTCGAATTGCCGGACCTCCTCAGCACGATCCAAGGGCTCGCGGGGCGGGAGTGAACGAACTCCAGATCATCCTCGTCGTCGCCGCGGTCATGGCGAGTGTCGGTCTCGTCGCCGTGCTCGTGTGGCTGCTCTACACGACCTATCTGAATCGTCTGGAACGCCAGCTCGCCTATCGGAAGGGACTCTATCGCGATCTCGTCGCGGGACTGGCGACGCGCGATCGTGCCCTGCTCGAGCCCGCCCTCCGCGATCTCTCCACGCTGCGCGATTTCGAGGCGCTCGAAGCGGTGCTGGAGGAACAGGCGCGCGGCGCGACCGAGCGCCCCGCCTGGCTGCTCGACGCCTACGACCGCCTCGGGTTGGTCGACAAGTACGTCGCCAAGCTGGGCACCGCGACCCAGTGGCGGGAGCGGGCATTCGCGGGGGAACTGCTCGGGCGGGTAGGCAATGCCAAGGCCGTTCCGGCACTGCTGCAGACGATCGAGGCAACCCGCACCGAGGACGCGGACGTCCGGGAGATCTCGCTCCGCGCCCTGGCACGCATCGCGGATCCGCGCGCGGTGGCCCCGCTGGTCGAGGCGCTCAAGAAATCCGAGGGGTGGCTCGCTCCGCGCATCGCCGACATTCTGCAGCGCCACGGACCGCTCGTCGTCGAGCCGATGATCGGTTTCCTCGAGGATCCCGTGCGCCACCCCGCTCGGGCCTGGGCGGCGAGCATCCTCGGCGAGGTCAAGGCGTTGCGCGCGTTCCCGACGCTGGTGCGGGCCCTGAACGACCTCGACGACGAGGTCCGCGCCAAGAGCGCCTCCGCCCTCGGCCAGATCGGCGACCGCCGGGCCGTCACCTACCTGATCGACCACCTGCTCAGCGATCCCGCGCCGTTCGTGCGGGCCCGCATTGCCCAGGCGCTCGGCCAGTTCAACGACCCCGAAGTCATCGACCGGCTGGTCCGCGCACTCGGTGACCCGGCCTGGTGGGTACGCATGCGGAGCGTCGAGGCCCTCGAGCAGATCGGCGGCCACGCCGAGGGGCCGCTCCTGATGGCGCTCGATGATCCCGATCCCGAGATCCGGATCCGGGCAGCCGTGGCGCTCGAGCGGCTGGAGGTGCCGGCGCGGCTGATCGGCCTCCTCGAACGCGGCGAGCACGCGCCCGAGGCGACCGAGACCCTCGCCAAGTTCGGCCTCGCCGGCGCGCGCGAGCTGCTGGCCGAGACCCTGCTGCACCGCTCGCCCCGGGTCCGCGGCACCATTCTCGAGGCGATCCGGCGCGCCGGGCGGCGCGACCTGGGCCCGGAGCTGGTTCACGCCGCACTGCTCGACGAGGAGCCGGCCATCCGCGCCTCGGCATTCGACACGCTACGCGCCCTGGGATTGGCCGAGGGGGTCTCGGCGGCGCTGGAAGGGCTGGGGGACGCCGACCAGCACGTCCGCGCCAGCGCGATGAGTCTGATTGGCCAGCTCGGCGGAGCCGACCTCGCCGACACCATTCGCCCGCGAACCAGTGATCCCGAGCCCGAGGTACGGGCAGCGACGGCACTCGCGCTCGGCCTCACGCAGGCGACCGGTGCGGCGCCCGATCTTATCCGCCTGCTCAAGGACCCTGAGCCTTCGGTCCGCGCGGCGGCGGCCGAGGGTGCGGCCGAGGCCGGATGCCGGGAGGCCACCCCGACGCTGCTCACCCTGCTGGGCGACACCGACCCTGCCGTGCGGCGCGAGACCGTCCGGGCCCTCGGCCGCCTGGGCGACCGAAGCGCCGTACCGGTTCTGCTCAGGCACCTGCCCGGAGCGCCGCCCGAATTGCGCGATGCGATCGCCGGCGCGGTGGCCCGGCTCGACCTGGATGCGATTCCATCCCTGCTCGACCTGCTCATCGAGGCGGGCGACAGCGCGAGCAAGCTGGCGGTGGTTCACACCATCGCCCAGCTGCGCGTGCCGCGGGCGGCAGCCGTGCTCGGCGCGCTCTGGAAGGACGCGGACCCGGCGGTCCGCGCCGCGACCGCTGAGACCTTCGGCCGGCTGGGCGGGGACGACGCGGTCCACCACCTCACGCAGGGACTCGAGGATCCGGACGAGCGGGTGCGGGCTCTGGCTGTGGATGGCCTCGCGCGGCAGGCGCGCAATGAGGCGGGGCCGGCCCTGCTCGCGCTGCTGCAGAACGATCCCGCCGCCTCGGTCCGGGAGCGCGCCGCGCTGGCCACCGGGCTGCTGCGCACGCCGGGGGGCGAGGTTGTCCTGCTCGCCGCCGGTCGGCCCGAGGCGCCGGCGGAGGTCCGCGCGGCAGCCGTGCTCGCGCTCGGCGCATACGAGCAGGAGAGCATGGTCGCCCGCATCGTGGAGATGGCAGACGAGCGCGCCCTCCGGGAGCTCCTGGGGCAGCGGATCAAGAGCGATGCCGGCTATCGCCTGCTGGCGCAGCGCCTGGGCGACTCGCGGCACCTCGAGCTGCAGGCGCTGGGCGCGCGGACCCGGGAGCAGATGGAGGCCTCGCTCACAGAGGGGATCCGCGGTGTCCTCGATCCGGCGGAGCGGTTGCGGCTGATCGGCGGCCTTCGCGCGTTTCAAGGCGACCGGAGCCGCGGCGCCCTGCTCCAGGTGGTGCGGAGCGATCCGAGTCCCGACGTCCGGGCCGCGGGGCTTCTGGCCGTGGCGGGGATGCTCGACGCGGACGAGCTCCAGCAGGCAGCCACACGCGCGCTCTCCGATCCGAACGCGACGGTGCGCCGCACGGCAGTGACGCTCTTCGGCCGCATCGCGCCGGACCGCGCCCTCCCGAACCTGATGAAAATGCTGCGCCCGGACGACGACGACCCCGTGGTCCTGCAGGCGGTGGCGACCCAGGCGGAGTCGAGCTTCGATGCCTTCGTGGACCTCACGCTCGGCCTCGGGCTCGGCGGCCGGGAGCTGGTCATTGCGGCCCGGGTCGCCCGGTATATCCACCATCCGCGGCTTCCGTCGCTGCTGCCGCCGATGGCGCAGAGCCGGGCCCCCGAGGTGCGGCAGGCACTTGGGGAGCTGTGGCAGCACCGGCCGGAGCTGATTGATGCCGCCCTGCTCGGACGGCTGGCGCAGGATCCCGTGGTGCCGGTGAGGATCGCGGCCGCCCGGGCGTGGGTGGCGGCGGGCGGCTCGGAGGGCCTGGCCGCGCTGGTCACGGATCCGGACCCCGCGGTGCGCCGCGAGACGGCGCTGGGCTTCGCCCGGCCGGGGCTCGACTCCGCCGGCGCGCTGAAGACGCTGGCCGCGGATCCCGAACCGGAGGTCCGCGCCGCCGCGGTGGTGGCCGGACTCCTTCGCGGCGACACCGAATCGATTCCGTCGGACCTCCCGCGGGCCCTGCTCGCCGCCGCGGCCGCGGATGTGATGGATCGGCAGGCGCTCCGCAGCATGGCAGCCGATCCCGATCCGGCCCGGCGGCGCGCGGGCGCGGTCACGCTGGCCGTCCTCGGCGACGCGGTGGCCCGCCGGATCGCGGCCGAGGATCCGCTGCCGGCCATCCGGAACGCGGTGCGCGCCGCGTTGCCGGAGGCGTGATGCGGGAGACCGTCATCGCCGTCCTGACCGTCGTGGCTCTCGCGGCGCAACCGTTCTTTCTCTTCTATTTCATCCTTTACAACAGTTATACGCTGTGGCTGATCGCCCTGTCCGCGCGACAGGTGCGGCGCAAAGTGGCCGGGCACTTCGTGGAGGACCTCGACCTGATCGACGAGAGCGGCTACACCAAGCCGATCACGATGATCATCCCGGCCTTCAACGAGCAGGTCACCATCGTGGATGCGGTGACCAACCTGGTGCACTGTGATTATCCGCGGTTCGAGGTGGTCGTCGTCAACGACGGCTCGACCGACCAGACGCTGGATGTGCTGAAGCAGGCGTTCCGGCTGCGCCGCACTGACCTGCCGTACCGCGAGGCGATCGGCACGGCCAGGGTGAAGGCGCTGTACGAGGCCGCCGCGCCGCTGCCCTCCGGCGTCATGCGGCTGGTCGTGATCGACAAGGAGAATGCCGGCAAGGCGGATGCCCTCAACGCGGGGGTCAATGCGTCCACGGCGCCCTACTTCGTCTGCCTCGATGCGGACTCGATCCTCGACCAGCGCGCACTGAAGGAGCTGATGCGGGTGATCCAGGAGGACCCACGCGTGGTGGCGGTCGGCGGGCAGGTGGCGATCGCCAACGGCTGCGCGATCCGGAATGGCCGGGTCGTCAGCGTGGGTCTGCCGAAGCACCCGCTCGCCCGGTTCCAGATGGTCGAGTACCTCCGCTCCTTCACGACCGGGCGGACCGGGCTCGACCGCCTCGATTCGATCCTCATCCTGTCCGGGGTCTTCGCGGTCTTCGAGAAGGAAACCGTCATCCGGGCCGGCGGCTACCTGACGCCGTTCGTGCGGCATCGCGTGGTCGAGGAGTACATCGGCGGCCGGGCCGGCACGGTGTGCGAGGACATGGAGATCATCGTGCGGCTGCACCGCTTCGTGCGCGACAAGCTGCTGGACAAGCGCATCGCGTTCCTGCCGCACCCGGTCGCGTGGACCGAGGTGCCCGAGACGCTCGAATCGCTGCGCAAGCAGCGCGGCCGGTGGTACCGCGGCCTGCGCGAGTCGCTGCACTACCATCGCGGCATGCTGTTCCGGAAGCAGTTCGGCCGGATCGGCTCGTTCGCGCTGCCCAGCTTCTGGATCTTCGAGTACTACGGGCCGATCATCGAGGTGGCAGGATACTTCCTGTTCCTGTTCCTCGTGATGATGCAGTGGGTGTTCGACATCCGGCTGGTCAACTGGCCGTACGCGGTCGCCTTCTTCCTCGCGTCCTTCGGGTACGGGATGCTGGTCAATCTCTTCGCCGTCCTGGTCGGGGCCTGGCGTTTCCGATTCGGACTGGCCGACCGGTTGCAGCGCGGGCTCCTGCCGTTCAGCCGGCGCCGCGACGTGCTGGTGCTGCTGGGTTATGCGATTCTGGAGAATGTCCCCTTCAGCTTCCGCCACATCACGCTCTACTGGCGGATGCGCGGCCTGCTCGACGCGTGGCGGGGCAAGACGACGTGGGAGAAGTTCGCCCGGGTGGGATTCCGGACGGAAGCGGAGGCGGGCCGTGCCTGATCGCAGCGGATTCCGGATTCTGATCGTGGATGACGATCCCGCGGTCGCCCAGCTGGCAAGCGGCGTCCTGACGGCGCACGGCTTCCCCGCGCCCGCGCACGTGACGACCGGCGCCCAGGCCCTGCTCGCGGCCGCCCGCGCGGACGTGCTGCTCCTCGACCAGAGCCTGCCCGACATGCAGGGCCGGGAGGTGCTCGCGGCGCTGCGGGCCTTTCCGCAGCCGCCGGCCGTGGTGATGGTGACGGCGCACGGGAGTGAGGCGTTCGCCGCGGAGGCCCTGCGGGCAGGCGCCGACGACTACCTGGTCAAGGATGCCGCGCTCCCGACCCTGTTGCCGGAAATCGTGGAGCGGATCCGCCGGATCCGCTCGCTGCGTGCCGCGCTCTCCAACGCCGAGCACGAGCTGCTGCGTGCCGAACGGCGCGCCGCGGAGGGGGCGGCGCTGGTGACGCTGCAGCATGAGGTCAACAACCCGCTGATGGCGGCCTCGGCCGAGCTCGAGCTGCTGCTGACTGGTGACGAGCCGCTGACCGGCGGGCAGATCGAGTCGCTCGGAACCATCCGGACCATGCTCGAGCGGATCGGGGAGATCCTCCGCCAGTCGGGCAGGCCGGCGGAGGCGGCGGACCCCCTCGCACCGCAGGCCGGCGACGCCTCCAGCGGCCAGCTCACCCGGGAACGGGGCCGGGCGCTGCTCCTGGTGCCCGACCGGGGCACCGCGCGCGTGATCTCGTCGTTGCTGCGCCAGGCCGACTTCGCGGCGGATGAGGTCGGCTCCCCGGATGCCCTGGTCAGCGCGGCGAACGCATTCGATGTGACTCTGGTGGTCGTGGCGGAACGTGCGCTGCCGGCGGGGCTTCCCCCGACAGGGAAGCGGGCCTTCAGGTTGATGGTCCTGCAGGACGGCGAGGGCGCGGCGGCGGCGCAGGCGGGAGCCGATGCGGTCTTCGTGCTGCCCCTCGACCCGGGCGCGTTCGCGCGGGCGCTGGTGGACTTCTAGGCGACTTCGTCCCGCCGAGCCAGGCGCGGCAGCGTTGGATCCCTCTCCCTCGCCGGCGTGAGCGCCCAGTGCTGGTCCTCCGGCAGCAGATGCCGGATCGAGTTGGCGTAGTACTCCAGCAGCGGCCGCTGGTGCGGCAGGATTACGTATTCCTGGCCCTGCTCCAGCACCAGGTGCCTGAGGGCGAGCATGCGCCACGCCCGGTCCCACACCTCCGTGATCGTCAGCTCGTTCCGGACAATCCGCGCGTTGAACTCCCGCAGGGCATCCCGAAGCTCGTCCATCCGCTCGAGCAGCGCGTCCCGCCGGATCACGCTCCCGGGAAACGACAGGAGCGCTGCCGCGGCGAGCGGCACGGGGGTCACCGGAATCACGGCGCCGATCCGCTCCATCGCATGATCGGCCAGCGCCTGCAGCCGCGGCATCCGCTGCTCGCGCGGCAGCGCCAGGATGTCGCCCTCCTGGGCGGCCAGCCAGCCGCGCACCGAGATGGGCGTGCCGAAGCTCACGGCGACGCGGCCGTACCGCCGGAGCCGCCCGGTCACCAACCGCACGAAATTCCATCCCAGGTAGGAGGCGACCGTCACCAGCTGCCGGGCACGCGGCAGCGGCCGCATCCCGACCAGCCGTTCGCGGATGAGCGAGCGGTCCTCGAGCACCCGGTCGAAGTTGATTCCGACCGGCACCAGCCAGATGTCGGCGTCGAACGCCGGGTCCCGTATGGTCCCGACGATGGAATCGAGCAGGCCGAGCTTGGGCGGGCGGAGCGCCCCATCGCGGGTGAGCCCGCCCTCGGGGAAGATCCCCTGCGTGACCCCGTTCCGGGTAATGAGCTGCACATAGCGGGCAAGCACCGTGTGATACAGCGGCTCGCGGTAGCCGCGGCGTACGAAATAGCTGCCGAAGCTCTTGAAGAGGAACTCGAGCGGCCAGGTGCGGGCCCATTCGCCGACGGCGTAGCTGATGCTCACCACCTGTGCGAGCACAAAAGCCACCACCACATAATCGGCATTGCTGCGGTGGTTCATCAGGTACACCACCACGTCCCGCCGCGGAATCCGCTCCAGGGCGGACACGTCTTCATACGCGATCGTGGGTCGGTACAGCAGGTGGATCAACGCACGGGAGAAGTTGTAGCCGAAGCGGTAATACGAGAGGACGTTGAACGCGGGCACGATCTCGTCGAGGTACCCGGCGACCCGGCGCCACACCTCGGCCTCGGGCTCGCCGTGGGCGGCCGCGTGGACGCGCACCGCGGCCGCGATCTCCGCGTCGGCCAGCAGTGCCCGCTTGATGTGGGGCCGCCGAACCAGCTTGTAGCGGTCGAGCCGGGCGCGGAAGCGATGCACGGCGGCGAGCGTGGACCGGCGGGCCTGCTCGCGGAAGAGTGCGCGGCTCACGAGGATGACGAGGATCGCCATCGCGGCGAGCGCGGCGACGACCGCGAGCTGGGCCCCGGTGCTCACCGTGAAAGCGAGGCGGCCGGTTCGGCAGCCTCGAACGCCATCATCCGGAGCCGCGCGATCCGCTGCCGGATCGGCGGGTGTGACGCGAAGATGTCGCCGAGCCATCCCGCCCGGTCGCTCAGGCGCCGCTCGGCCGGGTCCACAATGCAGAGGTGCGCAGACCCGCGGGTGATGGTCCGCGTAGGCGAGCCGGCCAGGTCCAGCTTCTCAAGCGCATCGGCGAGCGCTCGCGGGTTCCGGGTGAGCTGCGCGCCGGTCGCGTCCGCCAGGAACTCCCGCTTCCGGTTCACCGCCATCGCGAGCATCCTCGAGACCACCGGCGCGATGAGGAGGGTGAAGACCCACGCGACGAGGATCACGACCGCGAGCGGATTCCCCTTCCCCTTCCCTCCTCCGCGGGAACCGCCGCCACCTCCACCTCCACCCACCCGGCCTCCCATCCTCAGGTAGCGGC
>DASTCF010000116.1:0-11795 GCA_035711365.1 Gemmatimonadales bacterium
GATGTCATCATGCCGCAGATGGGCGAGTCCATCGCCGAGGGCACCCTCTCCAAGTGGTTGAAGAAGGTGGGGGACCCGGTGAAGCGGGACGAACCCATCTTCGAGATTTCGACGGACAAGGTGGATGCCGAGATTCCCGCCCCGCAGGCGGGAGTGCTCGCGGAAATACTCGTCACCGAGGGCCAGACGGTCGCGATTCAGACGGTCGTGGCCCGGATCGAAACGGATGGCGCATCTGCCGCTGGTGGATCCGCCCCGGCCGCCGCGGCACCGGCCGCCTCCGCGAGTCCGCCGCCGGTACCTGCGGCTCCGCCGAAACCGGCCGTCGCGGCCAAGGCACCGGCGGCGGCGCCCCCACCCGCGCCGGTTCCTGCACCTGCGCCGATGGCCGCCGAGACCGTCCCAGCGGCCGGGACAGAGACCGCGGAGGAGCGGCTCCGGCGGAAGTCCACGCCCCTGGTCCGGAAGATCGCGGCGGAGCACAACCTCGACATTACCGCCATCGCGGGCAGCGGGCTGGCAGGGCGGGTCACGAAGAACGACGTGCTCAGCTACCTCGAGTCGGGGGCTACTGCCGCGGCACCCGAGGCACCCGCGGTAACGCGCGCGCCGGCAGCCGCCGGCGGCCGCGGCGCGACGACGCTCATCGAAGTTCCGGCACCCGTCGTCGAACCCTGGCCAGGTGACCGGGTCGAGCCATGGTCCAAGATCCGGAAGCTCACCGCCGACCATATGATCATGTCGCGCCGCGTGTCGGCGCACGTGAACAGCCTCTTCGAAGTGGACTTCAGCCGCGTGGCGCAGCTCCGCAAGGGGAAGAAGCAGGAGTACGCGGAGCGGGGTGTGAACCTGACCTTCCTCGCATTCATCGTGAAGGCGGTGGCCGACAATCTCCGGAAGCACCCCGTAGTCAATTCGGCCGTCATGGGTGATGCGACCGTGTTCCGGCGGGACATCAACATCGGTATCGCCGTGGCGCTCGACTGGGGTCTCATTGTGCCCGTCATCCGTAATGCGGACGAGCTTGCGCTCATCGGCATCGCCCGCGCCATCAACGATCTCGGGGAGCGGGCCCGCACCAAGAAGCTCTCGCCGGACGAAGTGCAGCGCGGCACGTTCACGATCACGAATCCGGGCGGATTCGGCTCGTATGCCGGGACCCCGATCATCAATCAGCCCCAGGTCGCCATCCTCGGCGTCGGTGCCATCGAGAAGCGTCCATCGGTGGTGACGCTGCCCGACGGCACAGACGGACTCGCCGTGCGGACCAAGGGAATGCTCACGATGGCCTACGACCACCGCATCGTGGATGGCGCCGATGCGGACCGGTTCTTGGCCGATGTGAAGGGAATGCTCCAAGACTTCCCGGAGAGCGCCACCTGACATGGCGAGGGCGCTGAGCGTCGCCCGGGTGGTGGTAGGCGCCGGAAGCGAAGGGGAGTACCTTGCCCTGGTACGCGACCTCGCGTCCGCGCTGCGTCTGCGCGGCCAGCACCTCTGGCTGTTCCGGCACCCATCAGACGCCGGGACATTCCTGGAGTTCCGCGAGGGAGACTCCGCCACGCATACGCTGCGTGCGCCGACGGAAGCGGAATCCCGGCTGGCCGCGGCGCTTCGGCGCGTGGCGGCCTATGATCCCGCGGCGGGAGAGCTCTGGCTCGAGGTGCCGCTCGCAGCCGCCCACGAACCGTCCTGAGGTTGCCATGCCGATGCGGAAGTTTGAAGTGGATGGGGAGGAGTGGGAGGTCGCGCCCAGCGGGCACGTGACGCAATACACCCGCGATGAGTTCGCGCTGGTCTTCTCCCGCGGCGCGGGGCCGGATCGCGAGCAACGCGTGATCAAGTATTCCCCGGTCGGCGCGCGCAGCCGCGAACAGTCGCTCGCCGAGCTGACCGAGGAACAGCTGCGCCGGCTGCTCGAGCGATCGCAACCTTCCTGGACCTCCCCGGAAACAGGGTACCGCCGCTGAGCGCCCCGCCCTTCATCGACCTCCACCTCCACTCCACCGCATCCGATGGACAGCTGGCTGCGGCGGAGGTCGTGGCGCGGGCCCACGCGACGGGGCTGGGCGCCATCGCGCTCACCGACCACGATTCGGTGGAGGGCGTTGCCGAAGCGGTGTCCGCCGGCGAGCGGGTGGGGGTCCGGGTGGTGGCGGGATGCGAATTCTCGGTCGCGGCGCCCTGGGGCGAGATGCATGTCCTCGGCTACTTTCTGCCGGTGGGTCACGACGAAGTCGAGGCGTTTCTGCATCGCTGTCGCGCGGACCGGGTGCGCCGGGGAGAGGCGATGGCGTCCCGGCTGACGGACCTCGGGCTGCCGATCAGTTTCGGCGCCATCCTCGACGAGGCGGCAGGGGGCGCGGTCGGCCGGCCGCATGTCGCGCGGGCGCTCGTCCGCGCCGGTGCGGCCACGAGCGTGAATGACGCCTTTGATCGCTTCCTGGGTCGCGGCCGCCCGGCATTCGTGGACAAGACGCTGCCGGCGTTCACCGAGGTGGCCGAGCTGGTGCACCGGGTGTCCGGTGTGCTGTCCGCGGCGCATCTTCGGGATCGGGCCAACCGCCCCACACTTGAACGGCTGAAGCGCGAAGGGCTCGACGCCGTGGAGGTCCGCCATCCTCGGCACGATCCCGAGACCCGGTCGCGGATCGCTGGCCTCGCCAACGTGCTGGACCTCGCGCGCACCGGCGGGAGCGACTGGCATGGCGACGAGCCGCTGCCCGACGACCACGGCGCGCTCGGCTCCCAGACGGTTCCCGCCGAATGGCTGGAGCGGCTGGAAGCGCGGCGCCCGCGCGCGGCCTGACACGAGGAGGTCCGATGCCAGTGACCTTCGATTTCCATGACAAGGTGGCGCTCGTCACCGGGGTCGGCCGCGTCGGGCAGATCGGCCACGCCGTGGCGCTCGCCCTCGGCCGTGCCGGCGCCCGACTCGTGCTCTGTGATGTGCGGGCGGTCGACGTGGCGGCACGGGCACAGGAGTTCACTTCAGAGGGGATTCAGGTCCGGCCTGCGGCTGGGGACCTGACCCAGCCCGATGTGGCCCGGCTCGCGGTGGAGACGGCGATGCGCCATTTCGGCCGGCTGGACATCGTGGTGAACGTCGCCGGGGGCCTGACGACGTTCGGGCCGGTGGCCGGCACCGACGTGGCCGCATTCGACCGCGAGATTGCGATCAATTTGAAGACGGCCTTCCTGGTTTCGCAGGCGGCCGCGCCGGAGCTGGCCCGCAGCCACGGCGTCATCGTGAACTTCGCCTCGGTCGCCTTCTTCCGGCCGCAGAATCAGATGGCCGCCTACGCCGCCGCGAAGGCCGCGGTGGCGGGCTTCACCCAGAGCCTCGCGTTGGAGCTTCGGGACCAGGGCGTGCGGGTCAACGCGATCGCCCCCGGCATGGTTCGCACCGCCGACAACGTCGCGGCCGTGGGCAACGCCCCGGTCCGCTGGGTCGAAATGAGGCAGATCACCGATGGCGTCCTCTTCCTTGCCAGCGACGCCGCCGACGCCGTCACCGGGCACGTCCTCCCGGTTACCAACGGCGATCTCTAGCCCCGTCGCCGCCCGCGACATCGTTGTCATCGGCGGCGGGTGCTATGGCACCTTCTACGCGGGCCAGCTCGAGGTCGCCCGTGCGAAGGGGGCGCTCGAGGTCGAGCGCGTGCTGGTGGTCGATCGCGATGCCCACTGCCAAATCACCCGGGCCCTCCCACCATCCCCGGTCCGAGAGCTCGTCGTCTCCGACTGGGATACCTTCTTCGACACCTACCTGGCGGCCCATCTGCCCATCCGCCCATCGGCCCATCCGTCCTACATCGTCCCCAGTCCGCTCATGCCTCACCTGATGTTCGATTGGCTGCTCCGCCGCGCGCGGGAACGGTGGCCCGCCCTATCCGTGGAGCGCCGGCCGCTCGAGGAACCTCTCGGCACCCCGTACGATCGGCTGGGTCCCGATGGCACGCGGTACGTGTCCTTCGCCGACTGGCTCTGCCCGACGCACTGCGTGGAACCGGCGATCTGCCCCGTCATTCGCGGGCCACGCACATGGGAAATGGGCGAAGCGGTGGCGGAGCTGGTGGCAAGACTCGCACGAACCCGGCCGGTTGTCGGCCCGGCGCTCTTCACGACGCGTCACCTGACGTACGGCGTCGGCGCGTTCCCGGTGGACGAGGTACTGGCCGCGAACAGCCTTCTGGAGGCCTCCGGGGGCTCCGGCGCTCCCGTGGAACTCGTGATCGGTACCGTGTCCGCCTGCCACGGTGCGATCGGGATTCTGGCCCTCGGCGCCGCATGATCGGGAACCCGCCGGCGTTCTATATTTAGGACCATCCGGCGCCAGCGCCGGGCACGTTCACCCTCGTCTCTGAAGAGTCCCATGCGCTCCTCGCACGACGTCATCATCGTTGGCGCCGGCCCGGCCGGCCTCTGCGCGGGCCTCTACGCGGGCCGTGGCCTGCTCAACGCGGTGATCCTGGAGCGCGGACTGCCAGGCGGCGAGCTGCTCAATACGGAGCTGGTCGAGGATTATCCCGGCTTCGCGAGCGTGCAGGGGCGGGAGCTCGCCCGCCTGATGGCCGACCACGCCCGCAAGTTCGGCGCCGACATTCGCCAGCAGAACGTGGAGTCGGTAGGGCGGCGGGACGACGGGGTGTTCGAGGTCGCGTGCACTTCCGGTCACGTCTACGAGGCGCCCACGGTGATCCTGACCGCCGGCGGTACGCCGACCAAGCTGGGCGTGCCCGGCGAGCTCGAGTATGCCGGCCGCGGCGTGTCGTATTGCGCCGTATGCGATGGTGCCTTCTTCAAGGGCGACACGATCGCGGTCGTGGGCGGCGGTGATGCGGCGGTGGAAGAGGCTGAATACCTGACGCGCTATGCGGAGAAGGTGTACGTGATCCATCGGCGCGACGAATTCCGCGCGTCGAAGATTCTTCAGGAGCGGCTGTTTGCCAATCCGAAGATCGAGGTCATCTGGAACACCGTGGTAACCGAGATGGTGGGTGGTCCGGCGGGGCTCGCGTCGCTTTCGCTCGAGGACACCGTCACCGGGGTGGCTTCGACGCTGCCGGTGACCGGCTGCTTCGTGTTCATCGGCTTCAGGCCGAACACAGGCCTCGTGACTCAGCACTTCGCGCACGACGCGGCGGGCTACATGATCACCGACGACCGGATGATGACATCCATCCCAGGCCTGTTCGCCGCCGGCGACGTCCGCGTTCAGCTCACGCGCCAGGTCACCACGGCCGTCGGTGATGCCACCACCGCGGCCATCGCCGTCGAGAAGTTCCTGGCCGACCGGAAGGCCAGGGTCATTGCCTGAACTCGCCGTCGTGCCGCTGCCGAACGGGCAGTTCATGGAGAACTGCTACGTCGTGGCGGACGCAGACCAGGGCGACGCGGTGCTGATCGATCCTGGTGAGGAAGCGGAGCGGTTCCTGGAAGTCATCGCCGACCGCGGCTGGCGGCTCACCGCGATCTGGCTCACCCATGCGCACGTCGATCACATCATGGGCGTGGCGGCAGTGCGCGCGCGCTACCGGGTTCCGACCTGGCTGCACCCCCTCGACCGGCCGCTGTATGACGCCTTGCCCCAGCAGGGCGCGTGGATGGGGCTCCAGCTCCCGGCGCCACCCGCGCCAACCGACGATCTGGCGGCGGGGGTCCCGATGCGGGTCGGCGGGCTCGAGTTCGATGTGCGCCACGTCCCCGGGCATTCGCCCGGTAGCGTCGCATTCATCGGCCATGGAGTGGCCTTCGTCGGGGACGTCCTGTTCAGTGGATCGGTCGGGCGCACCGATCTCCCCGGGGGCGACGGGTCCGCACTGCTGGCCTCGATTCGGCGCGAGTTGCTCTCGCTGCCGGATTCGACGGTGGTCTACAGTGGCCACGGCCCCGCAACGACAATCGGCGCCGAACGCGCAATCAATCCGTTCCTGACCGGGGTCTACAGCCTTGAATGAGGACAGCCCGGCACGGCCGGCCCCTCAATCCGGCGTGCCCTCCGCCAGTGGAGCGTCAGCCCAACCGGCATGCAATCGCTGCGGCTTCCCCGTGGTCAGCCGCGTCTGGGGCTGCAAGAACCCGTGTCCGAACTGCGGCACGGTCTACCCGCTGGGCGACTGCTCGGATTGAGGCCCTCACGCCAATGCCGACCGTCCACGTCACCCGAACCTATCTCCAGATGACCGACCCGGCGCAGCTCCGGACCTCGGCACATCAGCCCGCCGGCGTGCGACTGGAGGGGGTTACCGACTGCCCCCCGGAGTTCTACCGCTTCCTGTACGACACGGTCGGACGCGAGTACCACTGGCGCGACCGGTCAGGTTGGGACGACGCCGCGATCCGGGCGTGGTTCGGGCGGCCGGGCGTGCTGCTGCGGGTGCTGTATCGCGAGGGCGCGCCGGCGGGGTATTACGAATTGGCGCGCCACAGGGACGGATCGGTGGAGATCGTCTATTTCGGATTGATGCCCGGCCAGCTCGGACAGGGGTTCGGTCGATTCCTGCTGGAGGAAGCGGTGCGGGAAGCATGGGGACTGGGCGCCGCCCGCGTCTGGCTTCATACCTGCACCCTGGACGGACCCGCGGCCCTGCCCAATTACCTCAAGCGCGGGTTCGTGGCGTTCCGCACCGAGGAGTTCGACGCCGACATTTCCGCGGGTTCTACGGACGCCCTGGACCACTGACCCCGTGACCCACCGTCATCCCCACGAGCATCACCGTCCGCATCAGCGCTTCCTCCACCCCATGCGGTATTCCCGCCGGCGCCCACACGACGGAACCGGGTCCCGCCTCATGCGCTTCGTCCCCGACGCGCAACCTCGCCTTTCCCGAGATCACCAGGTAGAATTTGTCCGCGCCGGCGTGCGAATGGAGCGCCTGGAATTGCCCGGGCTCGTAGCAGTTGAGGCCGACGAACAGATGCTCGCCGCGGAACAGATCCGCCTTCGCGGGCTTCTCTGCGCTGAACCCGGTGTGCTCATCCACGTGAGTGAAATAGCCGGTCACAGTGGTCTCCCAAACGTTCAGTGTTCAGCCCTCGCCACTGGCTCCGAAAGATGACGACTCGCACCGAGAAAGACCCGCTGGGTGAGAAGGCCGTTCCCGCGGAAGCGTTGTATGGCATCCAGACAATGCGCGCGGCCGAGAATTTCCCGATCTCCGGGCTCCGGTCGCTCCCGGCGTTCGTCGACGCGGTCGTCTGGATCAAGCGCTCGGCGGCGCTGACTCATCGCGAGACGGGGCGGCTCGATCCGAAGCTGGCCGACGCGATCGTGCGCGCCGCGGATGAGGTCCTCGCGGGGCAGCATCGCGACCAATTCATCGTCGACGTGTACCAGGCCGGTGCCGGCACCAGCCACAACATGAATTGCAACGAAGTGCTCGCGAACCGTGCCAACGAGCTGCTCGGTGAGCCGCGCGGGAGGTACAGCCCGGTGCACCCGAACGATCACGTCAACATGGCGCAGAGCACGAATGACGTGATCCCGACTGCGATGCGCCTGGCGACGCTCTCGACGCTTCCGCGCCTGCTGGACGCGATGGACGTCCTGGCCGATTCCTTCCTCGCCAAGGGTGTGGAATTCGACCACGTCATCAAGTCTGGCCGGACCCACCTGCAGGACGCCACCCCCATCCGGCTCGGCCAGGAATTCACCGCCTACGGCGGGACGGTCGCACGGCATCGGGTCAAGCTGGTGGAGGCGGCCCGATGGCTCCGCGCGATGAACATCGGCGGCACGGCGGTCGGCACAGGCATCAACGCGGAGCCGGCGTATCCTGGGCTCATGGTGAAGCATCTTCGCGAAGTCTCCGGTCTGGATCTCGAGGCCGGCGAGGACCGGATCCAGCTGATGCAGTCCATGGGTGATATCGCGTCGTTCAGTGGCGCGTTCAGAGCCTATGCGCTGGACCTGAACAAGATCGCCAACGATCTCCGGCTGCTCGCCTCCGGTCCCCGCACCGGGCTCGCGGAAATCGAGCTTCCTGCGGTTCAGCCCGGGTCCAGCATCATGCCGGGCAAGGTGAATCCGTCCATCGCGGAGATGGTCAACCAGGTGTGCTACCAGGCTCTCGGGCTGGATGCGACTGTCGCCATGGCCTCGGAAGCCGGCCAGCTCGAACTCAATGTCATGATGCCGGTGATCACGCATAACATCGTGTTCGGCTTGATGATCGTCGCCAATGCGACGCGCGTCCTCGCCGAACGGTGTGTCCAGGGCATTCGGGCGGACGAAGTCCGGTGCGCCTATTGGCTCGAGCGTAGTCCTGCTTTGGTCACGGCACTGGCGCCGCGGATCGGCTACGCCGAAGCGGCGAAGCTCGCCAAGGAAGCCATCGCGACGGGGCTCACCGTGAAGCAGCTCCTCGAGCAGAAGCGGCTGCTCCCACCCGAGGAGCTCGAGGCCGTCCTGAACCTTCGGGCCATGACGGAGCTGGGAGTGCCCGGCGGGACGGGAACTCCGGGTGGAGCGGGACGGCCTGGGTGAAGCTTTCTTCAGCCCGGTTTCATCCACATTTCCTTGATAACCGACGAATCCACTGGCATATTCACCCCCCATGCGTGTCACGACCTGGACCGAATACAGCCTGATCATCGCGCTGCACCTTGCCCGACGCGGCGGGGCGCGGCCAGTCGCGGCGCGGGAGCTCGCCGAGACCGAGCGCCTTCCGGGCGACTACGTCGAGCAGATTCTGCTTCGGCTGCGCCGCGCGGGACTCGTGGAAAGCGTACGGGGTGCGCGGGGTGGCTACTATCTCGCCCGGGAGCCCGACAGGATCTCCGTGCGCGATGTCATGACGGCCTGCGAACACCAGACCTTCGAGATCAACTGCGAAACCCACCAGGTGGACACGGAGCGCTGCCGGCCCGACGGGCAATGCAGCATCCGGCCCGTGTGGCAGGCGCTCCAGCAGCGGGTGGACGAGTTGCTGATGAGCATCTCGCTGGCGGACTTGATGAAGCAGGAGTCGCAGGTACAGGAGATGGTGACGGTTGGCGTCGCCGGCTGATCCCCCCGCTGCGCGCCAATGGAACCCGGCCAGACGGTCGGGTTTTTTCTTTGTATTGTTCCTGAATGACATCGCCCCCCGTCTCCCGCCTCGCCGCGCGGCTCTCCCAGGACGAGCTGCTTCGATACTCGCGGCATCTCCTGCTGCCGGAAGTCGGGCCGGAGGGCCAGCGGCGCCTCAAGGCGGCCCGGGTACTGCTGGTGGGTGCGGGCGGCCTCGGCTCGCCCGCGGCGCTCTATCTCGCCGCGGCGGGAATCGGCACGCTCGGCATCGTGGATTCCGATGCGGTCGACCTGACGAACCTTCAGCGGCAGGTGCTGCACGGGACGAGTGATGTCGGTACGGCCAAGACGGATTCGGCGGAATCCCGCCTGCACGACCTCAATCCCCATGTAACGGTTGAGAAGTTCTCCGAGCGGCTGACCTCTGCGAACGCGCAAGGCATCCTCGGCGAATTCGACGTGATCGTCGATGGCAGCGACAACTTCCCGACCCGATATCTCGTCAACGACACGGCGGTGCTCGCGGGCAAGCCGAATGTGTATGGTGCCATCTTCCGTTTCGAGGGTCAGGTCTCCGTCTTCGATGCCGCGCGCGGCCCCTGCTATCGGTGTCTCTATTCGGAGCCGCCACCGCCCGGACTCGTTCCCAGTTGTGCCGAGGCCTGGGTCCTCGGCGTGCTGCCGGGAGTAATCGGCAGCCTGCAGGCGCTCGAGGCCATCAAGCTGGTGCTCGGTGCCGGGGAGTCTCTGGTCGGCCGCCTGCTCCTCTTCGACGCGCTCGCCCTCCGGTTCCGCGAGCTCCGGCTGCACAAGGACCCGGGCTGTCCACTCTGCGGCGCGGCCCCGACCATTCGTGAGTTGGTGGATTACGAGGCCTTCTGTGGTGTGGAGCCGCCGGCGGTCGTGTCCGAACGCGAGGTGACCCCGGCGGCCCTCCGCACCGAACTCGAGGCGGGATCGCCGATCGTCCTTCTGGACGTGCGGGAGCCACACGAATGGGAAATGGTTCACCTGGGCGGCGCGAGGCTGGTCCCGCTCGGGAACCTTCCGGGCGGGGCACAGGATCTGGACACCCGAGCCGACATCGTGACCTATTGTCACCACGGCGCGCGGTCGTTGCGGGCGCTGGAGCTGCTGCATGCGGCGGGCTTCTCGCGGGTGCGGAGTCTTGCCGGTGGGATTGACGCGTGGGCGCGGGAGGTGGAGCCGGGGATGTTGCGCTACTGAGTGCCGAAGGGGGGACTCGAACCCCCACGGGCTTGCGCCCACTGCGCCCTGAACGCAGCGCGTCTACCAATTCCACCACTTCGGCGTGGGCGGCAAAGGTAGTGGAGCGGCCTCCCCGGCGTCAAGCCAGTCGTTGACCCCTCCGAACTCTGTGTCTATCTTCGGCTTACGAGCATCCTGTGAGTGCCAATCCCCCCGCGCCGAAGGAGCGCCGGATCTCGGTCGCCCGCAACCCGAAGGCGACCCACGACTACCACATCCTCGAGACGTGGGAGGCGGGCTTGGTGCTGACCGGGACCGAGGTCAAGTCGCTCCGCGCCGGGAAGGCGTCCATCAAGGAAGCCTATGCGCGCGTGAAGAATGGTGAGGCGTTTCTCGAAGGCATGAACGTCACCCCGTATGAGCAGGGAAACCGCTACAATCACCCGCCGGTGCGGTCCCGCAAGCTGCTCCTCCACCGCCGTGAGATCAACCGCCTCATCGGCGGAGTCGAACGGGAGGGCCTCACCCTGGTGCCTCTGGAATTGTACTTCAAGGACGGCCATGCCAAGGTGGCGGTCGGCCTCGCGCGCGGGAAGAAGCAGCACGACAAGCGGGAGGATCTCAAGCGTCGCATCGCCGACCGGGAGATGGCCCGCGCCGTCTCTGTGAGGCGCCGCCGGTGATTGGCCTGTTACTGCTCCTCGTGGTGGCCCGGGGGCCGGCGGCTCCGGCCGAGCTGATTGTCTCGACCCCGCGCGGCGAGACGCGCATGCCCATCCTGCGCGACGCCACAGGACTGCCGCTGCTCCCGGCCGCCCCGCTCGTGGCGGCGCTCAACGGCACCAGCCGCCGCGTGGACGCGTGGGCCGAGGTCGTCATTGCGCGACAGACATTCGAATTCCTCCTCGACGCGGCTCTCGTGCGCTTCAATGGCCGGCTCGAGCCGCTGGCGGGTCCAGCGACGGTCCGCGGTGATTCCCTCTTCGTCCCGTACCAATTCGTGGCCGAGATGCTCCCGCGGTTTTTCGGGGAGCGCTATCACTTTGACGCGGCAAGCGGGCATCTGGTCGAGGTCGCGCCGCCCGCGCCCGCGGCACCGAAGCGCCTCCCGAACGGTCTGCTGCCCGGACACATCGTGACGGTAGATGCCGGACACGGCGGCGATGATCCCGGTAACCCGGGGCGGTTCTTCCCGGCCGGCGTTCGCGAGAAGCACGTCACCTTGCAGGTCGCCCTCCTGCTGCGCGCGGAACTCGAAAGGCAGGGCGTGAAGGTGCGGATGACCCGCACAACGGATGTCCGGCCGAACCTGCTCCAGCGCGCGCCGACCTGCGACGCGACCTGTGACCTTTTCGTGAGCCTTCACGTCGACGCACTCGACCCCCGCCGCCGGCCGGATTACCGGTCGTTCGCGGGATTCTCGACGCTGATCATCGGGGAGGAGAACTCCGCCGACGCCGATCGCGTGGCAGAGACGGAAAACGAGGCGCTGCGCTTCGAGAGTCCGGAAGATCAGCAACTCGCCAGCGGTCCGCTCGCCTTCATCATCCGGGATCTCCAGATGAATGAATAC
>DASTCF010000117.1:0-15843 GCA_035711365.1 Gemmatimonadales bacterium
CGGGTCATCCTGGACGACATGAAGGAAACCCTGCGCGATTGGCAGTCGCGATTCGGGAGCGGGCGGGCGATCGCCGCGCCGCAGATCGGCGCGCCGGTCCGTATGCTCTACGTCGAGATGGACAAGCCGTGGCCGCTGATCAACCCCGAGATCGTGGACATCGGCAACGAGGACTTCACCGTCTGGGACGATTGCTTCTCCTTCCCGAACCTGCTGGTGCGCGTTGCCCGCGCCTACCGGGTTCGCGTCCGCTACCAGGATCTCAAGGGGGAGGAGCACGAGGTGGATCTGGAGGGTGACCGGGCGGAGCTGCTGCAGCACGAGATCGACCACCTGGACGGCGTGCTCGCCGTGGATCGGCCGCACGGCCTGGATCCCTTCTGCCTGCGGGAAGAGTGGAACCGGCTCCACGCCGTGAACGGGCGCTACGGCGAACCCGAGGCGCGGCAGGCGAGCTATGCCACACCGCTGACGGGATTACTGTAGGATGGGCCGATGGACCGATGGGCCGATGGGCAGTTAGCGCGGGGCCGGTTCGACCCGAGACACAACCGCCCATCTGCCTCGCTGCCCATCTGCCCATCTGTTTAGAACCACTTCCCCACCCTCACAAACAGATTGTCGCTCCCGTCGGTCGCGAAGCCGTATTCGAACCGCACGACGGCGAGCGGGGTGTCGATGCCGACGCCCAGCCGCAACCCCCCGATCCACGAATCGTCGAGCACCGATTCGGTGCCGATCGCGCTGCGGCCCGCGGCCAGCATCGCGCGGAGACTGAGGGGCCCCCCGCCGAGCGGGACGTTGCCCTGCAGGCTGCCGAACAATTCCCGGTCGCCGCGCACCCCCTCGGTCGGGTGGCCGGGAAATCCTTCATCGCCACCGAGCGGGAACTGATTCTGCAGCGGAAGCCCGTCCCCCCAGCCGGCCCGGATGCGCGGGGTCAGCGTCGTCTTTCCCAAGTGAACATCCACGGCATATTCACCGGATATACGCTGGAAGTCCGCGGACACGATCGCCTCGGTGGTGGCGGTGACGCCGCCGGGGTGTCGTTCGAGCCGGAGCCGTCCGCCGGCGCTCTGGCCGTCGTCGCCCGACGCCTCGGGATCGAACGACCTCGTCGAATCCAGCCAGAGCCTTCCGTCGAAACCCGCCGAGAGAACCCAGCCGGTGGAAAATTCCCGCTCCAGGCCGGCGAACAGGACGGCCTGCCGAGTCGTGGGCTGCCCCACCTGATCGCCGCCGTCGTAGATCGGAATGTCCTCCTCGGCGAGATAGGCGACCACCGCTGGGGAGAGTCGGGAGCGCACGGCGCCAAAATACCGGCGCAGCCCCGCCGTGAGGTCCGACTCGCGGCGGCTGAGCCCGACCGCGAGACCGAGCTCGAGCGGGGATGCAAACAGCCGCCGGTCCAGATAGGTCATGCCGAGCCGGGGCCCAAGATCGTTGTCATAGATCACGGTGGTGCCGGCCAGGCGCTCGGAGGCCGGGCGGACCCGTGTCCGGAACTCGACCGCGGCGGCCTCGCCCCTCGGGTTGAGCCAGACCGCCCGGTAGGCATCGACCTGGCTCAGGCGCTCGAGCTCACGCGACAATGCGCGCTCATCGAGCGGGCCCTCGGTCAATCCGAGGAGCTGTTCGAGCACCTCGCGATCCTCGGCGGTACCGCCGGTCACCTCAACTCCTTCGATGTGGGTGGGCGGCTCGGGGCTTCGTCGCGGTGCTCTCGGAAGGCACGACGCGCGGGACAGCATCGAGTCCGCGGCGCGACGGCCGCGGAGGCGGAGCGAGTCGAGCGCTCCCGGAGAGAAGTCGAGGTCCTTGAACCCTTCCACGTCCACCCGGATGTAGACGTCGCCGGCATGGGCCGGAGCCGCCGGCTGCTGAAAGAGGAAGACGGCGAGCTGATCGGCGACGGCGAGCGGTCCCTCGGCCAGCTCATCGGCGTTGAGCGGCCGGCCGCTCGCGTCCGAGACGATGACCCGTGTCACGCCGGGAAGCGCGCGCGCCACCGCGACCGGGATGTTGGCGGAGAGCCCGCCGTCGGTCAGGAGGCGGGAACCGATGCGCTCCGGCGTGAACACCAACGGCACCGCGCTGCTCGCGCGGACTGCCTGCGCAAGGTCGCCACCGTCGAGCACGACGGTCTCGCGCGTCTCGAGGTCGGTGGCGACCGCGCGGAAAGGAATGGGCAAGCGATCGAAGTCGCCGCGGGCCAGCAGGTTTCCGTGCAGGAAGACGGCGGACAGGAGCGCGTTCGCGTCACCCTCACCCACGGCGGGGCTCTGGAGCGAGAGCCCCTTCTCCCCCTCCTCCCACATCAGCAGCGGCACTTGCGGCCACCACGGTCGAGGAACGCGAAGCTCCTTGTCCTCGAAGAGCGCCGAGAGCGAATGGGACCCGGCGATCGAATCCGCCTGCGCGGGGCTGTAGCCACTGGCGTAGAGCGCGCCGACGATGGCACCGATGCTGGTGCCGACCACGATGTCCGGCCTGGCACCGAGGCTGTCGAGCGTACGGAGCACCCCGAGGTGGGCGAAACCCTTCGCGCCGCCGCCGGACAGCACGAGCGCGGTGCGGCCGGTGGTGCAGGCGGGCACCTGCGAGGCGAGCGGCACCGCGAGTATGCAGAGTGCGATCAATGCGATGACGCTACGGAACCCCTTGCGCCGCACGGTGGGGGTTCGTATAACTTGCCCGTGCGTACGCCGCATCCCCCGCCCGGCGGCGACGATCAAACCCCAGGGAGTGGCTGGCACGATGACGTATGTGATCACGGAACCCTGTATCGGCGTCAAGGATCGCGCCTGCGTGGATGTCTGTCCCGTCGACTGCATCTACGAAGGGGAGGATATGCTGTACATCCACCCCGACGAGTGCATCGACTGCGGCGCGTGCGAGCCAGAGTGCCCGGTCACCGCCATTTTCCCTGAGGAGGACGTGCCGGCACAGTACACGTCCTTCATTGCGCTCAACAAGGACATCTTCAACAGCGACACGCCACCGGGCCCGCCGAAACGATAGCGGGAGCGCGAGTCCTGTCCCTGCGCGGCGCGAGGCTTCGGCTTCGCGCCGTTTGTGTGAGTGGAATGAATGTAGATGGGCGGATGGGCAGATGGGCGGATGGGCAGTACACGCGAGGGACAGGGAAGGGCATCCGCTGCCCATCTGCCTCGCCGCCCATCCGCCCACTCTTAAAGAGAGAGGCGACCCGCGGGGCCGTACTGCCTGGCCGCGACCCCGGGGTCGAATCTGGAAGGAGAGATGAGATGTCGGGAGCCTGATGAACATCCGGCCGAACCGCCACCTCAATGCTATAGACGCCCGAGTCCCGTAAATGGTTTCATGTGATGGAGATCACAAAAACAGATGGGCAGATGGGCAGATGGGCAGGCGAAGCCAACCCACGCGTCAGAGCGATTCGAGAAAGCTCTTGAGCAGGTGATTCACCTCGGTAGGCCGCTCGAGGGGGGCCAGGTGGCCGGCCCCCTTCACGATCGCCAGCCGGGCCCCGGGGATTCCCTTCGCAATCAACTCCGCATCGGCGACCGGCGCGAGCCGATCCTCTTCTCCCACCACCACAAGGGTCGGCAGCCCGGCGAGCTCCGGGAGAAGCGCGGTCGAGTCGGGCCGGTCACGCATCGCCGCGAGCGCCCCGATAATGCCGGCCACCGGCGCGGCGCCCATCATCGCCCGGACCTCCTCGCGGAGGTCCGGCGAGGCGGAGGTTGCCAGGAGGCGCGGCAGCATTCGCTCGGCGATGAGCGCGGCTCCGCCTTCGCGCGCCTCCTGCATCGCGAGATCCCTCGCCTTGCGGCCCTCGGTGCTGTCGGCCTGTGCCCGGGTGCCGGCGAGCACGACGCCGCGAACACGCTGCCGGTAGCGGCGCAGGAATTCGAACGCGATGTAGCCGCCCATTGAGTGTCCGCACAACACGACGGAATCCACCCCGATCGCATCGAGCAGGGCGACGAGATCCTCGACATAGGTCGCCATCGAATAGCCGAGGTCCGGGGCATCGGAGCGGCCGAGGCCGCGAAGATCCGGCGCGATGCGGCGGCACCCCTCCAGCTCCGCCAATTGATGCCGCCACATCGAATGATCCAGCGGGTAGCCGTGGACGAAGAGCACGGCGGGCCCGCCTCCCCGGTCGTCGAGGGCGAGCTCGACGCCATGCACCTCGATGCGGCGCAGCTCACCGTCGGGGTGAGGCGGAGGCGAGAGCAGCTCTCCCAGGTCGGCCGGTACCGGCACTGGACGTCCCTCGGCGTCGATGCACACGATGACGAACTCCGCGCTCGCGACGAGAGTCTCGTCCCGGGCCTGTCGGGCCACCTGGCGCAGCGTGAAGCTGGTTCTGCCGAGGCGGGTCAGGGCCTGGTGGAACCGGAGGACATCCCCGGGATATGCCGAGGCGTGGTATTCGATGGCGGCCTTGCGCACGGCCAGCCAGGCGCCATGCTGGGTGAAGAAATCGAGGCCGGGGCCGCGGGCCATCATCTCCCATCGTGCGCGCTCGAACAGGCTCAGGAACGCCGCCTGGTTCAGGTGCCCGAAGGTATCGCACTGGTCGGGGTAGACAGTCAGGGTGACGGGGGTGCCAGGCATGTCACAGATTACATAGAAGATGCAGATTTCGCTGAACCACGACGACCCGACACGAGGGACCGATGCCACCAGCCACCGACTACATTCGCCACGCCGCGCGGCTCGCGCGGAAGATCCAGGTGGAGGCCGCCATGGGTGGGACGCCGACACCGGACGCCGAGTTCTTCAAGGTGCTCTCGAAGGCCTTCGACGAGATCGCCGCAGGGTTGGAGCAGGTCAGCAAGCGCGAATAGTGACATCGGCGTCGCATCTCTGTCATTACAGTAGCACGACATTAAGTGTATTTTCAGGACAGTTGCGGCGGCATCGACGTGCCGCGACCTTTCCGGCGTGACAGCATACACGCTCCTCGCCACTCAGGCCGAGTTCGACGCCTTTCTCGAGGTCGCCCGCACCGACTCGCTGGTCGCGGTGGATACCGAGGCCGCGAGCTTCCATCGCTACGAAGACAAGGTCTACCTGCTGCAGATCTCGACGCGGTCTGCGACCGCCGTCGTCGACCCGCTCGCCGTCCCTGATCTCGCCCGGTTCGGCGCGCTGCTGGGTGACCCCGCGGTCGAGGTCATCTTCCACGATGCGGACTACGACCTCCGCCTCCTCGCGCGCCAGTATGGATTTCGCGCGCGGGCGCTGTTCGACACGAGGGTGGCGGCGCAATTCCTCAACGAACCGGGCATCGGGCTCGCGGCGCTGCTCGAGAAGCATTTCGGCGTGAAGCTGGACAAGAAGTTCCAGCGCGCCGACTGGTCGGCGCGGCCGCTCAGCGATGCCATGCTCGCGTACGCCGCCACCGATACCCATCACCTGCCGGCGCTGCGCGACCTGCTGCGGGAGCTGCTGGCCGCGCGAGGCCGGTTGGCTTGGGTAGAGGAAGAGTTCCAGCTGCTGGAGGGAGTGTCGTGGGGCTCCGCGGAGAATGGCGAGCCCGGGTTCCTGCGGCTCAAAGGTGCCAAGGCACTCCGGGGCCGTTCGCTGGCCGTCCTCCGCGAGGTCTTCGGCTGGCGGGAGGCCACAGCGCGCAAGCTGGACCGCGCGGCGTTCCGCATCCTCAACAACGAGCCGATCCTCGCGATGGCCAAGCAGCCGCCGACCACGCTCGACGCCCTCAAGAAGATTCCGGGCGTGGGGCCCGACACCCTGGCTCGCCGGGGCACCGAGATCCTCGCCGCCGTCGAGCGCGCCCTGACGCTGCCGGAGGATCAATGGCCGCGAATCCCCCGCGCTCCCCGCCGGCCAGCCGATCCCAGCTACGATGAACGACTCGAGCGGCTCAAGGCGGCACGGAATGCCATTGCGCAACGACTCGACCTGGCGCCCGGTGTGGCCTGCCCGAACGGGACGCTGGAAGAAATCGCCCGCCGCGCACCGACCACCCTCGAGGAGCTCGAGGGGGTGCGGTCGATGCGGAAGTGGCAGCGGGAGGAGTTCGGCGCCGAGCTTCTTGAGGCAGTACGGGTAGTTAAGAAGGACTGAGGTACGAGGACTGAGGACTGGGCAGATTCGTCCTCAAACCTCAGTCCTCAGTCCTCAGTCCTCAGTCCTCAGTCCACGAACCTAGCCGAGGAACGCGCGTACCCGCGGATCGATCCGCTCCGGCGTCCAGTAGGGTTCCCAGACGACCTCCACCTCCACGGAGTTCACGTCCTCGAGATCGGCCACGAGGTTCTTCACGTCGCCGGTGATCTCCGGTCCCGACGGGCAGCCCGGGCTGGTCAGCGTCATCCGGATGTGGACATCCCCGGTATCGTTGACGTCGATGTCGTACACCAGCCCCAGGTCGATGATGTTGAGGCCCAGCTCGGGGTCCTTGACCCCCTTCAGGGCCTTCCGAATCGTCTCGCTCGTCTGCATGCGGCACCTCCTGATCCGAAACTAGTCCGCGGCTGCCATCCCGGTCAACGCAGGGGGCAGGCGTCGTTGCCGCAGCCGAACCGGTGCCGGCGGCGTGCCACCCACGCATAAACCCGCTCCGCCAGCCAGACCGATCCCGGAATCCGGAAGAGCGGGCGGATCGTCCGGCCGCCCGGCAGCCATGGCAGGACCGCCACGAACCCGCGCGCGCCAGCTTCCACCCTGCCATCCGGCAGCACTACGTGCATCGCCCGATCCAGCGCTGCGTCGCTCAGGGGCGGGAGGCCGGGCACGGCATGCCGCTCCTGCATGGGCACCTGGGCGATCCGGCCGGCCCCGTCCCACCGCGCCAGTCGGGCGGCCCATCGCCGGCAGAACGCGCATCGTCCGTCATAAAGCAGAACGGGAGTCAACACGAGGTCGCGACGGCCTCGCAGGGCAGGCCGGTCGCTCGAATCACCGCGTCGGACACCCGGGAGCGGACCTCACGCATTTCGACGATCGAGTTGCGCCGTTTTGGGGCCAGACTCCGGTTGGTCAGGAACACCACGAAGAGGTCGCGGGCAGGATCCATCCAGAGCAGTGTGCCCGTCCACCCGGTGTGCCCGAATGCGGTCCGGGTCGAAAGGGATCCGAATACCGACGGGTGCACCATTACCGAGTCAGGAGAATCCCAGCCGAGGAGCCGGCTTCCCGAGCGCGGTCTGTGCTCGAGGAAGGTATGCACGGTCGTCACCTGGAGCAGCTGCCCCTCGGGCGTCCCGGTGGCCGCGAGCCATGCCTGGGCGAACCGAGCGAGATCGATTCCGGTGGAGAAGAGCCCCGCGTGGCCCGCGACGCCGCCGAGCGCTACGGCGTTCTGGTCGCTCAGGAGCCCGGGGATGGGCTTCCCTCCTTCCGCGCGCGCCGGGACGATACGAGGCCGGAGCGAGTCAGCCGGCCGGAACAGAGTCAGGTGCATCCCGATCGGCGCGAAGATCTCACGCTGGGTGAACTGGTCGAGGGGCTCGCCCGCAACGGCCTCGACGATGAATCCGAGGAGGATGGCGTTGAGGTCGCTGTAGCGCGCGGTATCGCCCGGCACGAAGTCGAGCGGCGCCGCGAAGACCGAGTCGACCGCGGCCCGGCGGGAGCCCGCCCAGCGGAAGAAGGGGAGATACGGCGGCAGGCCGCTGGTGTGATCGAGCAGCATCCGCACGGTGACGGCCGACCTTCCGCCGCCTGCGAAGGCGGGCAGGTACGTCCCCACGGGAGCGTCGAGGTCCAGACGCCCCCGCTCCACGAGCACCGCCGCTGCGGTCGT
The DNA here is from genome assembly GCA_035711365.1 of Gemmatimonadales bacterium. Classification (GTDB taxonomy): domain Bacteria; phylum Gemmatimonadota; class Gemmatimonadetes; order Gemmatimonadales; family GWC2-71-9; genus DASTCF01. Next base: position 7,760 of record DASTCF010000117.1, read on the forward strand.
TGTCGCGACCACTTTCGTCAGGGAGGCGAGGTCCCAAAGCGACTCGGCGGGTTTGGGGACGTGCGTCCGCCGGTCCCACGTGAAGTGCCCGAACCCCTCGGCATACAGGATCGAGTCCCGCCGCCCCACGACGACCACGGCGCCAGGGTACAGCCCCCGGGTGATACCACGCCGCACCTCCGAGGCGACCTCCCCGAAAGCATCGGTGGGGCCCTGAGTCATCCAGGCCCCACCCACCAGCAGCAGCGTGGCTAACACGAGGCGGTTACTGGGGCGGCGGCCCCTTCAGGGGGCCAGGCGGCAGGAGGTAAAGCAGCCGGGCGGTCGCGAGGTCGCGTTCCGTCAGGGTGCCGGTGCGCGTCGTCGGAAACATGACGTCGGCGCTGTCGGCGGAGTGCGGCATCCCCATCGCGTGCCCGACTTCATGGATGGCCGCGTCGAGCAGCGCCTCGTCCGTGAAGAGCGAATCCTCACCGTTCCGCGTCGCGAGTACGACGGACGCGTGGAGCACGTTGCCCGCCTTGTCCCACGAGAGGTCGGTCTGGCCGGCCTGGTTCCGGAGGCCGAAGGTCTTCCTCCAGCCGAAGGTGATGTCCGCGTCCGAGGTGTCGGCGGTCCACGAGTACCAGTAGCCGAGGCCGGCCGACTCCCAGCGGTTGATGGCCTCGCGAACGAAGTCCGCCATCCGGGGATCGTAGTCCGGGGAGCCGCCCTCGATGATGGCCACGCGGAACGCCTGGCCGCCCCGATCCGGCCACCGGCGCACGAGCGAATCGGTGCTGTTGAGCAGGGAATCGAGGTATGTTTGTCCGGCGTTTTCGGCGAGGAGGGCGCGAGCTGGCGCGAGGGGGTCGCCGGCGGGTGCCTGCGCGGCCGCGGTGACAGTCGGGGCGGGAGCGGGGGCCGCAGAGGACGCCTCCGGGCGGTCCGCACCGGAACGCGCCAGGCGGCTCACGACCAGGGCGGCGATGAGCACGGCGACCACGGCGAGCAGTGTGCGATTCATATGACTGCAATATGAATCGGAGGTACCTCGCCTCGCCAGCGGGCAGTAGCGGAGGGGGAAGGCGACCTCTAACATTGGCCGGATGAGCGGGCGGGCAGGCGCCCCGGAGCGAGGGAGACGAACACGTCGTGCTAATGCAGCTGTTCGCCCGCGGCCTCGTTCGCTGGCGGTGGATTGTGGTGGTGGTCTGGGTGGTCCTCGGCGGATTCGCCGTGGCGCGGGCACGGCATACCCAGGAAACGCTCAACATCCGCGGCGGGAGCACGCGCGATACGGAGGCCACCCGCGCCGACCGGATGCTTCAGGAGCGGTTCGACCGCTCGGTCGGCGAGTTCTTCGCCGTCACGCTCCAGGCGCCATCGCCCCTCGACCACCCCCGGACGCGCAGTGTCTTCGATAGCCTGAGCGCGCAGCTGGCGCGCGAGCCGTACGTCCGGTCGATCCTCTCCTTCCCCTCCACCAACGATTCGCTGTTTCTGAGCAAGGATGGCCGCACCACCTTCCTGCTCGCGGCGCTCGGCGTGACCGGCGACCAGGCCGGCCGGTACGTCGTGCCGGCGCGGGCGGCGGTGCGACGGGCGATGGCCTCCTTCCCCGACTCTGCGGACTACCGGATCATCGTGACCGGACGGGCCCCGCTCGACCTCGATATCCGCAACGTCAGCGCGGACGACAGCCGCCGCAGCGAGATCCGGATCCTGCCGCTCGCGCTCGTGGTGCTGGTCCTCGCGTTCGGCGCGCTGGTCGCGGCGATCCTCCCGGTCATCGTGGGGGTGCTCGCGATCTTCGTGGCCCTGACGGCGATCGGCTTCATCGCGAAGCTCACGCCGATGTCGGTCTTCGTGCTCAACATGACCACGATGATCGGGCTGGGCGTCGGGATCGACTATTCGCTGCTCATCGTGACGCGGTTCCGGGAGGAGCTCAAGCGCGGGCACCGCCGCCAGGAGGCCGCGCGCCGCACGATCCTCACCGCGGGCGGCGCGGTCATCACGTCGGGCATGACCGTGCTGGTGGGTTTCGCGGCGCTGCTCATCACGCCGATGATCGAGACCCGCAGCATCGGCATCGGCGGCCTCGTGGTCGTCGCGGTGGCGGTGCTGCTGTCCGTGACGCTGCTCCCCGCCGCGCTTGCCATTCTGGGCCGCGGAATCGACACCCCCCGCTGGCTGGCCCGACGGCTGGCATGGTACCACGCGCCCACCATCTGGGAGCGCTGGGCCCGGAGCCTGAGCCGCCATCCATACCGCGCGCTCACACTGGGAGGCATCGGCATCGCGCTGCTGACGGCGCCGCTGTTCCTCATCAGGATCGGACTGCCGTCCCGCCACTGGTGGCCCACCGCCACCGAAGCAGGCCAGGGCATCGAGGTCCTCGAACAGATGGGGGCCGGCGGGGCGGTCCGCCCGGTCCGGGTTCTGATCGAGGTGCCCGAGGGCGAGGAGGCCACGGCCGCGACGCGGCTCCGTGGCATCCGCAACCTGGGCGATTCGATTACCGCCGATCCCCGCGTTCGCCGGACGCTGAGCCTCATGACGGCCAAGCCCGGCGCGTCGTTGCTCGAGTATTCCGTGCTCTACAGCGACCGCGAGCAGGCCCGGCAGGACCTGGGGGACTTCCTCGACGGCTACCTGAGCCGGGACGGCCGCGTCACGCTGATCGACGTGATCCCCGCCGACACCACCTCCCTCACGACCACGATGGACCTGGTGCGCGACATCCGGGCGCGCTCGACCGGCAACCTCCGCGGCCTCAAGGGCGCGAAGATCACCGTGGGCGGCTACGTGGCGTCGGCCATCGACTTCCAGGACGACCTGCTGGGGCGCTTTCCGCTGCTGATCCTCCTCGTCCTCGGCGCCACCGCGGTGATGCTCGCGGTGGCGTTCCGATCGGTCCTGGTGCCGCTCAAGGCGATCATCATGAACACCCTGTCGGTGAGCGCCACCTTCGGGCTCAGCGTGCTGGTGTTCCAGTACGGCATCGGCGCGTCGCTCCTTGGCCTCGACGGCCCGACCTCAGCGATCTACGTCGTCGTGCCGATCCTGGTCTTCGCGATTGTCTTCGGCCTGAGCATGGACTACGAGGTGTTCCTGCTGAGCCGGATCAAGGAGGCCTACGACCGCACCGGGAAGAACGACGAGGCTACGATGGAAGGCCTCTCCGCGACGGCGTCGGTCATCACGTCGGCCGCGCTCATCATGATCCTGGTCTTCGGGGCGTTCGCGTTCGCGCGGGTGCTGATGGTGCAGTTCCTGGGTTTCGGCCTGGCCGTGGCCGTGCTGCTCGACGCCACCGTCATCCGGATGATTCTCGTTCCCGCGTTCATGCACCTCGCGGGGCGGTGGAATTGGTGGCCGGGTGTGCGGAGCACGGCGGGTCAGGGGGCCAGCGGGTCAGCGGGTCAGTAGCGCCGACCCGCCGATTACTGGCGTCTCCCGGGCATAGCCCGTACACTTCTTTACAGTGCCATCCCTCCTCGATACCCTCCAGATCGCCTTCGGCAGCACGTACCGACTCGAGCGCGAGCTCGGCGGCGGCGGGATGAGTCGCGTCTTCCTGGCCGAGGAGACGGCGCTGGGCCGCAAGGTCGTCATCAAGGTGCTCCCGCCCGAGCTGGCGCAGGCGCTCTCCGCGGACCGGTTCCGCCGCGAGATCCAGGTCGCCGCGGGCCTCAGCCATCCGAACATCGTTCCGCTGTTTTCCGCCGGACAAAGCGGGGGCGGGGCGGCCGGGCCCGAGTTTCTCTACTACACCATGCCGTTCGTCGAGGGCGAATCGCTCCGCGCGAAACTGTCGCGCGAGGGTGAGCTCCCGGTGCCGGTGGCCGTGAAGCTGCTCCGCGACGTGGCGGAGGCGCTGGCCTGCGCGCACGAGCGCGGCGTCGTCCATCGCGACATCAAGCCGGACAATGTGATGATCAGCCGGAACCACGCCCTGGTGACGGATTTCGGCGTGGCGAAGGCGCTCTCCGAGGCCACCGGCGGGCACGGCGTGACGTCCACCGGGATGGCGATGGGCACGCCGGCCTACATGGCGCCGGAGCAGGCGTCCGCCGACCCGCATGTGGATCACCGCGCCGACATCTACGCCCTCGGCGTGCTGGCGTACGAGATGCTGAGCGGCCAGCCGCCGTTCGTGGGGTCGACCGCGCAGGCCCTGCTGGCCGCGCACGTGACGCAGGCGCCGCGCCCGGTCACCGATACCCGGCCGTCCGTGCCGCCGGCGCTCGCCGCGCTCGTGGCCCGCTGCCTCGAGAAGAAGCCGGCCGACCGCTGGCAGACGGCGGAGGAGCTGGCCCAGCAGCTCGAGCTCATGGCCACGCCGAGCGGTGGCACCACGCCGACCATGGCGGTGCCGGTGCCGAAGGCGCCGCCACGGCCGAAGTGGCTGCTGCCGGCGGGGATCGCGGCGGCAGTGCTGGGGGTGGTGGCGATTGGATGGTTGGTGGCGGGGAAGCGGGGAAGCGGGGACGCGGGGAAGGCAACTGCGGTTGCATCTGTCGACTCGCTCACGCGGCTCGCGGTGCTCCCGTTCAAGAATCTGGGCAGCGAGGAGGACCGCGCGTTCACTGACGGGCTCACGGAGGAGATCACGAGCCGGCTGGTCAACGTGAGCGGGATCATCGTGACCTCCCGCACCAGCGCGGATCGCTACCGCGACAGCCCCAAGACGCTGCAGGAGATCGGCAGCGAGCTCCGCGTGGGCTACGTGCTCGAGGGGAGCGTCCGCTGGGCCAAGGGCGGAGACGGCCAGCGCCGGGTGCGGGTCACGCCCCAGCTCATTCGCGTCTCGGACGATGCGCACGTCTGGGCCGGCCAGTACGACACCACGCTGGCCGACATCTTCGCCGTGCAATCGCAGATTGGAGAGCGTGTCGTGCAGGCGCTGGGCGTGGCGCTGCTCGAGCCCGAACGACGCGCGCTCGCCGAGCGCCCCACATCGAACCAGCGTGCGTACGAGTACTACCTGCGTTCCAGGGCGGTCCTCAACCGGGGCCAGTCTCGCGCCAATCTGGAAGCCCAACAGGCGCTGCTCGACAGCGCCATCGGGCTCGACAGTTCCTTCGTGCGGGCGTGGAGCGATCTCGCCTTTTCCCACGGCTTCATGTGGTGGGGCTTCTACGATCACACCGACGCCCGCGTCCGCCTGATGAAGACGGCTGTGGACCGGGCGGTCGCCCTGGCGCCCGACCACCCCGACAGCCACGAGGCGATGGCGTACTACCGGTACTGGATCTTCCGCGACTACGAGGGGGCATTGAAGGAAGTCGAGGCGATCCGCCGGCAGCAGCCGACCAACCCGGCGGTGTATGGCCTGGGCGGCTACATCCAGCGCCGGCAGGGGAGGCTGGAGGACGCCCTGCAGAGCCTCGCGCGCCAGCAGGAGCTCGACCCGGGTTCACCCAACGCGGTGGAACTCGGCACGACCCTGCTCCTGGCGCGCCGGTACGCCGAGGCGGACAGTGTGTTCCGGGTAGCGCTCGCCTTCGAGTCGGCGAACGGGCAGGCCCTCCTGAGCCGTGCGCAGGTAGCCGTGCTCCAGCGCGGCGATTCCGCGGTGGCACGCGGGTACGTCCGCGATGCGGCCCGCGCCGTGGGCCTCATCCAATTCGTCGGTGGGGGGGACTATCCCACTGGCAGCATCTCGTATCTCGGCTCGCTCGCGACCCGAGATGATTCGCTGGGCCCGCTCATGGCCGCGGTGCCGGCAGATTCGACAACGGCGGACCCGGTACTCGTCCATCGTACGCGGGGTGACGTGGCGCGACACCAGGGCAAGGTGGAGCTCGCGCGGGCGCACTACGATTCGGCCCGCGTCCTGGTCGAGCGGCGGCGCCGCGAGCGGCCGGATGATTACATGACCCACTACGAGGCGGGATCGGTGGCGACGCGGCTCGGCGAGCGTGAAGCGGCGCTCTCCGCGACCCGGCGGGCGCTGAGCCTGCTGCCGCCGGAGCGGGACGCGTGGTACGGCGGCGAGCTCCTCGTGGCGATGGCGCGCGTTCACGCCCTGGTGGGGGATCCCGATTCGGCGGTGGTGTACCTGCGGAACGCGTTGAACCGGAACCTGTTGTTCTCGGTACCACTCTTGAGAATCGACCCGGACTTCGCGGCGCTGCGGGGGAGGCCGGACTACGAGGCGTTACTTAGAAAGGACTGAGGACTGGGGACTGAGGACTGAAGACGAATCCGGCACACGCACGCACCTCAGTCCTCAGTCCTCGCATCTCAGTCCTCTAGCTTTTTGCATCCAGCCAGTTCTTCCCCACCCCGATATCGACGACCAGCGGCACCCGGAGCTCGGCCGCGCCTTCCATCAGGCGGCGAATGAGCGGGGTCACCCGCTCGACCTCGTTCTCGGGCGCCTCGAACACCAGCTCGTCGTGCACCTGCAGCAGCATCCTGGTTCGGAACCTCTCCTGCCGGAGCGCGTCGTGGATCCGCCGCATCGCGACCTTGATGAGATCCGCCGCCGAGCCCTGAAGCGGAGTGTTCTGGGCGGTCCGCTCGGCGAAGGCCCGCAGGTTGAAATTCTTGTCGCGCAAGTCGCTGATGTAGCGCCGGCGGCCGAGGAGGGTCTCGACATAGCCCTGCTCGCGCGCAATCTCCACCTGGCGGTCGAGGAACGTGCGCACCCCGGCGAAACGCTGGAAGTACTGGGTGATGAATGCCTTCGCTTCCTCCTGCGTGATGCCGAGCTGGCGGGCGAGCGCGAAGGCGCCCTGGCCATAGATCGTGCCGAAGTTGATCGTCTTGGCGCGGGCCCGCATCTCACCGGTGACCTCGGCGACGGGCACGCCGAAGATGATCGCCGCGGTGTCGCGATGGATGTCGTCCCCGCGCTGGAAGGCCTCGATGAAGGCCGGGTCGCCCGAGAGGTGCGCCATCAGGCGCAGCTCGATCTGTGAGTAGTCCGCGGCAAGGAACAGGCAACCGTCGCCGGGGACGAAGCCGGCGCGGATCGCCTCGCCGCGCGGCGAGCGGACGGGAATATTCTGGAGATTGGGATCGGAGGAGGAGAGACGCCCGGTCGCGGCGCCGGTCTGGTTGAAGCTGGTGTGGATGCGGCCCGTCGTCGCGTTGACCCGGGTGGGGAGCACATCGACGTAGGTCGACTTGAGCTTCTGGAGCTCGCGGTACTCGAGCAGGAGCCGGGGCACCTCGTGGCCCAGGGCGGCGAGCTGGTCCAGAACGTCGGCGTCGGTGGACGGGCCGGTCTTGGTCTTCTTCAGCACCGGCAGCTGGTGCTGCTCGAACAGCACCGTGGCCAGCTGGCGCGGGCTGTTGATGTTGAATTCGTTTCCGGCGGCGGCATAGATGCTCCCTTCGAGCCGCTGCAGGTCGGCGCCCATCTCGCGTGAGAGCCGGGCGAAGAGCTCGCGGTCGATCGCGATGCCCGCCCACTCCATGTCCACCAGCACCTCGACCAGCGGCATCTCGACGTCGTCGAGCAGGGGCGCGAGCGCCATTTCGACGAGCTGCGGTGCGAAGAGCTGGTCGAGCGCCAGCACCGTGGCGCTGTCATCCCCGCAATACGCGGCCGCCTCGGCGACCGCGACCTCGGCGAACGGCAGCTGCGCCTTGCCCTTGCCCACGAGGTCGGTGTAGGTCCGCATCACCCGGCCCAGGTGCTCGAGGCAGAGAGCGTCAATGGCGTGGGAGCGGCGGCCGGGGTCGAGCACGAAGCTCGCGAGCATCGAGTCGTACCGCACGCCGCCCAGCTCGATGCCGGCGCGCCGCAGAACCTGCCAGTCGTACTTGATGTTGTGGCCCGCCTTCGGTACCGCGGCGTCGCGGAGGAGCTCCGCGATCGGGGCGCAGGCCGGGTCGGTGATCGGGGGCAGGTTCGTCACCGGGTCCGGCGCCGCGAGCGCGCCGCCGCGCGGGCGGTGTCCGAACGGCAGGTACCAGACCTCGGTCGGACTCGCGGCGAGCGACAGGCCGATCAGCTCCGCATCATGGGGCTCGAGCGAGGAGGTTTCGGTGTCGAGCGCCACGAGAGGCGCGGCACGAAGGCGGGCCGCCAGCGCCGGGAGCTCGCTCACGTTGTCGACGATCGTGACGCCGGCGGCGGCGGG
>DASTCF010000118.1:0-29676 GCA_035711365.1 Gemmatimonadales bacterium
CGATCGACTTTGCGCCGTGATTGCCGGCGGTCGGCAGGTTCCCCAAGATGGTCACCGGCTCACCGGACGGCTCCAGTTGCCCCGGAGCCCAGGTCCACCGCACCACGCGGTCGTTCAATGCGAAGTAGAGGGCGTCGGGCCGGAGCGCGATGCCGGTGCCGCCCCCGGGGCCGAATCGATGCACCGTTTCGGCGCGGCCGTCCCCGTCGGCGTCACGCAGGGAAATCACGCCGCCCGAATCCCCGCGCGTGGCGACGAACACATCGCCGTTGGGAGCGACGGCCAGGTGTCGCACCCGGCCGAGGCCCGATGCGAAGGGGATGCCGCAAAAGCCCGAGGGGAGCAGGAGGCCTGCATCGTCGGGGGCGCACGTCGCGGCCGGCGTTTCGCGCTGGGCCTGCAGCCCCGTTGGCAGGAGATTCGCCAGGAGGGCGGCGAGGAGGAGCAATCGCATCGGGCACGTTTCCCGGTGTGAGAGGTTCAGTGGATGATAACCTGACCTCTGGAAACGGTCGCAGGTTTCAACCCCCCGCGGTGGAGGCGCGAAGTTCCCCGGGAAGCCCAGGGTGAGCCGTTTCCCTCGGAAGAAGGGCGGCATGGCGAACAGGCCGGTCGGCCCCGGCGGGCGCCCGGTCGGTCCCGCACCGGGCATTTCCGAGGGAAAACGGGCGTTTTCCTATTGTTGCCAGAGGGAAAAGTCACTATCTTGAGGCCGCAGTGAGGTGCTTTCCCCTGCGGCAATCCTGACGTTCACCCTCTGACGGAGACCAGCTAATGGCCACCAAGAAGAAGGCGAAGAAGAAGGCCGTGAAGAAGTCCAAGAAGGTCGCGAAGAAGAAGATGAAGAAGACGGCGAAGCGGAAGGTCAAGAAGGCGTCCAAGCGGAAGCCGTCCGCGGCGTTCATGAAGCCGATGAAGCCATCGGCTGCCCTCTCGGCGGTCGTGGGCTCGAGCCCGCTGCCGCGCACGGAAGTCACCAAGAAGCTGTGGCAGTACATCAAGCGGAAGGGGCTCCAGGATTCCAAGGAGCGCCGCATGATCAACGCCGACGACAACCTCCGCGTGATCTTCGGTGGCAGGTCGAAGGTGTCGATGTTCGACATGACCAAGATGGTCAGCAAGCACCTGTCGTAGTTCCCGTTCTCCCCGCAGGGACCGGAGGAAGGGCACGCCCGCTGGCGTGCCCTTTCGGTTTTCCGCTATCTTCCCCGCCCTATGGCTACCTACCAGTACATCTACACCATGGTGAACCTCGGTAAGGTCGTCCCGCCCAAGCGGGAGATCCTGAAGGGGATCTACCTCTCGTTCTTTCCCGGCGCGAAGATCGGAGTCCTCGGCGCCAACGGCGCCGGGAAGAGCTCCCTGCTCCGCATCATGGCGGGCGTGGACACCGATTTCATCGGCGAGGCGCGGCCGGCCGACGGCATCCGGATCGGCTACCTCCCGCAGGAGCCGGTGCTCGACCCGTCGAAGGACGTGCGCGGCAACGTCGAGGAGGCGGTCCGGGAGCAGCGGGCACTGTTGACCGAGTTCGAGGAGGTCTCGGCCAAGTTCGCCGACCCGATGTCGGATGAGGAAATGACCGCGCTGCTCGACCGGCAGGGAGCCCTCCAGGAGCGGATCGAGGCGCTGGGCCTCTGGGAGCTGGACCGGAAGATCGATATCGCGATGGACGCGCTCCGGCTTCCGCCGGGGGAGGCCGATGTGACGACGCTCTCCGGCGGCGAGCGACGGCGGGTGGCGTTGTGCCGTGTGCTGCTCGAGCAACCCGATCTCCTGCTGCTTGACGAGCCGACCAACCACCTCGACGCGGAGTCGGTGGCCTGGCTCGAGCGTCACCTCGCGGAGTTCCCCGGCACCGTGGTGGCCGTGACGCACGACCGGTACTTCCTCGACAACGTGGCCGGCTGGATCCTGGAGCTCGATCGGGGCCAGGGCATCCCGTGGAAGGGCAACTATTCCTCCTGGCTCGAGCAGAAGCAGAAGCGGCTGGAGACCGAGGAGAAGCAAGCCTCGGCGCGGCGGCGCACGCTCGAGCGCGAGCTCGAGTGGGTGCGGCTGGCGCCTCGTGCGCGACAGGCCAAGAACAAGGCGCGCATCAGCCGGTATGAGGAGCTCGTGGCGGAAGGGGAGCGGGAGCGGGAGGGTACGGCCGAGATACTCATCCCGCGCCCGCCGCGGCTTGGGGATGAGGTGGTGATCGCCGACGGCCTCGCCAAGGGGTATGGGGATCGCTTGCTGTTCGAGAATCTCAGCTTCGCACTGCCGCGGGGCGGGATCGTCGGGGTGATCGGGCCCAACGGCGCCGGCAAGACGACCCTGTTCCGGATGATCGTGGGCCAGGAGCAGCCGGATGCGGGGGAATTGAAAATTGGTTCCACGGTGCAGCTCGCCTACGTGGATCAGAGCCGCGAAGCGCTCGACGCATCGAAGACGGTATATGAGGAGATCAGCGGCGGGCACGATACACTCGACTTCGGCGGCCGCGAGGTGAATGCGCGGGCCTACTGCGCCGGGTTCAATTTCCGCGGCGCGGACCAGCAGAAGAAGGTCGGCACCCTGTCAGGCGGCGAGCGGAACCGGCTGCACCTGGCCACGCTGCTCAAGACGGGCGGCAACCTCCTCCTCCTCGACGAGCCCACGAACGATCTCGATGTCGATACCCTGCGGGCCCTGGAGGATGCGCTGCTTCGCTTCGCCGGGTGTGTGGTCGTGATCAGCCACGACCGCTGGTTCCTGGACCGGATCGCGACTCACATTCTGGCGTTTGAGGGCGAGAGCCAGGCCATGTGGTTCGAGGGCAACTACCAGGAGTACGCGGCGGACTTCAAGCGCCGGAAGGGCATCGCGGCGGATCAGCCGCACCGGATCAAGTATCGGAAGCTGGTGCATTAGAGGATGGGCAGATGGGCGGATGGGCAGCTAGGCAGATGGGTGGATGGGCGGATGCGCGGTTTGATCCCGAAGCAAGCAACCCTCCGGAGGACTCACCGGAGGGTTGCTCGTTTACGGAGTGGACTGCCCATCCGCCCATCTGCCCATCCGTTATGGTGTCACCGCCTGCTTCGGCTCCAGCCGGAGGATCCACAGCCCGCTGTTGATGTCGGGCACGTAGATCGTGCCGTCCTTCACCACGGCGCCCCACGCGAAGGTTGAGCGGGGCTTGGCACCCTTGTCATCCGCGGTAAAGGTCCAGGCAATCTCGCGACCCTGGCGCAAAAGATCGCCCTTGAGCTCGCCTGAGATGTCCACCGCACGGGCGCCGCCCTGATAGTTGCCCATGTAAAGCGTGTCCCCCTCGACCCAGATGTTGTGTACGCCGCCGTCGGTCGGCTCGTACCACGCGACCAGCTTCGGCTGCTCGATGTTGGAGACGTCGAGCACCTGCATCCGGCCGAAGGTGAGGTCGTTGCCCTCCTCGAGCCCCTTGGTCGGGCGCGAGGCATAGACCTCGTCCCCGATGAACACGTACTTGCCGTGCCGCCACGCCGTGTGCGTGCCCCGCGCGCTCAGGCCCCAGTACTGGTCGACCCGGGCATACAGCGCGTCGAGATCGTACTTGAACTGCGACACGAGCTTCGGGCTCTCGGGACTGCCTCCCTTCATGCCGTTGCCGACGTCCAGGATCACGAGCCCGTCATCCCAGTAGCTGAGATAGGCCAGTCCGTCGGCCACCATGACGTCGTGCAGGTAGCGGCCCTGCTGGGCCTGCTCGGTCTGCCACCGCGCCACCTCGCGCGGCTTGTAGGGATCGCGGATGTCGATGACGCGCATCGAGCCGGTGGCGTCGTCGGTGAGATACACATGGCCCCGGTAGACGTAGGACGAGTGCACGCCGCCGGAGACGGTCTCGGTGTACTCGGCGATCGGCTTCGGGTGGCAGGCGTCGGATGCGTCGAATACCACAATGCCGTTCTTGCGGTCGGACGCGCCTTCCCGCGAGAAGACGCCGTACTTGCCGTCCTCCGTCGTCATGACGTCGTTCACGATGCGGGCGTTGGTCATCATCGAATCGACGATCTTCGGTGCGTGCCCATCCGACACGTCGATGGCGTATACCCGGTCGGCGATCGTCGACATGTAGGCGCACTTCCCGTTCTGGTGCACCCAGACTTCAGCCGCGCGCTCCGTGATCGGCACCCGCCCCAGGACCTCGAAGCCCCGACCGGCGTTCCTCGGGCCCACGGTGATGATCGCCTCGGCGGACTTCCCGCCGACATCGCCCGCGACGGCATACTTTCCGGCGACTTCGGCCACGAACGCCCCGGATTCATCCACCTGGGCGACCCCGCTGCCCCCGACCACCGACCACCGCACTCCGACGTCCTTGACCGGCTTGCCGGCGGCATCGGTCGCCTTGGCGCTGAAATGGACGACGTCGCCGGTACGGACCGTCGTCGCCGCGGGTTCGAGCGCCAGGCGCGCGACAGTATTCGGCACCACCTGCGTCGTGAACGTGGCGGTGGCGATCCCCGCCTTCGCGGTAATCGTCGCCTTGCCGGGCGCGACGGCAGTGAGACGGCCGTCCTCCGTCACAGTGGCGATCCTCGAATTGCTGGAACTGAAGCTGATGGCGTCATACCGGCGATCGCCCTGGGCGCTGTACGGGGTCCCGGACAGTGTCAGATGGGAACCGACGACCACCCGGGCCGGAGCCGCCGCGAACTCGATCCGCGAGGCCGGCTGCGGCAGGACCTTGACCGTGGCCTCGCCGATGGTCGACCGCTTGCCCTCGATCCGGGCCACCGCGACCACGCGAGCCGTGCCCATGAATTCGGCGGTCAGGACACCGGTCGAATCCATCGAGCCGCCGTTGCCGCCGTTAAACCACTGCCACCGCACGCCCGGCACCGGCTGGCCGGCTGCGTCCAGCGCCCTGGCCTGGAACTGCAGTGTCTGGCCGATCTGAACCTCGGCGCGAGGAGGCGTGACTTCCACGCGGGAGACGGGTGAGGGGGCCGCCGGCTGCTGCGGCTCCTGGGCCAGCACGAGAAGGAGCGAAAGCAACATCGAATTCACCTCGGATTGGGACGGAACTGTCGGGGGGAACCAACGTCATCTGACGTACAGCGACCCCGGAAGGTTGCAGCGCCGGATTATACCTCTATTTTCCCGCCATGACGAACGAGGCCCCCCTGCGGAAGGTGCTTGTCGGGCTGGTCCAGATGCACTGTTCGACCGATCCGGCGGACAACCTGGCCCGAGCCATCGCCGGCATCCGGACCGCCGCGAATCGCGGGGCGAAGATCATCTGCCTGCAGGAGCTCTTCCGTTCGCAGTACTTCTGCCAGACCGAGGACCACGCGAACTTCGCGCTCGCGGAGGCCATCCCCGGCCCGAGTACCGAGGCGCTGGGGAAGCTCGCGGACGAGCTCAACGTCGTGATCATCGCATCGCTCTTCGAGAAACGCGCCGAGGGGCTGTATCACAACACGGCGGCTGTCATCGACGCGAACGGCCGTTACCTCGGCAAGTACCGGAAGATGCACATTCCGGACGACCCGCAGTACTTCGAGAAGTTCTATTTCGCTCCGGGTGACCTCGGATTCCGTGCCTGGGACACCGCCTACGGCCGGATCGGGGTGCTCGTGTGCTGGGACCAATGGTACCCGGAGGGCGCGCGCCTCACGGCGCTGCAGGGCGCCCAGATCCTGTTCTACCCGACGGCGATCGGCTGGCTGCCGCCGGAGAAGGCCGAATACGGTGCGGCACAGCGGGACGCCTGGATGACGATGCAGCGGAGTCACGCGATCGCCAACGGCGCTTTCGTGGTCGCCGCGAACCGGGTCGGCCACGAGGGCCCGGCTGCGCCCGGCGGGATCGAATTCTGGGGCGGAAGCTTCGTGGCCGACCCCTACGGCAAGGTCCTCCAGCAGGCCGGCGAGGGCGATGAGGTCCTCGTGGTCGAGTGCGACCTCGGTCTGGTTGACGTGGCGCGCACCCACTGGCCATTCCTTCGCGACCGCCGCATCGACGCCTACGGCGATCTGACCCGGCGCTACATCGACTGATGCCCGGCTTCACCCCGGGCTCGCCCGCGGCCCTCGGCTACCGGATGCCGGCCGAATGGGCACCCCACCGCGGGACCTGGCTCTCCTGGCCTCACCGCGAATCGTCCTGGCCCGACCGCTTCGCCCCTGTTCCCCACGTCTTCGTCGAGATTGTGCGCCATATCGCGCCCCACGAGGAAGTGCATATCAACGTCCCTCCGCAGCTGATTCCAGATGTAGAGCGCCTGCTGAAGCCACTCGCGCTGCGTGCCGGCCGGGTGACGCTGCACGAGAACCCGACCAACGACGCGTGGTGCAGGGACCATGGGCCGTGCTTCGTGCAGCGACGGGTGGACGGAGGTCGGGAGGAAGCGATCGTAGACTGGGACTACAACGCGTGGGGCGGGAAGTACCCGCCGTTCGACCGGGATGACGTGATCCCGACGCGCATCGGCGAGCATTTCGGGATTCCGGTGTTCCATCCCGGCCTGGTCATGGAGGGCGGCTCGCTCGACGTGAACGGCGAGGGGACGTTACTCACCACGGAGTCCTGCCTGCTCAATCCGAACCGGAACCCGGGCCGCTCGCGCGAGGAGATCGAGCAGGCGCTCAAGGACTACCTCGGCGTCACGAACGTGCTCTGGCTCGGGGACGGCATCGAGGGGGACGACACCGACGGGCACGTGGACGATCTCACGCGGTTCACCGATCCGCGCACCGTGGTCACCGTTGTCGAAGAGGACCCCCAGGACAAGAACCACGAGCCACTCAAGGAGAACCTCGGGCGGCTACGGGGCATGCGGGACCAGGATGGGCAGCCGTTCCGGATCGTGACGCTGCCGATGCCGAAGCCAATGTGGGTGGAGGACCAGCGACTGCCGGCGAGCTATGCGAACTTCTACATCGCGAACAAGATCGTGCTGATGCCACTGTATGACCCGGCCCGGGACGTTCAGGCCCGCGCCACCCTGGAGGAACTCTTCCCCACCCACCGGGTGATTGGCATCAATTCAGTAGATCTGATCTGGGGGCTTGGCTCATTCCACTGCGTCACACAGCAGTGGCCGGCGGTGCTGGGTCAGTGAAGCGGCCGGGCCGCATTCCCGCCGGGCTTCAGGACATCCTTCGACCACTCTTCCCTGCCCTCGACCTCTCGTCAATCAGGCTGTCGGTCGGGAAGCCCTTCTTCCTGAGACAGGGCTTCGACGGGATGGCACTCGGGCGCCGGATCTGGGCGCCCGGCGACTTTTATGACCGGACGCCCCGGGAACAATTGAGCTTCCTCGCCCATGAGCTGACGCATGTCGAGCAGTACCATGAACTCGGGTTCATCGGCTTCCTCCGCGGATACATCGCTGAGTACCGGGCGCATCGGCGCCAGGGCTTGAGCCGAACCGAGGCGTACCACCGCATCAGCTTCGAGACTCAGGCGCGGAACCGGTCGGAACGCGTCATGGAGCGAGTCGAGGGAGCGGGATCAGCCCGCGGCTGATGCGAGGCTCGGATGCCTCTCCAGGGGTCCCAGCCGGGCCGCGGTCCGCCGTCCCCTACACCTCTCTTTCCACCAATCCCTTCAACACGTACCACACCGTCACCGCCGCGAGCCGCGACGCGGCAAAGTCACGGTCGTACACGGGATTCATCTCCACGATGTCGCAGGAAGCGACCGCGCGGGTCCGTCCCGTTCGGTACGCCGCGTGGAACCACAGCTCCGGCGGGATACCGCCCACCGCCGGCGCGCTCACGCCCGGGGCCGCCGCCTGATCCACCGCATCGAGATCAAAGCTCACGAATGCCGGACCTTCGAGGGCGCCGTAGATCTCGTCTACTCGCGCGGGAGAGAGGTCACGCCGCCAGACGAACCGGCCGCTGTGCGCCGCCACAAACTCCAGGTGCGCCCTCGCGACCGACTGCGGCAGGAGCCCCGCGGCGATGAACTGGCGGCACAGCCCGGAAGGGTGCAGGATGGCCTGGCGGAAAGGTGACCCCGAGTGGCCGAGGCCCTCCCGGAGCTCGCGCACATCCGGATGGGCGTCCCAGTTCACGATGCCGACCGATTGGTCCGAGCGCACGTAGCCCAGGAAATGCCCCATGGAGGTCTCCTGCCCGCCGCCCAGGATGATCAGAAAGGTGCCCGCATCCAGGTGCGGCGCGATGACTTCGGCCAGCAGATCCTGGTCCTGTTCGACGTCATCCGAGATGCCGAGATTCCCGAGGTCGAGGGTGTGCTCGAGGAGGTCCACAAACTCCTCGTGGCGTTCCGCGTCGGGTGTCAGGCGGTACAGCATCCGCCGGATTTCGTCCGGCGCCCCTGCCGCACCCACCCGGCCGCCATTCCGGTGCACGCCCTCATCTGATGGAAATCCGAGAAGTACGAGACGCGGTGTCACGCCGCCCCCGAGCTTCGTGCCCAGCAGATGCCCGACGCGCGGGTCCGTGTTCGTCGTGGCGGGTATGGTGACGTCTGGCTTCGCAAACCTGGGCATGCGACACCTGCAGCGTTAGGGAGAGGAACCGACCCAGCAGACCTGCCCGCCCGCCAGTGTCAGGACACACGCATTCGAGCGGAACTGGTAGAGCCAGTGATTGACATCGGGTGCGTCGATGACGGCCAGGTCGGCCCGCTTGCCGGCCTCGATCGAACCGATCTCGTCGGCCACACCGATGGCTCGCGCGGCGATTATGGTGGCTGCCTTGAGCGCTTCCGCGGGCGTCATCCGCTGAAGGGTGCAAGCGAGCGTCATCGCGAGCGGCAGGTGATAACTCGGTGCCGACCCGGGATTGAAATCGGTGGCCACCGCGACCGGTACCCCCGCATCCAGGAGGCGACGGGCGGGCATCGCGGGCTGGCCGAGATACATCGTCGCGATCGGGAGGCTCACCGCGACGACACCCGCGCGGGCCAGCGCGGCAATGCCGGCCTCCGATATGTGCTCCAGGTGATCCGCCGAGACGGCGCCCACTTCGGCAGCCAGCTCGGCGCCGCCGCAGGAGCTCAGCTGGTCGGCGTGGAGCTTCGGCTTCAACCCGGCTGCCTTGCCAGCGAGAAGGATCGTCCGCGCCTCCTCGACATCGAACGCCGTCTCTTCCACAAAGACATCACAACACGCGGCGAGCTTCTCCCTGGCAATTGCCGGGATGAGCCGATCCATCAGCAGCGCGAGGTACTCGCCACGCCGCTCACGATACTCGGCCGGCACGACATGCGCACCCAGAAACGTGGCGACGATGCGCGTCGGCCCGACCTCGCCCAGGCGACGATAGACCCTGAGGAGACGGAGCTCCGTCTCCTCATCGAGCCCGTAGCCGCTCTTGCACTCCACGGTGGTGACGCCGAGGCGACGCATCGCCTCCAGGCGCGAACCGGCGAGAGCGAGGAGCTGCTCCTCGCTGGCCGCGCGCGTCGCTCGCACGGTGGACATGATGCCCCCGCCGGCGCGCGCGATCTCGAGGTACGTCCGCCCCTGAATTCGCTGGGCGAACTCATCGCTGCGCCACCCGGCGAAGGCCAGGTGCGTGTGACAGTCCACCAGGCCCGGCACGACAAGCCGCCCACCAGCGTCGAGAGTTTCGGCGCCGGAGTATTCGGCCGGCAGGTCCGTCGCCGGCCCGACCCAGCGAATCCGGTCCCGCTCCCACGCTACGGCCGCCGAGGGGATCGCGTGCAACTCCCCCTGACTTCCCTCGGCGCGGCAGGTGGCGAGGAGCCCGATGTTCCGGAGGACCTTCATCCGTACCCGCCGGCGAGCCTCAGGCGCCCCCCCCAATCATTGGCAGATCCACGCCGCGCTCGCGCGCGGTGTCGATGGCGAGGTCATACCCCGCATCCGCGTGCCGCATCACGCCCGTGCCCGGGTCGGCAGTGAGCACGCGCTCGAGCCGGCGATCGGCCATATCGGTGCCGTCCGCCACCGCCACCATCCCGGCGTGAATCGAGTACCCGATCCCCACGCCGCCCCCGTGGTGCAGCGAGACCCAGCTCGCTCCGCAGGCCGTGTTGAGCATGGCGTTCAACAGCGGCCAGTCCGCGATCGCGTCGGAGCCGTCCTTCATCGCTTCCGTCTCCCGGTTGGGCGAGGCCACCGATCCGGTGTCGAGGTGGTCGCGGCCGATCACGATCGGCGCCTCAACCTTGCCGTTTTTCACCAGCCAGTTGAACCGGAGCCCCATCTCCGCACGCTCGCCGTACTCCAGCCAGCAGATGCGGGCGGGCAGGCCCTGAAAATGGACCTTCTCCCGCGCCTGGCGGATCCACCGTGCCAGGGCGTCCTTCTTCGGGAAGGTCTCGAGCACGGCGTCATCGGTGACGGCGATGTCCCGGGGATTGCCCGACAGCGCAGCCCAGCGGAACGGGCCGGCACCGCGGCAGAAGAGCGGCCGGATGAACGCGGGCACGAACCCCGGGAAATCGAACGCTTCCTTGAGGCCGCGGAGATCAGCCACCTGCCCGCGCAGGTTGTTGCCGTAGTCGAACACCACGGCGCCCTGCGCCTGCAGCGTGAGCATCGCCCGGACGTGCGTGACCATCGAGTCGAGTACGCGCGCCTCGTAACCCGCCGGGTCCCGTTCCCGCTGCTCCGCCGCCGCCGCCAGCTCCAGTCCGGCCGGGATGTACCCGACGCGGAGATCGTGGGCGGAGGTCTGGTCGGTGACGACATCGGGGAGGATGCCGCGACGCACGATCTCCGGCAGCACTTCGGCGATATTGCCCACGAGGCCCACCGAGAATGCCCGGTGCTCGGTCCGCGCCTCGAGGACCAGCCGGAGCGCCTCGTCGAGGTCCGTCGAGAGCTGGTCGCAATAGCCCTGGTCCACCCGGCGCTGGATGCGACTGGGATCTACGTCTACGCCGAGGAAGGCGGCGCCGTTCATCGTGGCGGCGAGAGGCTGGGCGCCGCCCATCCCACCGAGCCCGCCGGTGACGACCAGGCGCCCCGCGAGCGAGCCGTCGAAGTGCTGCCGCGCGCACTCCGCGAACGTCTCGTAGGTGCCCTGCAGGATGCCCTGGGTGCCGATGTAGATCCAGGAGCCGGCGGTCATCTGGCCATACATTGTGAGGCCGAGCGCATCGAGCCGGCGGAATTCGTCCCAGGTCGCCCAGCGCGGCACCAGGTTCGCGTTCGCGATGAGGACGCGCGGAGCCTCCTCGTGGGTCCGGAACACGCCCACCGGCTTGCCACTCTGCACCAGCAGTGTCTCGTCGTCTTCGAGCCGCCGCAGCGTCTCGACGATCTTGTGATAGCACTGCCAGTTGCGGGCCGCCTTGCCGCCGCCACCGTACACGACCAGGTCGCCCGGACGCTCAGCGACGTCCGGATCGAGATTGTTCATCAGCATCCGCAATGCGGCTTCCTGATGCCAACCCCTGCAACTCAGGGTGGTGCCGTGAGGAGCCCGGATCGCGGAGGATTCGATGAGGGTGCTCATGTTTCGGGTCGCCGGTGGAGTCCGGGAGGGAATCTAATCGCCGGCCCGGATCCGGGCGGACGGGCTACGGAGTGGCGGGCTTGTACCCCGGCCCCCGGACGAAGCGGCCCGGTTTCGCCCCGGTGTGCTCCCCATCCTTGAGGACCTGCGTGCCGTTGACCCAGACGTGCCGGACCCCGGTGGCATACTGATGCGGTTCCTGGAAGGTGGCCCGGTCAGTGATCGTCGCGGGGTCGAACGCCACGACATCCGCGAAGTTCCCGACGGCGAGCCGGCCGCGGCGCTGGATCCTGAGGTTGTCGGCCGGCTGTGAGGTGAGCTTACGGATCGCCTCCTCGAGCGGGATCACTTTCTCTTCGCGCACGAATCTTCCAAGCAGGCGGGCGAAGTTGCCATAGGAGCGCGGATGCGTGCCGGAGAGGAGGAACACGCCTTCCGTGCTCATCGAGCCCCCGTCAGACCCGAAGCTCATCCAGGGGATCGCTACCTCCCGCCGCACATTATCCTCGGACATCGTGAAGTAGACGCAATCCACCCTGCTGTCGTCCTCGATCACCAGGTCCATTGCGGTTTCCTCCGGCGACTTCCCCCGCATCCGGGCGACCTCGGCCAGCGTTTTCCCCGTGAGCGATTTGAGGGCCGGGTTCTTGAATCCGACGAGCAGGACCCCTTCTGCCCCACCCGCGTTGGTGAAGGCGTTGTCGTAGCCACCCTCGCCGCGCATTTCCCGCAGGAGCCGGCGCCGGATGGCGGGATCCTTGAGGCGGGTCACCCAGGCGTCGTGCCCACCCTCCTGTACCCAGACCGGCATCGTCGCGTCGAGCCCGGTGGAGCTCGCCGGATACGTGTACATGTCGGCGGTGATGCGAAGCCCGGAGGCACGCGCGGCCTCCACCTTTGCGATCAGCGAATCGAGCTTGCCCCAGTTCGGCCTGCCGGAGGCCTTGAGGTGGTAGATCTCGGCGGGCACGTTCGCCTCGCGCGCGATCCGGATCAGCTCGTCTGCGGCCTCGAGCAGGCGGCGACTCTCGTCCCGCATGTGCGAGATGTACATCCCGCCGTACTCCCCGGCCGCGCGAGCCAGCGCGATCAACTCCTCGGTGTCGGCGTAGTTGGCCGGCGCATAAATGAGCGAGCTCCCGACGCCAAGAGCGCCCTCCTCCATGGCCTGGCGAACCAGCGCCTGCATGCGGGCGAGCTCCTCCGGCGTCGGCGGGCGATCGTCATATCCAATCTCGTGTTTCCGGACCGTCGTCGCGCCGATGAACGATGCCACATTGGTGGACACGCCCTTCCGCTCGAGGTGCTCCAGGTACTCGCCCAGTGTCGTCCAGGGCACCTCGAAGCGCAGATCTCCCTGCTCGGCGAGCATCAGGGTCCGCATCGAGTCAGTCAGCGGCCCCATCGAGTTTCCCTCACCGAAGATCTCCAGCGTAACGCCCTGCCGGATATCCCCCTGCGAACGCCCGTCCACGAGCAGGTCCGACACCGCCCAGCTCAGCATGTTGATGAACCCGGGCGTCACGGCGAGCCCGCTCGCATCCACTTCCTCGCGTGCCCGCTTGCCGGCGAGATCGCCGATAGCCGCGATCGTGTCGCCGCTGATCGCAACATCGGCGACGCGACCCGGCGTGCCGGTGCCGTCGTAGACGGTGCCGCCGCGGATGATCAGGTCGTAGTCAGGACGGGGTGCGCAGGAGAGGAGAAGCAGCAAAGCCGGCAGGGACTGGAGATAGCGCACGGAGATTCCTCGTAACCGGGTCAGTCCAGCGCCTCGAGCATCGCGTTCGCGCTCGGCCAGCGCTCCTCGCGGTCCTTCCTGAGGGCCCGCATGACGGCGTTCGCCAGGCTGGGCGGCGTCTCACGCCGGAGCTGAGCGACGTCCGGCGCGGCCTCGGTCTGCTGCAGCTGAAGCACGACGGCCTCACTCCGATGCACGAATGGCGGCCGGCCGGTCAGCGACTCAAAGAGGACGCAGCCGAGTGAATAGAGGTCGCTCCGCGAGTCGAGATCCTTCACCGCGAGCACCTGCTCGGGGCTCATGTAGGCAGAGGTGCCGACGGTGAATCCGGAGCGCGTGAGCTTCTCGTCGCCGGCGGCCTCGATGGCGCGCGCGATGCCGAAGTCGAGGAGCATCGGCCCGCTGGAGGACAGCACGATGTTGTCCGGCTTCACGTCGCGGTGGACTACGCCGTGCGAGTGCGCGTAGGCAAGGGCGCTGAGGAGCCCCTTCGCGATGTGGATCGTGTCGCTGATGCTGGCCATCCGCACCCGGACGAGGTGCTGCTTGAGGGTGGGCCCCTCGATGAAGTCCATCGCCAGGTACACCAGCCAGTCCCGCTCGCCATAATCGAGGAGCCGGGCGACATTGGGATGGCTGAGTTTGGAAAGGAAGCGGATTTCGCGGAGGAAGCGGTCGGCGGTGGCGGTGACGACAAGTTCGGGGTGGAGGACCTTCAGGGCGACGGGCACCCCTTCGAGATTCCGGGCGAGGAAGACGCGGCCCGCCCCGCCCCGCGCGAGTTCTCGCTCGACCGTATAGCGGTCGCTCAGGGCCTCCTGGACCATTGGCAACAGCTCACGCCGCATCCACGCTCCTGGGGTCTCGAGGAGGAATAGTCAGCCCTGCCCGAACGCTGCGCAAGCCCCGGCGGCTAAATGGCTTAAAGTGTTCGTTAGACATTAGTACCGGATCTGGTCGCTCCACCCGGGCCCCTGCAACCTTTTCCGGCAGTCGCCTGTCCAAGTTCGTGCATGCGGACCTCAGCCCTCGGAGCGCCGGCCCTGGACCGGAAGCCCTCCACTCAGCGCACCGACGACGACGCGGTCGAGGTCACCCTGGCCGCGGCTGGGGACTCGCACGCCTTCGAGCGGCTGTACCGACGCCACGCCACGCGGATCTACAACCTTGTCCGTCGGATGTACGGCGCCGAAGACGCCGAGGAAGTGACGCAGGATGTCTTCGTCCGGGCGTGGGAGAAGCTCGCGACCTTCCGCGGTGAGTCGGCCTTCTCGACCTGGCTCCATCGGGTTGCCGTGAACGTGGTGCTGGGGCGCCGGGAATCCCGGGGGCGGCAACATGCCCGGCTGGCCGAAGGCGATGCGTACATCGAGATGGCGCCAGCCGCGCGGAGAACGCCCGAGGAGGCGATGGATCTCGAGGACGCGCTGGCGCAGCTGCCTGATGGCGCTCGCCAGATCTTCGTCCTCCACGACATCGAGGGTTATCGCCACGAGGAGATCGCCGGCCTGCTCGGCCTCGCGACCGGCACCTCGAAGTCGCAATTGCATCGCGCCCGCATGGCGCTCAGGGCCTACTTGGCCTGACCTGCACGGCGCGACCTGAACGGCCTGAACTGATTTGCCTGACCGAAGGATGGTGATGTCCCGATGACTGAACACTGGACCGACCGGCTCTCCGATTATCTCGACGGACACCTTCCCGACGGCGATCGGGCCCTGCTCGAGGCGCATCTGGAGGCCTGTCCCGAATGCCGCGAGACGCTCGACGACTTGCGCCGGCTCGTCGCCCGTGCGCACGCGGCGACGGAGCGGCCCCTTCCCGCGGATCTCTGGCCCGGCATCGCCGCCCTGATCGGCGGCAGCAGCTCGCCATCACCTATCATCGACCTGGATCGCGAACGCTCCCGCCGGCGGCTCTCCTTCACGCTTCCGCAGCTTGCGGCGGCCGCCGTGCTGATCGTCGCGCTGTCGGCGGGCGGTGCATGGCTTGCCATCCGTGGAGCCGGTCCCGCGGGGTCACCGCCGGTTGCGACCGTTCCGAGCCCGTCGGCAGTCAGGCCGGCCTCGAGCAATCTGCCGGTCGGCGCCGAGACGAGCTATGACACGGCCATCCAGGAATTGCAGCGCGCGCTCGACGCGGGTGACAACCATCTCGCGCCTCACACTGTCCAAGTCCTACGAAACAACCTCGCGCGCATCGATACCGCCATCGTCGAGGCACGCCGCGCACTCGAGGCCGACCCGGGCAACGCGTACCTGAACGAGCACCTTGCCCGGACCATGCGCCAGAAGATCGACCTCATGCGTCAGGCCGCGACGCTGGCCAACGCCGAAAGCTGAAAGGACACCCGATGCTGTTCACGACCGCCGCCTTCGCCGCCCTCACCCTGCTGCAGCAGACCGATACCACGCTCTCGGTGGGCCGCGATACCCGCCTCTCGGTCAACAACTTCGAAGGCGCGATCACCGTGACCGGATGGAACCGGAACGAGGTCCGGGTGCAGGCCACCGGTGGCGATGAGGACAAAGTGAAGGTCCGCCTCGGCGGTGGCGTGCTGCGCGTTTCGCAGAACATGCGCTACGGGCCGGAATCAGTAGACCTCCGCATCTCCGTGCCGGCCTGGATGCCGGTCGACCTCGAAGGTGTGTCGACCTCCATCGCGGTGAGTGGCACCCAGGGCCCTGTGTCGGCGCAATCCGTGGAGGGCGATGTCACCCTGCGCGGTGGCGCCGGCAACATTTCGCTCAGTTCGGTCGAGGGAGCGGTGTCGGCCGAGGACGCCAAGGGCAATGTCGAGGTGACTTCCGTCGAAGGCGACGTACTGCTGCGGAACATCGCCGGCGAGGTCAGCGTCTCGGCGGTGGACGGTCAGATCCTGCTCGAGAGCATTACCTCGTCTTCGGTCCGGGCGAACACGGTGGACGGCGACATCACCTTCGCCGGTGGCATCGCGGACGGCGGCCGCTATGGGTTCACGACCCACGACGGCAACCTGATCGTCCGTCCGGCAGGAAAGGTCAACGCGACTGTGAACGTGTCCACGTTCAGCGGGGACTTTGAATCCACCTCACCCGTGACCGTCACCCGGACACAGTCGGGCGGCAACCGCTTCACTTTCACCGTCGGCACCGGCAGCGCACAACTGGATCTCGAGGCCTTCGACGGCTCCATCCGGTTTGAGTACGGCCGCTAACCCCTGAGGAGACTGCTTCCATGCACACGATTTCCACGCTCGGCATCGCCCTCATGGCCTGGGCCAGTTATTCCGCCGTCGAGACGGTCGTCTCGCCCGAGTCCGGGCGGCCGCAGGCCGCCCAGGGCCAGGACTGGCGCTGGAGCGGCGCGGTCGCCACGGGCAAAACGATCGAGATCAAGGGCGTGAATGGCGACATCCGCGCCGTGGCCGGCAGCGGCAACGAGGTGGTGGTCGTCGCGCACAAGACGGCCCGCCACGACGACCCCGCCGAGGTCAAGATGGAGGTCCTGACGCACGCGGACGGCGTGACGATCTGCGCAGTCTATCCGAGCAGCGGCGGCCGACCGAACGAATGCGCCCCGGGCGACAAGGGGCACATGAATACCAAGAACAACGACGTCACCGTGGACTTCACGGTCGAGGTACCGGCCGGCGTGAAGCTCGCCGGGAGGACGGTGAATGGCGCGATTTCCGTCGAGCGGCTCGGCGCGGATGCCGATGTCAGCACGGTGAACGGCTCCCTCAATGTCGTCGCCGCGGGCGTGGTACGGGCCACGACCGTCAACGGGTCGGTCAACGTCTCGATGGGTCGGGCCGACTGGACCGGTACCGTGGACCTCACCACCGTGAACGGCAGCATCCGGGCCACCCTGCCCCGTGATTTCAGCGCCGAAGTGAAGGGAAGCACCGTCAATGGCGGCATCGAGAGCGAGTTCCCGCTCACGGTCCAGGGCAAGTTCGGCCCCCGAAGCATCACCGGAACTATCGGCAAGGGCGGTCGGCGGCTCGAGCTGAACACCGTGAACGGCGGCATCACGCTGGCCATGGCCAAGTGAGGAACTGAAACCCGACTACACTTGTAAACGTCCTGCCTCGTCGGAGCATCCAACCAGGGACCAGCCGTTGCCCGGACGGGCGGCGGCTGGTCCCAATGCCTGTTACCCGCTTCTCTGGATCCCGATGCGGCACTGCCGGTTGGCCATCCCGCTCGCACTCAGCCTCCTCGCCGTCGCGACGGCGGGCGGCCAGTCCGGCCCCAGCCGGAAGACCGCGGCCGCCGTGCGGCTCTCGGGTACCAGCCTCAAGATCGATGGCCACCTGGACGAGCCCGTCTGGGCTTCGGCCCCCTGGTTTTCCGACTTTGTCCTGAAGGAGCCGGTCGAGGGGGGGACGCCGGACGACAGCACCGACGTGGCCTTCTTCTATGACGATGAGGCGCTGTACGTCGGGGCGCGGCTCTGGAGCCGCCGGCTCCCGGAGGTCCCCCGCCCCGTCACCCGGCGCGACCAGTTCTCCAACGCCGAGTACTTCCTCGTCGCCCTCGACCCGTATCTCGACCGGCGCACGGGCTACACGTTCGGCGTCTCCTCGGGAGGCGTTAAGATCGACTACTACCACCCGGGTGATGAAGAGGGGTGGCGTGACTACGCCTTCGACCCCATCTGGGAGGTGAAGATCGCCTTCGACTCGGTCTCCTGGACCGTCGAGATGCGCATCCCCTTCTCGCAACTCCGGTTCAACGACCGGCCGGTGCAGGTCTGGGGCATGAACATCAACCGCTGGCGCCCCGGCTTCAATGACGACATCTACTGGGTCGTGATCCCCAAGAACGAAGTGGGTTTCTTCTCCAAGTTCGGCACGCTCAACGGGATCGAAGGGATCAAGCCGACCCGCCGGATGGAGCTCACGCCCTACGTGGCGAGCAATGCCATCTTCTCCGGCACGGTGGACAAGGGCGATCCGTTTACGGACGGCTCCGAGGTCGAAGCGCGAGCCGGCGCGGACCTCAAGCTCGGCCTGGGCCCCAACCTCACCCTGGACGCCACGGTCAACCCGGACTTCGGCCAGGTCGAGGCCGACCCCGCCGAGGTCAACCTGACCGCCTACGAGACCTTCTTCCCGGAACGGCGGCAGTTCTTCATCGAAGGCGACCAGCTCCTCCGGGGCAGCGGCCCGGGCTATTACTACTCTCGCCGCATCGGCTCGAGCCCCCACGGATCTGCTGAGGGCGACTTTGTCGACGCCCCAAACAACACGACCATCCTTGGCGCCGCGAAGGTGACGGGCCGGCTCGGGTCAGGGATGTCGCTCGGCGCGCTGGCGGCCGTCACCCAGCGCGAGCACGCGCGCACCTACGACAGCCTCAGCGGAGTCACCGACGAGGTCACCATCGAACCGGCATCCACCTTCGGCGTGGTGCGTCTGCAGCAGGAATTCGGCCCGTCCGCCTCGGTGGTCGGCCTGACGCTGACCGGCATGGGCCGGAACTTCAATGGCGCGGAGAATCTTCGGCCGCAATTGAGCCACGAGGCCTTTTCGGGAGGGCTCGATTGGCGGCTGCGCTTCAAGGGGGCGCAATACGAGGTGGGCGGCTCCGCCGGATTCAGTTACATCGGTGGAGACGCCGAGGCGATTGCGGAGGTGCAGCAGGCGTCCGCGCACTACTTCCAGCGTCCGGATCAGGACCATGTCGCCTTCGATCCGACACGAACGTCCATGTCGGGCTACACGGCCTCACTGTGGGGCGAGAAGAACGGCGGCAGGCACTGGCTCTACAGCGGGGGAGCGTCGCTGGAATCCCCCGGGTTCGAGCTCAACGACCTCGGTCGGCTTTCGAGCGCTGACGACATCGACACCTGGCTCAACCTGAGGTACCGCGAGTCTACGCCCGGAAAGCTCTTTCACCGGTACTCGGTCGGGATGTTCGCCGAAACAGAGTGGAACTTCGGAGGCTACCGGAGAGATACCGAATTCGGAGTGAACTCGAACTTCACCTTCAAAGACTTTTCGGGAGCGTACCTTGGCGCCTGGTTCGAGCCGCGGACACTAAGCGATGACCTGACCCGTGGCGGGCCGCTCATGGGCACGGGCGACAACTGGGGGATCAATCTTTCCGGATGGAGCAGCGAGTCCAGGTCAACGGCCATTAACGTGGAAGCCGGAACGCGAAGCGACGAGTTCGGCGGCTACGGCTACTACGCCCGGCTGGGGGTTACGGCCCGTCCGGGAAGCCGGTGGCGCCTCTCGATAAATCCGTACTACGAGCGCGGCCTTAACTCGCGGCAGTATCTCACCACCCTGGGCGGTGGGACGCCGGCGACCTTCGGCAGCCGGTACCTCTTCGCGTTCGTCGACCAGACGACTCTCTCGGCACAAATCCGGGCGTACTTCTCGTTCAGCCCGGACCTGACCCTCGAGGCCTACGTCGAGCCGTTCGCCTCGAGCGGACGGTATTCGCGGCACGGCGAGCTCGTGGCAGCGCAGTCGCGGGACCTCCGCACCTACGGCACCGACAATACCACCATCGTGAACGATGGCGCGGGCAACTACATCATTACGGATGGGAACAACGGCGAGACCTTCACCATCTCCGACGACGATTTCAACGTCCTGTCGTACCGGAGCAATCTGGTCCTGCGGTGGGAGTGGAGGCCCGGGAGTACGCTGTTCGTCATCTGGCAGCAGAACCGGTCCTCATACTGCACGGACGCCTACGCGAGCGGCCAGTGTCATCGCCCGCCCGGGTCGATCGGGAGCGCCCCGGGGCCGGGCAGCGTGGTGGACGCGCGCACCGCGCCAGGCGACAACTTCTTCGCCGTCAAGGCGACGTACTGGCTCTCCCTGCACTGACTCGGTAGATGACGCCCGCCTCGTCATCCGAAATGAGCAGGGCCCCGTCCTTCGCGACTTCGACATCCACCGGCCGCCCCCAGGAGCGGCGGCCTCGAAGCCACCCCTCCACGAACACCTCCGCCGGTCCCGCGCTGTCACCGTCGATCGGCACCGAGACCACGCGGTAGCCGGCGGGCGGACTCCGGTTCCAGCTCCCGTGCAGTGCAATGAAGGCGCGGCCCCGATACCGGGCGGGAAACATCGATCCGGTGTAGAACCGCATGCCGAGTGGCGCGTGATGGGCCGGCAACTCCAGCGCGGGCGGCTGCAGGTCAGCGCAGGGCCGCTTCGTACCGAACTCCGGGTCGGCGACGCTCTTGCCATGGCAGTACGGGAACCCGAAGTGCACCCCCGCAGCCGGCAGCCGGTTCAACTCCTCGGGCGGCAGGTCGTTGCCCATCCAATCCCGGCCGTTGTCGGTGAACCACATCGTGCCGGTTCCCGGCTGCCAGTCGAATCCCTCGCTGTTGCGGACGCCACGCGCGTGGATCGTCAGCCGGGGAGATGCGTCGCCCGCGTCGATTCGCGCGATGGTGCCAAACAGGGAATCGGATGGCTCGCAGACGTTGCAGGGTGCCCCGATGCCGACATACAGGGCGCCATCCGGGCCGATGCGGAGCGGGCGGGCGCCGTGATGGGTCTCGCTCGGGAGGCCATCGAAGATAACGACGGGATCCGGCGGGTGCTCCAGTCGCTGCTCGATTCCGTCGAAGCGGAGGACGCGACGAAGTTCGGCCACGTACAGGGCGCCGTTGTGGAAGGCGACGCCGTGCGGCATGAAGAGCCCGCGGGCGATCACCAGAACGGTATCGGCCCGGCCGTCGCGATCCCGATCGGGTAGGGCGAACACCTCGCCGGCCTCGAGCGTCCCGGCGAAGACGGTTCCCTGGTCGCCCACCGCCAGCTCGCGCGGATCGCCGAGCCCCTCCGCGTAGAGGTCGATGGAGAAGCCCGCCGGAAGGTCGAGCCGGTCCAGGTCGAACCGAGGAGCGCTCAGGCGCCAGTACAGCAGCGCGGCGGCCAGCACGGCGATGAGCGCCAGCGTCCGGAGCCGCGGGCTGACCACGTCAGCGCTCGACGGCACCGAGGATTCTCGTGATCTGGGCGAAGTGCACCAGGTCGTGCGCGGCGATCAGCTTGATGAGAAAGCCGACGCTCTCCGGGCCGCGCTCGCTGTGGAGGCCCGTGCGGGCAAGCTCCGAATCGGTCAGGCGGCGCCAGAGGGCGAGGTTGGCGGTGCGGAATGCGTCGAACTGGGAGAGGGCCGCGGAGGGCTCCGCATCCTCGTAATGCAGGCGGAGCGCCCAGGCATCCTGGTCGTAGCCGGGGATCACCGGACTGTCCTCGGCCAGCATCAGACGGATGCGGTAGCCGGTGATCAGGTCGCTGTCGGCGAGGTGCTGGAGGACGGCCGCCACGGACCACTTGCCGGGCGCTTCGGGTCGCCGGAGCGCGGCCGGGGCTGCGCGACTGATCGCGGTCCGGAGGACGCCCGGGGTTTCGGTGAGGACGGCGAACGGTTCGCGGGTCCCGAGGACTTCAAGGAGGTCGCTGACGTATTGCCCGGCCGCACCGGCGGCCGAGCCCGCGGGATTGGAGAAGCGCATTCCGAAGAGAAAACCGGCCCGCACGCTCCCGCAACGGGTGCGGCCGCTCAGCGGGGAAGCCGGCGGGCGATCCCCTCCGCGAAGCGGGACGCCGCTGCGCCGTCCATCCGCAGGAACATCCCCGGCTCCACGATCTCCAGCTCCACGAGCACCAATTCCCCATCTGCACCGGGCAGGAGATCCACGCGGGCGTACAGCGTCTCGTCGGCAAGCGTGTCGAGCACTCGGCGGCCGAGGGCCCGTGCCTGCGGCGTCGCCTCGACGGATACCGTCGCGCCACCGTGTCGTTCCTGGACGCGGAAGTCACCCGGGGCGGGCGTCTTTCGGACGGCGTGGCTGAACCTCCCGTCAAAGTAGAGCAGCGACAACTCCCCCGACGTCGCCACGGCGGCGAGGTACGGTTGGATCATCATGTCGCGGTGCCGGAGCTCCTGAGCGAGGAGCGCCTGTCCTTCTGCAGTGTCCGCCCGGTCCACGAGCACCGTGTGACGGGCACCGGCGGAGACGGCCGGCTTCACGATCGCCGCAGGCCAACCTTCATCGTCCATTACAGCCTGCACGTCGACGGACGAGCCGGCGGCCTGCCAGCGGGTCGGCACAATCGGAACCCCGGCAAGCTCGAATTCGCGGAGATAGCTCTTGTGGGTGTTCCAGCGGAGGAGGTCCGCGGGGTTCCAGAGCTGGCCGGAGCCGATACGATCGGCCCATTCCAGAAATTCCTCGCGGCGTGCGGAGTAATCCCAGGTCGAGCGCACGACCACCAGGTCGAAAGCGTCCCAGTGAATGGCAGGATCGTTCCAGACCACCGGCGATGCATCGACGCCCAGCGCATGCAGCGCGGGGATGAGCATTCGGCTGTCGTCGTCCAGTGCGGGCAGAGCCGCGCAGGTGGCCAGGGCAACAGTGGGCATAGGCAAGAGAAACGGCCGGCGCCTGCCGGCCGTTCAGTTTCATCGGGACGGCGGGATTTGAACCCGCGACCCCTGCAACCCCATTGCAGTGCGCTACCGGACTGCGCTACGTCCCGTCCTGCGAGTGGCAAAGCTAGTCGCGGGGGGAGGCTTGGGGAAGGCCCGGAAAATCGGTATGTTTGCGGTCCCCGCCATTGCCTCGGAGCCTCTGTGGATCGCCGCACATTCGTCCATCGTACCGTCCAGGGCGCCGCCGCTTTCGGCGTGCTGCGCCAGCTCGCGGCCTGCCGGCCGTCCGGCCCATCCAGTTCGGCCGACGCCGGCTTCGCCGAAATCCGCGAACGCTACTTCCTGCGCACACTCCAGCAGAACCCCGTCACCTCGACCTACCTCGGTGGCGACGGCTACAGCACGACGCTGGCCGGCATCAACGGCAGGCTGCGCGACTTCTCCTCGGCCGCGCTGCAGGAGGAGACGGCATTCCTGAGCGGCATCGTCGCCGAGTTGGAGGGTCAGGACGGCGCACGGCTTTCCGCCGCCGCGCGTATCGATCGCGACGTGATCCTCGCCCAGGCGAACTACGTGCTCCACCAGCTGCGGGAACGGAAATACCACCAGCGCTGCGTGGACACGTACGTGGCCGAGCCTTTTCGCGGGATCGACTGGCAGATCCAGCAGATGACCGACGCGGGCGGCGGGCTCCTCGGCACCGAGGCGGAGTGGGCTGACGTCGTACGGCGCGTGGAAGCGGTGCCCGCCTATGTGGAGACGGCCCGGGGGAACCTCCTGACTGGCAAGACGGCCGGTAATCTGCCGGACCGCCGCATGGTCGAGCGGGATGGAATTGCGGGCGCCGAGGCCAACGCGGAGTACTTCCGCACGACCCTCCCCGGCCTCGCGAAGCAGTTCATCGGCGGACAGGCCTTCGGCGCCGCGACGCTTGCGGCGCTCGCCAGGGCCGGCGAACCGGCCGCGACGGCCTATGCCGGATTCGCCACATTCCTTCGCGCGACCTTCGACCTGACCGAGACGGTGGATCGCTTCGCCGCGGGCGAGGCCGAGTACGAGTGGCGGGTGCGCAACTGCCTTCGGGACTCCCGCTCGGCCGCGGACCTCTTCGAGTACGGGGCGGCACAGGTGGCCGACTATGAAAGGAAAATCTTTCGCGTGGCTGAGGTGGTGGCGACGGCCGCCGGCCTGAAGCTCTCCTTCGCGTCCGATGCGGATCCGGGCGCGAGCGTGCGCGCCGTGATGGACCACCTGGCCAAGGATTCGCCGAAGGATGACGCGGAGCTTTTCGCCTGGTACCGCGACACAGGGGTGCGGGCCGTCGCCTACGGGCGTGAGCACGCGATGTTCGACATTCCGACTGACTACCGGCTCGACGTCACGGAAACGCCGCCGGTCCTGCGGAGCACGACGGACGCATCGTACTACCCCGCCCCGCCGTTCAAGAAGTCTGGCGTCGGACGCTTCTACCTGACGCCGACCGGCAACGATGCAGGCGCACTCAAGCTGAACAACCGGAGCTCGGTCGCCACGACGGCGATTCACGAGGGCTTCCCGGGCCACGACTGGCACTACAAGTACATGACGCAGCACGCGGCCGAAATCAGCCAGATTCGCTGGCTCACGCCGGGCGCCGTCGAGGATTCATTCTCGATGTGGGAAGACTCGATGGCGAGCGAGGGCTGGGCGCTCTATGCGGAGGAGCTGATGGCGGAGGCGGCGTCAGGGCGGCCGTACGGCTTCTACACCGCGGGTGAGTACCTGTACGTGCTGCAGGCGCAGCTGATGCGGGCGGTCCGGGTGCGGGTGGACGTCGGCATCCACACGGGACGGATGAGTTTCGACGAAGCGGTGGACTACTTCGCAGAGCACGTGGATTTCGTCCCGGGAGCCCGGGGGAAAGCGGCGAAGGATGCGGTGGCGAAGGCCGTCTTCGAGTCCGCCAGCCGGGCCATCTACCGCTATTCCAAGTGGCCGACGCAGGCGATCACGTACAATCTCGGCAAGACGGCGATCCGGAACCTGCGCGACGCACTGGCCGAGCGCGACGGCACGAAGTTCCAGCTCAAGGCCTTCCACGAGCGCTTCATGCGGATGGGAACGATTCCGGTGGGGTACTTCCGGGAGGAGTTCCTGAAGGCGTAAGAGCCACTGGTCGGACTTGAACCGACGACCGCTCGATTACGAATCGAGTGCTCTACCGCTGAGCTACAGTGGCCGGACACAAAGGGGCGCACGCGAGTGCGCCCCGTTTTCGCTGGCTCATGCCCTGGCGCGGATTCGAACCGCGACGCCTTTCGGCACTACCCCCTCAAGATAGCGTGTCTACCAGTTTCACCACCAGGGCGGGCGGCGAGGATAATAGTGCCCGGGAAGGGACCGGTCAACCCGGGACGCAGATGGGCGGATGGGCAGATTGGCGGATGCGCGAAGCTAGTTAACCGTGTGGTCCGTACCTGACGAGGCACTCGTCAGGAACCGGCTGTCGCCTGCGTATGTGGCGACCAGGTTTCGAGCGCCGCTCGTCGTCAAAGAGAAGGAGCAACTGCCGTTCTCGACCGCGGCGCTGCAACTCTCTAAGCCATCCGTCGCCGTTACGGTCACAGAACCGGTCGGAGTTCCGGCACCCGGCGCGTTCACGGTGACCGTCCAACTCACCGTGATCACTTCATCCACGTTCGATGGATCCGGATCGTCGCTCGTGATGGTGGTCGTGGTCGCGGCCTGGTTCACCGTGTGCGGTTCTGTGTCAGCGCTGCCCGTGAAGTTCCCGTCGCCGGCGTAGGTCGCCGTGAGTGTGCCGACGCCGATCGTCGTGAGCGTCAAACCGCAGGTTCCCGCAGCCACCGTACCGATGCAGGAATCCACACCGTCGCTCACGGTCACAGTGCCGGTCGGCGTGCCGCCCGAGGAGGTCACGGTGAAGTTGACGGTCACGGCTTCACCAACCACGGACGGATCAGGCGAATCGCTCGTGATGGCCGTCGTCGTCGCCGCCGCGGCAATGTCGAAACCCGCGCTCTCATCAGCCGCGAGGCTCGTTGCCGTGGCCGAGAGCGTGTAGCCGGTGCCCGTCTTGTCCACCGTCAGCGTGCTGAAGGTCGCTAAGCCACCGACGGCACTCACCGTCTTGGTGCCCCCGAGGTTGGCCCCGGTGGGGTTGTTGGCGAGCGCGACAGTCACCGAAGTCGTCGCGCTGGTAACCAGGTTCCCCGCCCCGTCCTGAATCTCGACCTCCACCGCTGGTGTGATGGTGCCGCCGACATTGGCGTCGCTCGGCTGCACCGTGAAGGCGAGCTGCGCCGCCGATCCGGCGGAGAGCGTGATCGTCCCCGAGTTGACTGGCGTCAGGATGCCGGCCGTGAAGTGCAGCGTGTAGCTGCCGACCGTCCCGCTGATGCCGAGGTCGGTGAACGTTGCGCGCCCCTGGGAATCGGTGGTCTTGCCCGCATCGCCGAACAGCGTGCCCGGGCCCGATCCGATTTCCGCCGTGACCGTCACCCCTGATTGCGCGACCGGGTTCCCCAGCGCGTCCTGGAGCTGGATGATCGGCTGCGCCCCGAACACCGCGCCGCTCTGCGCCGTGCCGCTCGGTTGGCCGAACATCGCCAGCTTGGTCGCGGTGCCGGCGGCCACGTTGAATGCGTTGCTCGTGACGCCGGTGAGCGAGCCCGAGGTGGCGCGCAGCGTGTAGCCCGTGCCGGCCTTGTCGAGCGTGAGATCCCCGAAAGTCGCGGTCCCGTTCACGGCTGCGACCGCGTTGTCCCCGCCGAGCGTGGCGCTCCCCGGGTTGTCGAGGATCACCATCGTGATCGTATTCGTGGCGGTCGCGACGGTGTTGTTGGAGGCGTCCCTGATGATCACCGTCGGTGAGGGCGTGATCACCTGACCCGCGATAACGGCCGTCGGCTGCTGCCCGAAAATGAGGTGGTCCGGAAGCCCAGGTTCCAGTTCAATCGGGGCTGAGACAACGCTGGTGAGCCCACCGGACGCGAAGAGCAGGGTACGGGAGCCCACTGTACCGGAAATCGAGAGACCAGGGAAGGTCACAACGCCACTCGCGTTGGTCGCCCGCGTCGCGGTACCACCCAGCGTGCCACCCCCGCTGGAGATCGAGACTGTCACGCTGCACAGCCCGCAGCCAACGGGGTTTCCAGCGCCGTCTTGCACCTGGACCTGTGGATCGCGGGTGAAGGCAACACCGCTCTGTGCCGTCGCAGGTGGCTGCGTCACGATGGCGAGCTTGGTGGCCGTACCCGCCGTAAGAGTGATGACGTTCGAAGGTGGGGTACCGGTCAGGTTAGTTCCGCTGAACGCCAGGGTGTAGGAGCCGACCGGGCCAGTGATGCGGATGTTGTCGAACGTGGCGAGCCCGTTCACCGTGGCTTCAGTGGTCGTCCCGCCGAGGGAACTCGGGCCCGGACCCGACGCGATGGCGGCGGTGATCGCAATACCGGAAGTCGTTACCGGATTCCCGTTCACGTCCTGGAGCTGCACGACCGGACTGGTGGTCAGGTTGATGCCGCTCTGCGCGCTCGCGGGCGGCTGGACAGTGATTACAAGCTTTCCGGCGCTCCCGGCCGTGCCGGTCGCCGTGAAGCCGACCGGGTTTCCGCTGATCCCTCCCGGTGCCGCCGTGGCACTGAGGGTGTTGGTGCCTGCGATGACACCCAGCGTCCACGAGCTCACGGCGGCGATGCCGCTCGCGTTGGTTTGGACTGCCGTCGTCGGCGTCACCGAGCCGCCGCCCGAAGTCACGGCGAAGGTCACCCCGACGTTTGGAACCGGATTGTTGCTGACGTCGCGCAGGATGACCGACGGATCCACGGCGACGGCCGAGCCCGCCGTCGCGGACTGATTGTTCCCGCCGTTGATGGCGATCTGGGTCGGCGCGCCGGCGACCAGGACAATGTTGTCGGACACCGCATCGGTGAGCCCCGCGCTCTGGAATCGCAGGGTCCGCACCCCGACCGTTCCGGTCACCTTGAGCCCCGTAAACGTGGCGAGCCCCGAGGCATTGGTGTTGACGGGCGACGTCCCGCCGAGCACGCCCCCACCGGATGCGATCGTCACGGACACGGACCGAACCCCGCTGACCGGGTTCCCCGCCGCATCCTGCACCTGCACGGTCGGCTGGGTCGGGAACACGATCGCGTTCTGCGCGGTGTCGGAGGGCTGGGTCACGACCACCAGCTTTGCGGCCGTTCCCGCGCCGAGCGTGATCGTCCCGCTCGTCACCTGCGTCAACCCCGTCGCGGTGAACCGCAGCGTGTAGGAGCCCGACGGGCCGGTGATGGACAGATTCGTAAAGGTCGCGACGCCGCCCGCCGTGTTCGCCGTGAGCGTGCCGCCGAGGGTGCCGGAGCCGGTCGCGAGGGCCGCGGTGACCGTCACCCCGTCCTGCGCCACCAGGTTCCCCTGGAGATCGACCAGCCGAAGGGCGGGCTGAGTCGCGAACGCCACGCCGCTCTGTGCCGCTGAGGAAGGCTGCGTCTGCATGGCGAGCGCCGCAGCCGCTCCGGCCGTCGCGCTGTGAGTGAAGCTGACCGGTGAGCCCTTGAGCCCTGCGGCGGTTGCGGTGGCTCCCTGCGCGCCGGCCGTGAGGCCGAGCGTCCGGCGGGTGGCCGCTTGTCCGTTCGTGCCGGTGGTCGTGCCCGCAGGACTCACGCTCCCCCCGCCGGTCGGCGCCCAGGTGACGTTCGATCCGGACACCACGTTGCCGTACGCGTCCGTCACCCGGACGACGAGCGAGTCGGCTAGGGCCGAGCCGACCGTGCCGGATTGGCCATTCCCGCTGACCAGGAACACCGTGTCCGCTGCACCCGCCACGGCCGTGGCATTGAACGCGCGCACGAGCGGCCCATCCACGCCGCCGCCGACCACACGCGCCTCGATCCGCTGGGCGCCCGCCGTTTCTCCCAGGATCCAGCGGGCACCGGCCCTGCCGTCGGCGTCGGTCTCCGACGTATCCGGAAGAGCATCGCCATCACCCACCGTCGGCACAAACGCGATCCTCGCCCCGACGACCGGACGATCCTTCGAATCAGTCACCCGGACGACGACGGAATCGGGCAGCGGGGAGGCGACCGGACCCGTCTGGTTGTCGCCTTCCAATGGCTGGATTGCCGCGGGCACCCCTTCGTCCGGAAGCGTCAAGCTGTCCCCGCCGCACGTGAGGCTTGCGGCGGCGAGGGCGATCGGCAGGGTCAGCCAGGCGAGGCGAGAGGGCGTCGGGATGCGCACGTCTTGGATTTGAGTGTGATGACCCCGGAATAACCGGGCATAGGGCATGCCCGAACCGGGGGCTGGAATCATAGTGGCAAAGCCCAACTCATGCCACGACTTGACACAACGCCGACAGGGGGCGGGGAGGCCGCCCGTGGCGGCCTCACCACACCCCCTGTCTGTCGAAGTGCTCAGCGGCTAGTTGAACTGGATCGCCAGGCCGAAATTGATCACCTCTTCGTCGTAGTTCGGATACGACCGCCCGTCGAAGGCGAACCTGTAGTAGTCGACGGTGGGCACGAGTTTGACCTGGCGTCCGACCGGGATCTCGATGCCAGCGCCGACGTTCCACACGAAGCCGAAGTCTCCGGCATAGGAGTAGCCATAATAATTGTCGCCGAAGTAATTGTAGCCGAACCCGCCGCCGCCCTTGATGAACAGCGGCGCGCTCGCGCCAGGGTAGAACTGACCCACGGCCATCAGTGCGCTCAACGTCTGCGAGACATTCCCCTCGGAATTGAACCAGAGAAATCCTTCCGCCCCGAGTCGGAATTCCGGCGAGACGGTCCCACCCCCGCGAAGGGTGAGGGTGGGCCGAGCAAGCCAGTCCGCCTGCGGAATACCATCGCCGTTGACATCGAACGTCTCGGAGCCGACGCCGAGGCCAATGTTGGCCCAACCGCCGTGACGCCCGCCCCTGGGTGTCGTCACTTCCGTGAGCCCCCTCGGCGTCCCGCTGTCCTGCGCGGACAGCACCGGTGCGCCCAGGGCTCCGGCGAACACCATGAATGACAGAATCGATCGGGAAACAGTCCGCATACGACCCTCCGGCCAGGCGATGAGGGAACCGCTTCGCCGGTCTCAATGAGCAAGGGGGATACCACGCGCGGCGGCC
>DASTCF010000119.1:0-2776 GCA_035711365.1 Gemmatimonadales bacterium
CCCGGCGACGAGCTCCGAGAGGTGGAGCTCCGTCACCAGCGCCGCATCCGGATGGGTCGAGTGGAACAGCGCGGGGAACACTAGAGAAGCCACCGCCAGGGCCAGCATCGCCGCCGCCATTCCGGCCGCGGTGCGATTGAACGCACCGATCGATCGTTTGAAAGTGCCCGCTAAGAGCGACAACCCGAGGATGAGTAGCAGGTTCCCGAGAATGCTGCCGACGATCGAGGCCTTTACGAGGTCCACCAGCCCCGCCCTGAGCGCCGCGACGGCGATGATGAGCTCCGCCGCATTGCCGAAGGTGGCATTCAGGAAACCGCCCACGGTGGGCCCGGTCCGCTCGGCGAGGTGTTCCGTGGCCTCACCCATGTAGGCGGCGAGCGGCAGCACACCCAGAGACGAAAGCGCGAAGACGATCATCGGTGACGCGTGCTGAGACGCGAGCCACAGCGCCGCCGGCACTGCGGGCAGGAGCATGTGCCGCCAGGAGAGCCGGAACGGCTCGCCAACGACCGGCGCGATCCGCCTAGGGGGTGGCGGCTCGGCGGGCCGGGCCGATTCTGCGACCGGCTCCGCGCGCGAGCGCCGCTGCCCGGCCTCTGCTTCGGGTCGAACGGCGCGTTCCCGTGATTCGCGAGGCGGCCTCGCCGGCCTGGATGGCTTCGGTGGCTTCGGTGGCTTGACCACGGCGGGCTGTTCAGGGGCGGCCGGGCGCCCCGCTTGCCCGGTGTCCGGCGGGTCGGACTCGGGCACAGCAGGGACGCCGGAGGCCTCGCGAAGGACGGCCGCCGCCGCCCCCTTTGTTTCGGATCGGAGCGCGGACAACAGGTGCGTCGCCGCGATGGCCTCGGCACCCTGTCGGGAGGCGGCGAGGGCGGCTTCGTCAAGAATCCGCCGCGCCCGGCTCGAGTACGCCAGTCCGCCCTCCGGGGGGGCCCCTCGTTTGCCGGCGCTCTGCAGCCGGCGGATCGCGCCCTCGATATCCGAAGGCAGGAGATCAATCTCTTCGGGCGGCAGCGTTGCGCGCTCCCGCAGGAGGCCCATCAATAAGTGCTCCGTGCCGATCTGGGCGTGGCCGAGGCGCTCGGCCTCCTCCCGGGCGGCAGCCAGCACGCGGCTCGCGCCCTCGGATGTCGTCGGTGCAGTCATGTCGGTCGGAGTGGAGTCAGAGTGGCTGGGCCTCGTCGATCAGCATGACGGGGATGCCGTCATCGACCGGGTAGACCAGGCGGCAGGCGTGGCAGACGAGGGACTCCGGATCCTGCGGCCGGTATTCCAGGTCGCCCTTGCACTTCGGGCAAACCAGAATCTCGAGCAGCTCTGGGGCGAGGCTCATAGGGTCGTCTCCGTCCTCTGAGGGCCGGCTCACGTGGGCGAAGCTTCCTCGGGAAACCCGAACCGCACGAGCGCGTCCGCGTTCCGCCGCCAGTTCGGCAGGGCCTTGACCCAGCAATCGAGGAAGACGGGAGCACCGAGCAGAGATTCCAGCCGCTTCCTGGCATGGGCGCCCATGGACTTGATCGTCCGGCCGCCCTGGCCGATCACAATGCCCTTCTGGCTTTCCCGCTCGACGTACAGCGTCACCCGAATGTACACCGGATGCGCCGCCTCACGGAACTCCTCCACCTCCGCCGTGAAGGCATATGGGAGCTCTTCTTCGAGGAACTCGAAGGCGGCCTCACGGAGGTACTCCACCACGAAGAAGCGCAGCGGCTGGGTGCCGACGTCATCCGGATCGAACTCGAACTCCCCTTCGGGCAGGAGCCCGCGCAGACGCGTCACCAGCTCGGGGAGTCCCTGCCCCGTTTCGACGCTCACAACCAGCCCACCCATGTCCTCGAGCTCGGCCGTTCGTTCCGGAGAAATCTGGTCCCCCTTGGTAAAGACAGTGAGCACCGGTGCCCGGGGCGCCGATTCCAGGCCGGCCGCGACCGAGAATGCGGGAGCCGGCGCTTCCCGTGCGGGATGCAGGTGAAGAATCACGTCGGCCCGGCCGAGTTCGGCCAGGGCGGCAGCCCGCATCCGGGCCTGCATCAGGTAGGTCGGCTCGAGCAGGCCCGGCAGGTCGTGGAAGACCATCTGGGTGTCGTGCTCGGTCAGGAGGCCGACGACCGGGAGGCGGGTCGCCTGGGCCTTCGGGCTCACGATGGCGAGGTGCTGGCCCACCAGGGCGTTGAGGAGCGAGGACTTCCCGACATTGGGAACGCCGGCGAGGGCGATGTGGCCGCATTGAGACATGCGCAAAGGTAGCCGGATGAGGCGCGGGTGACAGCCGGGCAGGCATGAGAGAAGCCCCGGGATCCGTGAGGACTCCGGGGCTTCGAAGGGGTGGCTGGCGACGGCCTACTCTCCCAGGCCCTCTCGAGCCAAGTACCATCGGCGCTGCAGGGCTTAACGGCCGTGTTCGGAATGGGAACGGGTGTGGCCCCTGCGCGCTAGTCGTCAGCCAATCTTGGGGCACCCAACGAGCCGGGCGCCGGCAATCTGGCAATTGAGGGGATGGATGTGTATGCGAAGAATCGGGAGAGATCAAACTTCACGGGCGATTAGTAGCGCTCGACTGAAGGCCTTGCGGCCCGTACATCTGCGCCCTATCAACCTGGTAGTCTCCCAGGGCCCTTCAGGGATCTTAAGATCCAGGAGTGTTCATCTTGGGAAGAGTTTCCCACTTAGATGCTTTCAGCGGTTATCTCCGCGCGACATCGCTACCGGGCGCTGCCCCTGGCGGGACAGCCCGTACACGAGCGGTCGCTTCGTCTCGGTCCTCTCGTACTAG
>DASTCF010000120.1:0-7826 GCA_035711365.1 Gemmatimonadales bacterium
TTGCCTCCGCATTGGTGAGCCACGCGAAGCTGGAAGACGAGCTGCTGTTCGCCCCACTGGCGAAGGCGGGAGGTGACGCGGGGTTGCTTCAGGTGATGGAGGAGGAACACGAGCAGATCGCCCTCGGGCTCGAACGGGCGCAGGGTACCAACGACGTGGAGCGGGCCCGGACGGAATTGCTCGAGGCCGTCTCGCTGGCACGGGAGCATTTCGCTCGGGAAGAGCGATTGACCTTCCCCCAGGCCGTGTCGTTGCTCGGGGCCGCCACGTTGCGCGCATTTGGCGGGGTCTGGGCCGAGCGGCGGAGCGTGCACCTCGAGTGGTGAATCCGGGCACGGCGATGCTGTTGGCCCTGCTCGCCTATTCGACCGGCGTCTGGGCGGAGCGCCTGGCGGGCGGGCTCAGACCCTGGCACCTCGCGGCCTTCTGGGTCGGCCTCGCCTCCGATACGTGGGGCACCGATCAGATGTTCCAACTTGCGGCGGGCTGGCACCTGTCGCTTCACGCCTTGACCGGGGCGATCGCCCTGGGGCTGATGGCGGTGCACGCGGTATGGGCTTCGGTCGTGGTTCTGCGTAAGGAACCGCAGGCACGCGCCCACTTCCACCGTATCAGTCTTACCGTCTGGGCCATCTGGCTCGTCCCCTTCATGACCGGCGCCATGATGGCACTTCGCCGCCGGACATGACCCTTCGCGAACGCCTCGGCCGGTCTCCGCTCCTCACCTTCTTCGCCATCGTCTTCGGCTTCACCTGGAGTCTCGGCGCAATCTCCGTGCTGGCACGGGACTGGCTCGATGCCCACCTGGGCCCGATCACGGCCACCCATCCCGCCTTCATCATCGCGGTGTACGCCCCTTCGCTCACTGCCATCGGCCTCACGGCGTTCATCGAGGGCCGATCGGGGCTCAAGACGCTTGTCGGGCGCGTCGCGCCGTGGCGCGTGCGCTGGCACTGGTCCGCTCTGCTGCTCATCGGACTCCCGGTGAGTGCGCTCGCCGTCTCACGGCTCATCGGCTCCGCCACGGGCCACCCAGTAGACCCGCTCAACCTCCCTGCGCTGCTCGCCGCTGCGCTCCCGGCGCTGCTTCTCGATCCGGGGCCGCTCGGGGAAGAGCTCGGGTGGCGTGGGTTCGCCCTTCCACGGATGCTCGAACGCCGACCGCCCCTGGCGGCCAGCCTCGTCCTCGGTGGGATCTGGGGGCTATGGCACCTGCCCGGATTCCTCCAGCCCGGAATCATCCAAAGCGCGTTGCCCGTTCCGGTTTTCCTGCTCGCCATCCTGGCGATGTCCGTGCTCTCCACGTGGCTGTTCGTCAACGCCGGCGGCAGCGTGGTGCCGTCAATCCTGTTGCACTGGATCGGAAACAGTTTCCGCCTCCTCGGTATCCCGTTCGAGGTGGGTGCCGGGGTGGCAGCGGCATGGGCGGTCGCGATCGTGGGGGCCGGTCAGCTCCGGAACAGGGGCGGCCAGCGTCAGGGGAGGCTCCCTCCCGCTCCCTGACGGGCCCGGGCATATTGCAGGGCCTGATGGCGGAATTGTCCGTGGAAGTCGTGACCGCGTTGTCCGACCGCTACGCCGTCGAGAGTGAGCTCGGACGGGGTGGAATGGCGACCGTCTATCTGGCCGAAGACCGGAAGCACGGCCGGCGGGTCGCCGTGAAGGTGCTGTCCCCCAGCCTCGCATCGTCGCTCGGCCCCGAGCGATTCCTGCGCGAAATCCAGATCGCCGCCGGCCTCACTCATCCGCACATCCTCCCGCTTATTGATTCGGGCGAATCGCACGGGCTCCTGTATTACGTCACGCCGCACATTGCCCAGGGCTCGCTCCGCCAGCGGCTGGCGAATGACGGCCGCCTGCCGATCGGCGACGCGATGCGCGTGGCCCGTGAGGTGGGTGGTGCCCTCGATTACGCCCACCGTCAGGGATTCGTCCATCGCGACGTGAAGCCGGACAACATTCTCTTTGCGGATGATCACGCGCTGCTGGCTGATTTCGGCATCGCGCGAGCCTGCAGCGTGACCGCTGGCGAGGTCGTCACCGGGGGCGGCTTCGCACTCGGCACGCCGGAGTACATGAGTCCCGAGCAGGCCGCCGGCGAACGGAACCTGGACGGGCGCAGTGACCTCTACAGCCTCGCGTGCGTGGTGTATGAGATGCTGACGGGTGAACCACCGGTGCAGGGCGATGGCGCCCGGGCCACGATGGCCAAGCAGGTGACGGAGACCCCCCGCCCGGTGCGCGCGCTCCGGCCGGATGTGCCCGCGCAGATGGCAAAGGTTCTCACCCGGGCCCTCGCAAAGGACCCGGCCGACCGGTACGAGTCGGTCGCCGCGTTCGTCGCGGCGCTGCAGAGCGAGCGGGCGGACGTCGGCCCGGAG
The DNA here is from genome assembly GCA_035711365.1 of Gemmatimonadales bacterium. Classification (GTDB taxonomy): domain Bacteria; phylum Gemmatimonadota; class Gemmatimonadetes; order Gemmatimonadales; family GWC2-71-9; genus DASTCF01. Next base: position 2,382 of record DASTCF010000120.1, read on the forward strand.
GCCGTCCGGCTCACCGCCCGTTGCATCGCGGTGCTGCCGTTCGTCAACGCGAGCCCGGATCCGGAGAACGAGTATCTGAGCGACGGGATCACGGATGAACTGATTGCGGCCCTCGCCCGGGTGGAGGGGTTGAGCGTGGCCTCGCGCACCTCGGTGTTCGCGCTCAAGGGCAAGCCGCAGGACGTGCGCGCGACCGGCGCCCTGCTCGGCGCGGCCTGGGTGCTGGAGGGGATGGTCCGCCGCGCCGGGGACCGGCTCCGTGTCATGGCCCAGCTCACTTCGACGGAGGACGGCCGGCTGCTCTGGTCGGAGCGCTTCGACCGGACCTTCGCGGACATGTTCGCCATCCAGGAGGAAATCGCCCGCACGATCGTCGACACCCTCCGGGCGACCTCCTTCGCCGATCTCACCTCTCCCGTCGCGCGGCGGTATACGCGGAACATCGCGGCGTATGGACTGTACCTGAAGGGGCGCTACGCTTGGAACAAGCGCACGCAGGACGGCGTGGCGGAGTCGATCCATTTCTTCGAGCGGGCCATTGCGGAAGATCCGGGCTACGCCCCGGCGTACGCGGGGCTGTCCGATGCCTATGCCCTGCAGCTCGACTACCGGAGCGTGCCGGTAGACGAAGGGATGGCGCACGCCAAGGAGTACGCCAGGAAGGCGCTCGCGATCGACGAGTCCGTGGCCGAGGCCCACGCCTCGCTGGCGTGGACGCTCTTCATCCACGACTGGGATTGGGCTGGCGCCGGGCGCGAGTTCCGCCGTGCCATCGAGCTCGACCCCCGGTACCCCTCGGCCCACCAGTGGTTTTCGTTCCTCCTCGTGACGGCCGGCAGGTTCGAGGAGGCGCTGATCCATGTCCGCACCGCGCTGGAGCTCGACCCGGCCTCGGTGTCCATCCGCCGCAGCGTCGGCTGGGCGCACTATTACGCCCGGCGGTACGACGAAGCCCGCTACCACCTCACGCGCGCCATCGCCATGAATCCGACCGCGGAGGAGACCTATCGGATTCTGGGCATCACGCTGGCGGCGACCGCGCACTGGGCCGAGGCCGAGCACGCGATCCGCGAGGGAATGGCTCTGCCCGGCCCGAAAGTGCCGAGCACGGAGGCGGCACTGGGGTATGTGCTCGCGCGGTCGGGGCGGCGCGCGGAGGCCGAGCAGATCCTCGCGGCGATCGAGGAGCAGCACAAGACGGGATACGTGTCCGCGGTCGTCTTCGCCACGCTGTATCTCGGCCTCGACCGGCCGCAGGAGGCTCTGGACTGGATGGAACAGGCCTACGAGGAGCGGCGGGGCTGGATGGCCTATCTCAAGGTGAACCCGATGGTGGATCCGCTTCGCGGCGAGCCCCGCTTCGAGGCGCTGGTCAGGAAGATGCGACTGTAGTTCATTCTCGCCGCCAGCGGGCGGCGGTGTCGAAAGGAGCATTCCTCATGTCGAAGAAGATCCTGATGCTGGTGGGCGATTTCGTCGAGGATTATGAGGTGATGGTACCGTTCCAGGCGCTGCAGGCGGTCGGTCACAGCGTAGATGCGGTCTGCCCCGGCAAGCGCGCCGGCGAGAAGGTGCGCACGGCGGTGCATGACTTCGAGGGCGACCAGACCTATTCCGAGAAGCCCGGGCACAACTTCGCCCTGAACGCCACGTTCGATGCGGTAAATGAGCAGGACTACGACGCCCTCGTCGTTCCGGGCGGCCGGGCGCCCGAGTATCTGCGGCTTAACCCCCGGGTGCTGGAGGTGGTCCGTCATTTTGCCCGGAGCGGCAAGCCCATGGCCGCCATCTGCCACGGCCCACAGCTCCTGGCCGCGGCGGGTGTCCTCGACGGGAAGCGGGTGAGCGCCTACCCCGCCTGTGCCCCCGAGGTCGAGCTCGCCGGAGCGACCTTCGCGGCGATTGGGGTGGACGCGGCGGTCACGGATGGCAATCTTGTGACAGCCCCGGCCTGGCCTGCCCACCCGGCTTGGATCGCTCAATTCCTTGCGGTCCTTGGCACCCGGGTGGAGCACGCGTCCCTGGCCGCGGTGTGAGCGTCGAAGGCCCACCCGAACGGAGGGATGTTCCATGTCCATGTCCACCCAGAACTTGCTCCTGTTCCTGGTGATCGGCGTCGTCGCGGGATGGCTGGCTGGCAAGATCATGAAGGGCGGCGGATTCGGTCTCGTGGGCGACCTGATCGTGGGCGTGATCGGCGCCTTCGTTGGGGGCTGGCTGTTCGGATTGCTTGGCATCACCGCTTGGGGCACGCTCGGCGTCCTGCTGACCGCCGTCGTGGGCGCGGTCGTTTTCCTCTGGATCATCCGGTTGTTCAAGAGCGCCTGATTCTTCAGGATCCGCCACGGTAGGGCGCGCCCGCCTCCGGCGGGCGCGCCCTCCAGCGCCTCTATTTCCCGACAACATGCCAGAATCTCCAGCGCTGGTCCGCTCCCTCGGCCGGTGGACACTCGTGGCCCTGGTCGTCAATACGATCATCGGGACCTCGGTCTTCGTGCTTCCCGGGACCGTCGGCGGCAGCCTGGGATGGATGGGCCTGGTGGCCTGGATTCTGGCGGCCGCCTTCATCGGCACGATGATTCTTTGTTTCGCGGAGGTCGCTTCACGGTTCTCCGGAGCCGGCGGGGCGTATCTCTACACCCAAGTGGCGTTCGGCCGATTCGCCGGGATCCAGGTCGGCTGGATGACGTACCTGGTTCGGGCCATCTCCGCTGCTGTGCAGGCGAATGTGTTCTCCCTCTACCTGGCGGAGTTCTGGCCCTGGGCGGCGACGCGCCACGGGGAGCTCGCGATCACCGCGCTGTTCATCGGGCTCCTCGCCGTCATCAACATCGGGAGCGTCCGGTCGGGAGCGCGCACCAGCAACGTGCTCGCTGTCGTGAAGCTGGTGCCGCTGCTGGGCTTCACGCTGCTGGGGGTCTTCTGGATCGCCACCGGACGAACGGGAGTGGCGCCGGCCGCGAGCGATCCGAGCGCCGCCGGCTGGCTCAACGTGCTGCTCCTGCTGATGTTCGCGTACGGCGGCTTCGAATCGGCGCTCCTCCCGATGGCGGAGGCCAGAAACCCCCGGCGGGACGCCCCGTTCGCGCTGTTTCTCGGGCTGGGCCTGGCGACGCTGGTCTACCTGGCCGCACAACTTACGGTGCTGGCCACCGTTCCCGATCCCGGTGCTGCCGGCCGGCCGCTGGCCGCCTCCGCACGCGTGATGCTCGGCGCGGGCGGTGCGGCGGTCATCTCGGTGGCAGCACTCATCTCGGTGTTCGGCTGGCTGGCGGCGAACATGCTCACGGTGCCACGCCTCACAATGGCCATGGCCGAGCGAGGCGATCTCCCGGCGTTCCTGGGTCGGGTACACCCGAAATTCCGGACGCCCTGGATATCCATCGTGCTCTTCGCAGCACTCTCCTGGGTGCTGGCGAATCAGGCCGGAGTGCTGCAGAACATCAGCCTCTCGGCGGTCTCGCGGCTCTTCATCTACGGCCTGGTCTGCGCGGCAATGCCGATGTTCCGGTTCAAGGAGGCGCGCGGGGATGTCGGCGTCGGCGCCGCCCAGTTCCGGGCACCGCTCGGTATCTGGATGGCGGTGTTTGGCGTGGGGATCTCGCTCGTGCTCGCCACGCGCATGAATCAGCGCGAGGCGATCGCGATGGGGGGCACCGTCGCGCTCGCGACCCTGCACTGGCTCAAGGTGCGCGGGCGGGTCACCCGGCCGGAGGTCCTGGTTGAAGACGTCCATCGGGTAACCTCGTAACGCATCTGCCGAATGCCCCCGCCTGACCGCGATGCCCGCGAAACCGTTGACCCGCCTCCGGAAGATCTGCCTCGCCCTGCCCGAGGCACACGAGGTCATCGCGTGGGGCGAGCCGACTTTCCGGGTGAAGAACAAGCTGTTCGCGATGTACGCCGATGCCGGCAACCACCATGGGGCCGGGCGTCCGGCCGTCTGGTGCAAGGCTGGCCCCGGCAATCAGGAGCTGATGGTGCGGACGGACCCGGGACGTTTCTTCGTACCGCCGTACGTCGGGCCCAGCGGGTGGGTCGGCGTGTTCCTGGACGGCAAGGTCGATTGGGAGGAAGTGGCAGATCTGATGCGGGATGCCTGGCGGTTGACCGCGCCCAAGCGGCTTCAGTCGCTACTGACCCGCTGACCCACTGACCCGCTGACCCGCCTCGCGCGCTTGTCGCGCGATGATCCACGCAATCGGCTGCCCGACCACCACCGTGTGCCCGATCAGCATGACGAGGAATTGACGGAGCTGTACCGTACGGCCCCCAAGACCAACCGCCGGAATTACCCCGAATCGCATGACCAGCCAGACGACGGCCCCGAACAGGGCGCCGGCCAGGATGATTCCAGTCGACGTCCGCAACATGCGGCGGAGGCTGGGGATCCGACCGGCCGCCACCCAGAAGATGCCGGCCCAGATGGTGGCGATGGTGAAGTGGAGCACGAGGCCGAGGAGCGCGGAGGCGTGTCCGCCCTGGAGGGCGGCCGGTCCGATGAGCCCGCGGGCGATGCCCTGGAAGACCTGTTCCGCTGTGCCGGTCCGGTAGACGAAGACGCGGAGCACGATCGCGAACAGTCCGTCCAGCACGCCGACCGCCGCGCCGGCCAGCAGGATGGTGGCGGCGTTCCCAGGGCGCGCGGGCGTGAGGGACACGGATCCAGCGGACATGAATCGGCTCCTCGAGTGTGGGTTGGCCGTGGGCCCTCGCCTACCTGACTCTCACCGGCACGACCCACTCCGCCGTGTCCCACCGCATTCGGAGCTCGCCGCCGCCAGCCGATGTGAGGTCGATCGTGAACCGCTCGACCGGCTGATCCAGGCGTCGAATGGTCATCGGGATGCGGGCGATGTCACGCTTCGCATCGTAATCGGTGCCCCACTGCCCGACCTGGCCGTTCACGATGAGCAACACCCCGGCCTCGGACGGCAGGGTCCAGAGCGTGTAGGCGCCCGCCTTGAGCTCGGTGTCACCGAGCGTGAGGTCCCTGGTGGTGGTGAACTGGGTCGCGGCATCCGCGCCGGTGCGCCACACCTCGTTCCAGGGAACGAGCCCGCCAAAGATTGTGCGGCCGCGCTTGCTCGGCCGGCCATAATCGACCGTGAAGGCAGCGCCACTGAACCTCGCACGGACAGTGTCGCGGGGAGAGACGGGCCCGGCCGCCTGCCCCGCCGCGTCGCGCGCGGCGAACTGGCGCCCGACCTCCAGCACGTCGAGGTCGGGAACCCTGGTGGCGACCACCTTGACCACGGTTCCCTGCGCATCGTAGCTCAGGAGCCGGCCGTCGGCATCGATGCGAGCGTGCGCCGCCTGGCCATGAAACGAGCCGATGGCCACGGCGTCCCGACCCGTAGAGCTCACCCAGGTGGGAAGCGCACCGGGCTGCCCGGGGTACACCTGGTTCATCGGCACCGTATCCCCTTTCAAGCGCCGGGCCTG
>DASTCF010000121.1:0-2299 GCA_035711365.1 Gemmatimonadales bacterium
CCGGCCGGTACGATTCCAATCATATGGCACTGCCCATTGCGCACTTCCGAGCGTCGGCCGCGCTCCCCGTCGGATACAAGGGGCCGCGCGCCGCGATCCTGGTCGAGTTGAAACTCTCGCCTGGGCGGACGGCCCGTGACCTGGGCTGTCGGCTCGGCCTCTCCCTCAACGCCATCCGGCATCACCTGCGTGAGCTCGAAGTCGACGGGCTCATCGCGTATGAGCGGGAGCAGCGCGGGGTCGGCGCCCCCGTCTTCGCCTACCGGCTCTCCCCTGCCGGCGAGGCGGTCTTCCCCCGGCGCTACGAGGCAACGCTCACCGAGGTGCTGACGGCGCTGGTCGAGCGGGAAGGGCGCGAGGCCGTGGTGTCCGCGCTCGAGGCGCGATATGCCGCGCTGCTCCGGACTCTGCCGCCGCACCTCGCCGAGGCCCCGGTTGCCGAACGGCTCGAGGCCGTCACGCGGATCCTCGGCGATGAGGGCTTCATGCCGGACTGGGAGGGTTCCGCCGAGGGCGGCACGCTGACCGAGCACAACTGCGCCGTGCGCGCGGTGGCGGAGCGGTTCCCTGAGATCTGCGCCGCCGAGGAGCGGTTCCTGCGCGCGGCGCTCGGCGCGGCGGTGGACCTCCGGGCCCACGTCCTCACCGCCGGCTGCAGCGCGTGCGAGTACCAGGTGCAGTTCGCGCCGGTTCCCCTGCTGGGGTCCCGGGCGTCGGAGGGCCCAGACGCGGCCCCGGGAGTGCTGACATGAGTTCGCAGGTCGAGAGCCTGGTCAACCGGGAGTACAAGTACGGCTTCGTCTCGGACATCGCCGCCGATACCGTCCCGCGCGGCCTGACCGAGGAAACCATCCGCCTCATCTCCGCCAAGAAGCAGGAGCCCGACTTCCTGCTGCAGTGGCGGCTCCGGGCGTATCGCCGCTGGCTCGAGATGACCGAGCCGCACTGGTCGAACGTCCGGTACGCGCCGATCGACTATCAGGACATCATCTACTACTCGGCGCCCAAGTCCGCCAAGCCGCTGGGCTCGCTGGACGAGGTCGATCCGGAGCTCCTCCGCACCTATGAGAAGCTGGGCATCTCCCTGACCGAGCAGAAAATGCTCGCCGGGGTCGCGGTGGACGCGATCTTCGACAGCGTCTCCGTCGCCACCACGTTCAAGGAGAAGCTCAAGGAGCACGGCGTCATCTTCTGCTCCTTCTCGGACGCCGTGCGCGAGCACCCGGACCTGATCGAGAAGTACCTGGGCTCCGTGGTGCCCTCCAACGACAATTTCTTCGCGGCGCTCAATTCGGCGGTCTTCAGCGACGGTTCCTTCGTGTACGTCCCGAAGGGCGTCAAGTGCCCGATGGAGCTGTCCACGTATTTCCGCATCAACGCCGCCGACACCGGCCAGTTCGAGCGCACGCTCATCATCGCCGATGAGGGCGCGACGGTGAGCTACCTCGAGGGCTGCACGGCCCCGAAGCGGGACACCAACCAGCTGCACGCCGCAGTCGTGGAGCTCGTGGCGCTCGAGGGCGCCACCATCAAGTACTCGACGGTGCAGAACTGGTACGCGGGAGACAGCGAGGGCCGGGGCGGGATCTACAACTTCGTGACCAAGCGCGGCAAGTGCGCGGGGGCGCGGTCGCGGATCACGTGGACCCAGGTCGAGACCGGCTCCGCGATCACCTGGAAATACCCCAGCGTCATCCTCCAGGGCGACGACTCCATCGGCGAGTTCTACTCGGTCGCGGTGGTGAACAACCGGCAGCAGGCCGACACCGGCACCAAGATGATCCACCTGGGCCGGAACACGCGGAGCACCATCGTCTCGAAGGGCATCTCGGCGGGCCGCGGCAACAACAGCTACCGCGGCCAGGTCAAGATCCTGCCGCGAGCCACCGGCGCCCGGAACTACACGCAGTGCGATTCGATGCTCATCGGCAACGGGTGCGGGGCGCACACCTTCCCGTACATCGACGTCCAGAACAACAGCGCCGCCGTGGAGCACGAGGCCTCGACCTCCAAGATCGGCGAGGACCAGATCTTCTACTGCAAGCAGCGCGGCCTCAACACCGAGAATGCCATCTCGATGATCGTCAACGGCTTCTGCAAGGATGTCTTCCAGAATCTCCCGATGGAGTTCGCAGTGGAAGCGCAGAAGCTGCTGGGAATCAGCCTCGAGGGCAGCGTCGGTTAACCCGTTCGGAGAATGATCGTGCTGGAAATCAAGAACCTGACCGCCGCCGCCGGCGACACGGAAATCCTCAAGGGCATCTCGCTCACGGTGAACGCGGGCGAGGTGCACGCGATC
>DASTCF010000122.1:0-2168 GCA_035711365.1 Gemmatimonadales bacterium
ATCGGCCCGGACGTGGTGGTTGGGGACGGGTGCCGCCTGGCGGCCCGGGTGACGCTCGAACGGTACGTGCGGCTGGCGGAAGGGGTCCAGGTCGGCGAGGGGAGCGTGCTGGGAAGTCCGCCGCAGGACTTCAAGTTCAAGGGCGAAGAGACCTGGGTCGAGGTCGGCGCGCACACGGTCATCCGCGAGTACTCGACCATCAACCGGGCGACCGTCGCAACCGGCCGCACGGTGGTCGGCGCGAAGTGCTTTTTCATGACCTACGTGCACATCGCCCATGACTGTCGCGTCGGCGACAATGTCGTGATCGCCAACGGGACCCAGATTGCCGGGCACGTGACCATCCACGACAACGCCATCCTCTCCGGGCTCAACGCCGTCCACCAGTTCGTCACCATCGGCAGCTACGCATTCGTCGGGGGCTGCACGCGGGTCAATCAGGACATTCCGCCGTACGTGAAGGCCGTCGGCAATCCGATGGAGCTGTACGGCCTCAATTCGATCGGGCTCCAGCGCGCGGGCTTCCAGGCGGAGACCATCTCCGCGCTCAAGCGGGCGTACCGGCTCTTCTTCAACTCGGACCTGAACCTGTCGCAGGCCGTCGAGCGGGCGCGCATCGATCTCCCGCAGACGGCCGAGGTGGAGCGCTTCATCGCGTTCGTCGAGTCCTCCGGCCGGGGAGTCCCGGCGTGACGGACCGCGTCCCCGTCGGGGTCATCGGCGTCGGGGCGCTGGGACGCCATCACGCACGCCATCTCTCGACGCTCGAGGGTGCGGAGCTGGTCGGGGTTTACGATGCCGACTCCGGAACGGCGGCCCGGGTGGCGGCGGAAGTCGGCACCGCCGCGGTGGGAGACATCGACGCGCTGCTGGCGCGGGTCGAAGGGGTGTCGATCGCCGTTCCCACATCCCGGCACGCCGAAGTCGGCCTGCAGGCGCTCGAACGCGGGGTGGCGGTGCTCATGGAAAAGCCGATCGCCGCTTCGCTCCCCGAAGCCGACGCGCTGATCGCGGCCGCGCAGGCCGCCCGGGTCCCGCTCCAGGTAGGACAGATCGAGCGATACAACCGTGCCATACGCGCCGCGCTGCCGTTCGTGGATGCCCCCCGCTACATCGTAGCGGAGCGCATCGCCCCGTTCTCGCCCCGGGGCACTGACGTCTCGGTGGTGCTCGACCTGATGATTCACGACCTTGACCTGGTGCTCGCCCTGAGCGGCGCGCCCGAGGTCTCGGATGTCCGCGCGATCGGCACCCAGGTGCTCTCCGGGCATCACGATCTCGTAAACGCGTGGCTCGAGCTCCCCGGTGGGAGCGTCGCGACCGTGACGGCCTCGCGGGTGGGACGGGATCGCATCCGGCGGATCCGCATTTACCAGGAGGGCGGGTATCTCTCGCTCGATCTGGCGAGTGGGACGGGAACTTTCCTCCGGGTGCGACCCGACTGGCGGCGCGGCACGGGCACGAGTCTGGACGACGTGGTCGAGGCCGTTCCCCTGGATGCGCCGGAGGGGGATGCACTGCGCCTGGAGCTCGCGGACTTTGTGCTGGCGGTGCGGGGCGCGCCGAATCGCGGTGTCTCGGGAATCGAGGGCCGGGCCGCGCTTGAGCTGGCGCTTCGCGTCACCGCGTCATTGCGCAGTCCGTGATCGCCGCCGCTCCGCGTATCCTGGTCTCCGCGGGGGAACCTTCCGGCGACCTGCACGGCGCGGAGGTTATTCGGGCGCTTCGCCTTCGCTGGCCGGACGCCCGAATCGATGCGGTCGGCGGGCCCCGGATGGCTGCGGCGGGGGCGCGGGTGCGCTACCCGATGGAGAGGTTGAGTGCCATCGGCCTGGTGGAAATCTTCGGAAAGCTTCCGCAGCACGTTGGACTGTATCGGGAGTTGCGGGAGGCGTTTCGCAGGCGGGAATACGATCTGTACCTGCCGATCGACTATCCGGGATTCCACCTGAGAGTCGCCCGTGCGGCCCGGCGGGCCGGAACCAGGGTGCTCTACTACATCCCGCCGCAACTCTGGGCCTGGCGGCCCCAGCGAGCCCGGGCGCTCGAGGCGGCAGTCAATCGGTTGGCAGTGATCCTGCCGTTCGAGCCGGCATTCTTCGCAACGGTCGGCCTGGTCGCCACCTATGTGGGACATCCGCTGCTCGATCGGCCTCCGCCACCGGGCC
>DASTCF010000123.1:0-2178 GCA_035711365.1 Gemmatimonadales bacterium
GAGTCCCGGGTTGCGATCGCGCCGGACGCTTCGAGTATCGTGTTCGCCGACTCGGCCGGCGATGACACTCAGCTCTTCCTCAAGCGGCGCAACGAGATCCGGGCCACGCCGATCGCTGGAACGGAGGGCGGCACCAGCCCATTCTTTTCGCCAGATGGCGAGTGGATCGGCTACTTCACACAGGGCGGCAGGGTCCGGAAAGTGCGGGTGTCCGGCGGCGGCTCGATTCAGCTCTCCAACTCGAGCAATGACACCTACCCCGTCGGGGAGTGGTTGGATGACGGGACGGTGGTATTTGTCGGCAGCTCCGGCTCACTGAGTCGCGTGCCCGAAGAGGGTGGGCCAACCACGACCCTGCGAAGCGCAAATCCGGCACACCGCGACGACCCCTCGACGCTCTCGGCACTTCCAGGTAGCCGTGGGCTGCTGTTCACGGGGTGTCCAGGCAATTGCGCCAGCGGCTCCGCGGTCTACGTCTACGATATCAAGCGCGACACGACCCGGCTCCTGGTCCCCGACGCCGTGGGCGGATGGTATGCACCCACCGGTCATCTGCTCTATACGAGCCGGGAAGGCGGACTGTACGCCGTCGGGTTCGACCCGGAGCGTATGGCGGTTACCTCCGGCGCGGTCTCGATCGCAGAGGGCATCGCACCGAACGGATTCGCCATGTCGGTCTCCGGGACTGCCATCCTGACGCTGGGCACGCAGGACTTCAGCAAGTCCACGCTCGTATGGGTTTCACGCGACGGAACCGAGGAGCCCTTCGCACCGGACTGGACGGGGGCATTCGAATACCCGGCCCTATCGCCCGACGGCCGAAGCGTCGCGGTCAGCGTGCGCGAGACCGTGACGCAACTCTGGGTCCGCCGGGCCGACGGCTCCCGCCTCCGCATCTCCCGCGGCGACCTGGGAAGCTGGCGTCCGTCCTGGACGTCGGACGGACGCGCCTTCGCGTTCACGACCACGAACGCGGCCTCGTCCGAGGCGGGAGCCAACGACGTCTACCTCAGCCCCGCCGACGGCAGCAGGCCACCTCAACTCCTGGTCGACCTTGATTCCGGCATCTGGGAGGCCGAGTTCAGTCGAGACGGAGCGTGGCTGGTCCTGCGTACCGACGACCAGGCCTCCTTCGGCGTGTTCTATGCCCGGCGCCTTCGGGGCGATACGACGCTGGCCTTGATCCACTCGGACAGCAGCTTCAACACCCAGATCGCGCTGTCGCCCGACAGCCGGTGGCTGGCGTTCACATCTGATCGCTCGGGGCACGCCGAGGTCTACGTGGCCTCCTTCCCGAACATGCAAGTCAAGTATCCGGTGTCGCAGGGGGGCGGCAAGGAGCCGCGCTGGGCCCACAATGGACGGGAGCTCTTCTTCAAGAGTCGCGGCAGGTTGATGAGCCTCCCGGTCGCACCGGGTGCCGGATTCGCTCCGGGCAGCGCACGCCCGCTCTTCTCCATTGCAGCGTATGCCGACGCCATCAACCGGCCTCAGTACGACGTCGGGCCGGATGACCGCCGCTTCCTGATGATTCGGCGGCCTACACGTGAGTCCGGCCAGGAAGTCGTGCTTGTCGAGAACTTCCTCTCAGACCTCGCGGCGAAGGTTGCAAGGTGACCGACACTTTTGCGCGCCTGTCTGCCGCCCTCGCCGACCGCTACCGCCTCGAGCGAGAGCTGGGTCAGGGCGGCATGGCCACGGTGTACCTCGCCGAGGACCTGAAACACCGCCGGGCGGTGGCGGTGAAGGTGCTTCGCCCCGAGTTGGCCGCCACCCTGGGTCCCGAGCGTTTCGCGCGCGAAATCGAAGTCGCTGCGCGGCTCCAGCACCCTCACATTCTTGGGTTGCTCGATTCCGGTGAGGCCGCGGGCTTCTTCTACTATGTGATGCCATACGTGGAGGGCGAAACCCTCCGCGACCGATTGGCGCGTACCGGGGAACTGCCGGTTCATGAAGCCGTCCGACTCCTGGGGGAGATCGCCGACGCGCTTGCGGTGGCCCACCGGGCCGAGGTGGTGCACCGCGACATCAAGCCGGAGAACATCCTCCTCTCCGGACGGCACGCCATGGTCATGGACTTCGGCGTTGCCAAGGCGGTGACCGAGGCCTCCGGACGACAACAGCTCACCACGGCCGGTGTCGCGTTAGGCACGCCGGCCTACATGGCGCCGGAGCAGG
>DASTCF010000124.1:0-15101 GCA_035711365.1 Gemmatimonadales bacterium
GGCTGACCGCCCGGGCGAGCCGCCCCGCCGCCGCCGATCGCTTCGCCGTGAGCGCGGCCGCGGCGGCACCGAGCGCAGCCTCGGCGTTCGTGCGTCGAGCGGCGAGTGCACGGAGGTCGGTATCCGCCGTGTCGAGCAACTCGAGTTCCCGCCCGGCTTCCGTCCCGGTCTGCTGGACCGCGTCGAGCGAGTCGCCGTACTTCTGCATCAGCCGGTAGAGCAGGTCCCGCCGCCGCTCGACCTGCTCGAGCCGGGCCGGGTCCCGCTCGATTCCCTCGGCATATGCGGCCGCAAGACGGGCCAGTTCCGAGAGGTTGGCGTACGCGCCATCGAGCAGCTCCCGCCAGCCGGCGACCGACGGATCAACCCGTTCCAGTTGGCCGAGCGCCCGCTCCGCCGCCGCGACCGCGTGGAGCGCGCCAGCTTCCTCGCCGTCCATGGCTTCGGCCACGGCCCGTGCGTGTTCTTCGAGGGCGCTCGCGTGCGTCAGCCGCATTGCCTCGGCCGCCAGCGACTTGCTCTCGCCAGGCTCGAGGCGGGCGGCCCCGATTTCCTGCACCACGTGCCGGAGGTAGTCGGCCCGGCGACGAACCTCCTCGCGCCGGCTGACCAGCGATGCCTCCTGCTCGAGCAAGGCGGCGAGCGTCGCGTAGGCCTGCTCGACGGCAGTGAGCTCTGCGCCGGCGCCCGCGTAGGCGTCGAGAATTTCGCGTTGGGTGTCCGGTCGGAGAAGGGAGACGGTCTCCTGCTGCCCATGCAGGTCGACCAGCAAGCCGCCCAGCGCCGTCAGTACGGCCACCGTCGTCGGGCTGCCATTCACCCACGCCCGCGAGCGGCCCTCCGTGGAGACTTCCCTGCGGATGACGATGCGCCCGTCTTCGGCGTCCAGGCCGAGTGCCTCAATGCGCCGCAGCAGCGTGCGGTCCAATCCCTCGAAGGCGCCTTCGATCACCGCGCGGCCTGCCCCGGGGCGGACTGCCTGGCTGTCCGACCGCCCGCCCAGCAGCAGCCCGAGGGCGTCCACGAGCATGGACTTGCCGGCACCGGTTTCCCCGGTGAGCACGTTGAGGCCGGGGCCGAGTTGCAGGGTCGCATCCGCGATGGTCGCGACGTCGCGCACGCGAAGTTCGGCGAGCATCAGTGGGGATGGCGGTCGGTGAGGTCGCCCCAGTGGAGCTTCTGGCGCATGCGGTGGAAATAGCCCTGCCGCTCGAGGCGCACGAGGAGCACGGGGTCGTCGGCGCGGCGCACACGGACCCGCCCGCTCGGCGGGAGCCGGGTGCCAACCTGGCCGTCCACGCTGACGAGGATGTCCTCCTCCTCCGCGTCGATCGGCTGAATCACGATTTCCCAGGTGGAAGGAATGACGAGCGGTCGCACCGCCAGGGTATGGGCGCAGATCGGCGTGATGACCAGCGCCTGCACCCCCGGTACCACAATCGGGCCGCCGGCGCTGAGGGAATAGGCGGTCGATCCGGTTGGCGTCGCGACGATGAGTCCATCGGCGCTGTACGGGCCGACGCTCTCTCCCTCGAGCACCACGTCGAGCCGGATGACGCGCGCGACGCCGCCCTTGTGCACGACGACGTCGTTCAGGGCAAGCTGCAACGGCTGGACGGATCCGTCGGGAGACTCGATGACGGTCTTGAGTGCCTGCCGAGGCTCGGTGACGAACCGTCCCTCCACCAGCGCGTCAAGCGCGGCCGCAAGACCGTGGCGGGGCGCCGTGGCGAGGAACCCGACCTTGCCGAGATTGAGACCGAGGATCGGAACCGGCTTGCCGTCGAGCAGACGGGCACCACGGAGCAGCGTCCCGTCGCCACCGAAGGTCAGCAGCGCGTCCAGTGCCACGCCGTCGAGGCTCTGCACGGGCTCACCCCAGAATTCGGCAATGCGCGGCTCGGTGAACAGCGAGATGCTGCGCGATGGGGCGAGCTCGACGAGCTGCCGCAGGAAGGCACGGAGATCGGGATACCGCGGATTGCCGACGACGCCGACCTTCATCGGGCTCCGACACTCTCCTCGCCGTGCAGCGCCGCGACGCGCCGGGCGATGCCCTCCGGCGTGAGGCCGAACGCGGCCAGTTGCTCGGCTCTGGGGGCCTGCTCGATCAGCCGATCGGGGACGCCGAGCGCGATCACCCGCACCTCGGGATCGATCGTCTGCAGGGTCTCGGCCAGGTACGCGCCGAATCCATTCACCACCGTCCCTTCCTCCACCGTCACCAGCACCCGGTGGTCGGTAAGGAGGCTCTCGAGGGTGGCCCGATCGAGTGGCTTGAGGAAGCGCGCGTTGACGACGGTGCAGTCGAGTCCCTCCGCGCCGAGGAGCTCGGCGGCCTTGAAGCTCGGCTCCACCATCGTGCCGACACCCAGGATCGCGACGTCCCGCCCCTGGCGGAGCATTTCCCACGTACCGTAGGGCACGGCGCCGATTTCGGACGCGGGGCGCGGTTCGGCCGGCGCCTTGTCCCGCGGATAGCGGGTGCAGAATGGGCCGCCCTGATGGCTGAGCGCGGTCTTGAGCAATCCGATCAGCTCGTCGCCGTCCTTGGGGGCGGTCACCGTCATCCCGGGCACCGCCAGCATGTACGCGATGTCGTACAGACCCATGTGGGTCTGGCCGTCCTCGCCCACGAGCCCTGCCCGGTCCATACAGAAGATCACCGGGAGCTGCTGCACGGCAATGTCGTGGATGATGTTGTCGTAGGCCCGCTGCAGGAACGTGCTGTAAATCGCGACGACCGGGCGGATGCCCTGGGTTGCGAGCCCACCCGCAAACGTCACGGCGTGTCCTTCGGCAATGCCGACATCGAAGAAGCGGTCGGGCCAGGCCTTCTGGAAGATGTTCGTGCCGGTTCCCGACGGCATGGCGGCGGTGATCGTGACGAAGTCGGGGAACTCCGTGCCGAGGGCGGTGAGCCCGTCACCGAACACCTGGGTCCACGTCGGCGGCCCGCTGGCCTTCTTTCGCGCCTCTCCGGTGACCGGGTCGTACGCCGCGAGCCCGTGCCACTTCTCGCGGTTGGCTTCCGCGTAGTGGAATCCCTTTCCCTTCTCCGTGAGAACGTGGATGACCCGGGGTCCCTTCAGGCCACGCACGAAATGCAGCGTGTCCGTCAGTTTGCGGATGTCGTGACCGTCAATCGGTCCGAAATACCGGAAGCCAAGCTCTTCGAAGAACATCCCGTCCGAAAAGAGATTCTTCGCACTCTCCTCGAGGTTCTTCGCGAGCTCCCAGACCCCCTCCCCGAACACCTTGGCCATCGCGTGAGTGAGGCTCTTGAGCTTCTCGCGGATCTTGTTGGTGACCGGGCTCGCCACGATGCCGCCCAGCGTCTTGTGTATGGCGCCGACGTTGGGCGAGATGCTCATCCCGTTGTCGTTAACGATCAGGATGATGTCCCGGTCGGAATGCCCGCCGTTGTTCATCCCCTCGTACGACAGTCCGCAGGTGAGCGCGCCGTCACCGACCACGGCGACGACCTGGTGCTGCTCTCCCTTCAGGTCCCGCGCGGTGGCCATGCCGAGCGCGGCCGACATCGCCGTGCCCGCGTGGCCCGCCCCGAACTGGTCGTGCGGACTCTCGGACCGCTTGAGGAATCCTGAAATGCCGCCGGTCTGCCGCAGGGTCGGGAAGTCGGGGTTCCGGCCGGTGAGGAGCTTCCAGGCATACGCCTGATGGCCCACGTCCCACACGATCTTATCGGAGGGCGAGTCGAACTCGTACAGCAGGGCGATCGCGAGCTCGACCACCCCGAGGCTCGCGCCGATGTGGCCGCCCGTGACCGAGCAACAGTCGATCAGGCGGTCGCGAATCTCCTGGGCGAGATCCGGGAGCTGCTCGCGCGGGATTCGCTTGAGATCGTCGGGAGAGTGGATGCCGTCCAGCAGCGTCATGGCGATTGATCCGGATCAGTGACTTCGAGTAACAATATAGTGGGCAAGGGCTTCGAGTGAGGCCGAAGGCACACCGGCCTCCTCCAGGGCGTGCACGGCTTCGGTGGCGAGCCGGTCCGCCTCGCGGCGCGCTCCCTCGAGCCCCAGGACCTGGACGTAGGTCGACTTTTCGACGGCCGCGTCCTTCCCCGCCGTCTTGCCGAGCTGAGCGCTGGTTGCCGTCACATCGAGTACGTCGTCGGCCACCTGGAATGCGAGCCCGACTTCCTCGCCAAAACTCGAAAGGGCGGCGAGCTGGCGAGGCCGGGCGCCACCGGCCAGCCCGCCCAGGATACACGCCGCGCGGATCAGCGCGCCGGTCTTCCCCCCGTGCACGCTCCGAAGTTCCGCGAGATCCAGGGCGCGCCCCTCCGCCTCGAGGTCCAGCCACTGGCCGCCCACCATGCCTGCGATGCCACCGGCCTCGAACAGCTCGTGCGCCATCTTCCCCAGCACGGCGGCGCCGAGGACGAGGTCCCGACTGCCCTGAGCAAGGACGCGGGCCGCCACCGGAACCAGCAGGAAACCGACTCTCGTCGCCGTGGGGACGTCGAAGCGGCGATGCGTGGTTTCGCGCCCTCGCCGGAGGTCGTCGTCATCCATGCACGGCAGATCGTCGTGCACGAGGGAGTACGTGTGCACCGTCTCGACCGCCGCAGCGACGCCCGCGATTGCGGGCGAGACCCCGCCGCTCGCGCGATAGGCGCCGATGACCAGCGCCGCGCGCACGCGCTTCCCCGGGCTCCTGAGGGCGTAGGCGACGGCCTCCCCGGTCCTGCCGCCGATTTCCTGCTCCAGCCGGTCGGCCCAGGCATCGAGGAGCGCGTCGGTGCGCTCCCGTGCCTCCCGCAGGAGCGGCTCCGCGGCGGCAGCGCGGGCCTCACTCGTCGAGGTCGGCAAGCTCCAGCGTCCCGTCGGCCTGTTCGATCACGCGGCGGACCTTCGTCTCCGCATCGGCCAGGCGCTCCCGCGCCGCGCGCAGCCGTGCGACGCCCTCCTCGAACAGGGAGAGTGCGGCGTCGAGATCCACGTCCTCCGACTCGAGGCGCCGGACGATATCCTCCAGGCGGCGAAGCTCGTCCTGCAGGGATGGGGTGGGAATTTCAGAGGCAGAATCGGTCATCCGGCCTGCTCCGCCCGGGCGGTGATGGCGCCGTCGGTGACGCGAAGGCGGAACGCCTCCCCAGGCACGAAGTCCGCCGTCCGTTTGAGCACCCGTCCATCGGCATCCTGGGCGACACCGTATCCGCGCGCCAGCACCCTGAGCGGGCTCAGGGCTTCGAGCTGCGCGCCGAAGCGCTCAATCCGTGCGCGGCGGTCGGCAAGGAGTCGTTGCAGGCTCGCCTGCATCCGGTCCGCCGTCCGGGCCAGTCGCTCCGCGGCAAGCCGGGTGCGGCGCCGGAGTGCGGTGGCGAGCCGCGTCCCCATGGAATCGGCACGGTGGAGCACCGCCGCCCGATCCGCCACGGCCAGCTCGGCCGCGGCCGAGGGCGTCGCGGCCCGGACGTCGGCGACATAGTCGCACAGCGAGAGGTCGGTCTCATGGCCGACTGCGGAAATCGTCGGCACGCGAACCTCGGCGAGCGCGCGGCACACCGCCTCGGCATTGAAGGCGGCCAGGTCCTCGCGCGACCCGCCTCCCCGCCCGATGATGCAGACGTCCACCGCCTCCAGGCGATTCACGAGTCGCAACGCACGCACCAGCTCGTTATCGGCACCCTCCCCCTGCACCCGGCTCCCGATCACGAGGAGCTCGACCGCGGGCCATCGCTTCCGGCTCACGGTGATGATGTCGCGGAGCGCGGCGCCGTCCACGCTCGTGACAACGGCGATCCGCTGGGCGAGGAGCGGCAAGGGCCGCTTGCGGGCCGGATCGAGCAGTCCGTCCCGTTCGAGTGCCTTCCGGATCCGCTCCAACTCCAGCTGCTGCGCGCCGATCGCCGTGGTCGCCAGCAGGTCGGTCACATTGAGGCGGAATTCGCCCCGTTCTTCCCAGACCGTCGGCATGCCACGCGCGAACACTTCCGCGCCATCGGCCGGAGGCGGGCCGGCGCGCAACGTGCTCGACTTCCACATGACACAACGGAGCTGGGCGTCCGCGTCCCGCAGGGTGAAATACCAGTGCCCGCTGGAGTACGCCTTGAACCCGCTGATCTCCCCACGGACCCAGACCGGGCCGATGCCCTGCTCGACCACCTGACGGGCGAGGTGCGTGACCTGGGCGACGGACCAGGCGGCATCGGCCGGGGAGGCCTCGAAGAGCGAGGGGGCGCGCACGGGGAGCGGGGTGCTTAGTGGGAGAGGGAAAGTTCGGCCGCCTGCAGGGTGTTCCGAAGCAGCATGGCGATGGTCATCGGGCCCACCCCACCGGGCACCGGCGTGATGGCCCCGGCAATCTCCGAGACCGGACCGAACGCGACGTCTCCAACCAGGCGATATCCTCGCGGCTGCGTCGCATCCTCCTTCCGATTGATCCCCACGTCGACCACCACGGCGCCTGGCTTGACCATGTCCGCGGTCACGAACTCCGGCTTCCCGATCGCGACGATCAGGATATCCGCGCTCCGCGCGATGCCCGGCAGGTCCCGTGACTTCGAATGGCAGACCGTGACGGTCGCATCGCCGCCTGGACCCGTCTGGATCAGCAGGTTGGCCATCGGCTTGCCGACGATGGTCGAGCGCCCGATGATCACGGCATGCGCGCCCCTGGTCTCGATGCCCGAGCGGAGCAGGATCTGCTGCACGCCGTAAGGCGTGGCCGGCCGGAACCCGGTCGGGTCTCCGATGACCAGCTTGCCGACGTTCACCGGGTGAAACCCGTCGACGTCCTTGGCCGGATCGATGCGCCGGAGCACCGTGTCGGCATCGATGTGCTTGGGGAGGGGCAACTGGACCAGCATTCCGTGGATCGCCGGATCGGCATTCAGCCGGTCGATCGTGGCGAGCAGCTCGGCCTGAGAGGTCTCCGGAGACATCGTGATGGTGACCGAGTGCATCCCCGCCTCTTCGCAGGCCCGCCCCTTGTTCCGCACATACACCTGGCTGGCCGGGTCCGCGCCGACCAGGACCACTGCCAGTCCGGGCGTGACGCCTGCGGACTTGAGCCGTGCCACCTCGGCGGCGACTTCCTGCCGGATCGCGCGACCGAGAGCGGCCCCATCCAGGATCCGGGCGCTCATCGGGCGAAATCCACGGCGCGTGTCTCCCGGATCACCACCACCCGGATCTGGCCGGGGTACTGCAGCTCATTCTCGATCTTGCGGGCAATCTGCTCGGACAGCTCCGCCGCCTGGGTGTCGTTCACCTGATCCGGAGTGACGATCACGCGAATCTCCCGACCCGCCTGGATCACCGCGGTCTTTTCCACCCCGCGGAATCCGTTCGCGATCTCCTCCAGCCGGGTGAGCCGCTTCACGTAGCTCTCGAAGGCCTCGCGCCGGGCTCCGGGCCGGGATCCGCTGATGGCATCCGCCGCCTGCACCAGGACGGATTCGGTGGATTCGTGCGGGACGTCGTCGTGGTGGGCGTGGATGCAATTGACGACAGCCGCGCTTTCGCCATAGCGCCGAGCCACCTCGACCCCAAGCTCGACGTGGGTGCCTTCGCTGTCGTGCGTGAGAACCTTGCCGATGTCGTGCAGGAGTGCGCCTCGCTTGGCGAGCTGCACGTCCACCCGCAGCTCCGCGGCCATGATCCCGGCGAGCCATGCCACTTCCTTGGAGTGCTCGAGAATATTCTGCCCGTAGGAGGTGCGGTAGCGCATCCGGCCGATCAGCTTGATCAGCTCGGGATGCAGGCCGTTGATACCGGTGTCGTACGCCGCCCGCTCGCCCAGTTCCACCAGTTGGGCCTCGAGTTCGGTGCGTGCCTTGACAACCAGTTCCTCGATGCGTCCCGGATGGATCCGTCCGTCGGCGATGAGCGCCTCGAGCGCCCGCCGCCCGACTTCGCGCCGGATCGGATCGAAGCAGGAGATGACGACCGTGTCGGGCGTGTCATCGATGATCACGTCCACCCCGGTGGCAAGCTCGAATGCCCGGATGTTCCGCCCTTCACGGCCGATGATCCGCCCCTTCATCTCGTCGGAGGGCAGGGTCACGGCCGCAACCGTGCTCTCGGCCGTCTGCTCGGGCGCGATGCGATGGATCGCCGTCGCGACGATCCGCCGCGCGTCCCGCTCCGCGGTCCGGCGCGCCTGCTCCTTGATATCCCGGGCGAGCGCCGCGGCCTGGCCCCTCGCCTCGTCCTCGGCACGCTGCAGCAGCTCGCGCCGTGCCTCATCGGCCGTGAGGCCGGAGATCCGCTCCAGGCGAGTGGCCTGCTCGGTGATCATCCGCGCCACCTCGGCCTCGCGCACCGCGATCCCCTTCTCGCGTTCGCCAAGGCCGCTGTCGCGGGCCTGGAGGCCGGCTTCCTGCTCGGCCAGCTGTGCCTGCCGCCGATCGTGCGACCGCTCCCGCTCCTCGGCCCGCCGTTCGGTCCGATCCCATTCCTCGCGGCGCACGTGCGTCTCCCGGTCCAGTTCCTCCCGGAGCCGGAGGGTCTCCATCTTGGCCTCCAGCATCGCGTCGGCCCGCGCCGCCTCGACCGCACGCCGCCCCTCGTCGGCGGCGCGCTCCGCCTCCTGGCGCGTCCGCTCGAGCAGGTGGGTGGCCTCGGCGCGGGCGGCCTCGAGCACACCCCGAGCCTGGCGGCGGCGGCGGATCTGAATCAGGGAAAAGACGAGGACTGCGACTGACAGGCCAGCGAGAACTCCCCCACCGAACGGGAGGAGAGGCAGGTCGGGCATCGATGTATCTCCAAGCGCGGCCGGAAGCCGCGCGACTTGTCAGTCGGCCGGGGAATTGCTCCCGGCGGCCCGTGCCCGCTTTGACGGCGGCAGAAGCCGGGCAACGTGATCCACAAGTGCCGCGATACGCGCGCCGGCGTCGCGGTCGCCCCGGCGTGCCTGGAACAATTCGTCCGTAATCTGCAGCCCGGCGAGGATCGCGGCCTTGTGAGTCTCCACACTGGGCAGCGAGTCCTTGACGCGTCGAAGAGCCGCATCCAGGTAGGCCGCGACTTCCCGGGTGTACTCCGGCGGCAGCTCGGAGCGGACCGTGTATGTCTCACCCCCGATGACCACCTGCACCGCGTTCTTCGCGGTCGTCATGCCGCGCCGTGTTCCGTCTCGAGGAAGGCCAGACGGCTCGAGAGCGCCCGGAGCCGCTCCCGCGCCGCATCGATGCGCCGCCGCAGGGCCAGGTTCTCAGTCTCCAGCTCGATCACCCGCTGACGGGATTGGACCAGTTCGGGACCGGCGAGCACGCCACCGTGTGACCGCGCCTCCTGCAGGTCGGCCTCCGCCTTGAGCGTACGCCGCCGCCATGCCGCCACCTCGTCGCCGAGACGCTGCAGCAGCTGCTCGAGTTCCGCCAGGGCGGCGAGGTCAGGACGCTCGTAGCTGGATGCCATGCTGCTCCTGCAAGACCGTGATGATGCGCTGCACCGCCGTATCGACTTCCTTGTCTCGAAGCGTCCGGTCCGTGGCGCGAAACCGGAGCCGGAACGCGAGGCTCCGGTGTCCGGCCGGCAATCCTGCGCCGCGATATTCATCGAGCACGCCCACCGACTCGAGCAGCGGTCCGCCCGAGGCGCGAATCGTTGTTTCGATCACGGCAGCGGTGACGGCGCTCGGGACCGACAGGGCCACATCCCGGTCGGCGGCCGGAGTATTGGGGAGCGGGGTGAACGTCACCTCGGGCTGGGCCGAAGCATTGATGCTGACTTCGAACCCGAACAACGGCGCCGCCCAGGGTGGCGCATCGGCCGGTTGGGGACCGGCCCATCCGACCCGCTGCCCTTCAGGGGAAAGGGCAACCCAAGACCCACCTTCAACTTGCACCGTGGCCCCGGGTTGCGCCAGAGCGACCGCGGCTTCAAAGGTCGCCCGCAGGTCCCACGCATCGACATCCTCGGACTTACCCGCCGCCGTCCAGTGCCCGGGCTCACGCCCTCCGGTGATGACCCCCGCCACCCGCCGATCCTCCACGGGGGGCGCGCCGACGGGCCCCTTCCGGAACACGGTTCCGACCTCGAAGAGGCGGACATCCCGGGTATGTGCCGACCAGTTGGCCTCCACACGGCGGCTCAGCGACGGCAACAGGCTCGACCGGAGGTAGCCTTCCTCCGCGGAGAGCGGATTGAGCAACCGCACGCTTTCCTCCCCCTCGGCGGGAACGAGCGGCAGGGTGTGCACTTCGAACAGTCCCTGGGCAGCGAGCCCGGACCGGATTCGCTGGTCGGCCACCTCGGCGGGCGCGTTGGGGAGGTCCCCGACACGGAAGGGCCTGAGTTCCGTCGGGAAGTTGTCATATCCGTGCAGCCGGGCCACTTCCTCGATCAAGTCGATCTCGGCGACGAGATCCGGCCGCCAGCCCGGGACGTCCACTGCGAGCCGGCCGTCGGCCGGCTTGGCTACGACTGTCGCCCCAACCGCCACGAGGTACTTCTCGAGCGAATGCCACGGGAGGTCCACGCCGAGGACCTGCGCCACGCGGGCGGGATGGAGAAAGATGCGCGGCGGGTGGGTCACCTGCGGGAAGAGATCGACCGCCTCGCCCGCGACGGCGCCGCCGGCCGTGGCCTGGATGAGTTCGACCCCACGGCGCAGCGCCTCCGGGCCGTTCCAGAGATCCACTCCCCGTTCGAAGCGGTAACTGGCCTCGCTGCTCAGGTTCAGCGCGCGCCGGGTGGCCCGGATTCGCCGGGGACTGAACCAGGCGCATTCGAGGAAGATGTCGCGCGTGTCGGCTGAGACCTCCGACAGCGCTCCACCCATGACGCCGGCGACACCGATCGCGCCTTCCGCATCCGCGATGACGGTCATGGACGACTCGAGCTGACGCTCCACGCCGTCCAGCGTCTGCAGAGATTCGCCCGCGCGTGCACGCCGGGCAACCACCGCGGGGCCCCGCAGCCGCGCGACGTCGTACGCGTGCAGCGGCTGGTTCAGCTCGAACATCACGTAGTTGGTGGCGTCCACCACGTTATTGATCGAGCGCATCCCGACGGCCTCCACCCTGGCGCGCAGCCACGCCGGCGACGGACCCACCTGGACGCCCCGAATCACGGCCGCGAGGAAGCGCGGGCATCCCTCCACGTCCTCGATCGCCACGCGGACCCCGCCAGTCTCGGCCGGCGTCGGTTTCCGGTCCGGCGTCGGCAGGGTTGGGCTCTGCGAGCCGGGAATCTCCGGGAGCCGGAACGGCACGCCGTAGGACGCTGCGAGCTCGCGGGCGACGCCCTTGTGCCCGAGCAGATCCGGGCGATTCGGTGTGACGTCGATGACGATTCGATCATCGGCCACCGCCATCGCATCCAGGAACCGCGTGCCGGGCGCGGCGTCGGTCTCCAGCTCGAGGATCCCCTCGTGGTCCTGGCCCAGGCCAAGCTCTCGCGCGGAGCACAGCATCCCTTCGGACACTTCGCCGCGAATCTTCCGTTTCTCCAGCGTGACGCCGCCAGGGAGCGTGCTGCCGACCGGCGCGAACGGGTACTTCCGGCCCGCGGTGACGTTCGGAGCGCCGCAGACCACGCGACGGAGCGTCCCGCTGCCGTCATCCACGTCGCAGAGCCGCAGGCGGTCTGCGTTGGGGTGCGGGCGCACCTCGCGAACGTGCGCCACCAGGACCTGCTCGAGGCCCGGATGGAGGGGTTCGATCGCGTCCACCGGCGCGCCGAGACCGGCGAGCCGCTCGGCGACTTCGCGGGCCTCGAGCGGGCGCCGGAGAAAGGCTTCGAGCCACTTCCGCGAGATGTTCACGCGCCGCCTCCCGCGAGCTGCCGGAGGAAGCGCATGTCGCCGTCGAAGAGCAGCCGGATGTCGGGGATTCCGTAGCGTTGCATCGCGATGCGTTGCGGGCCCATTCCGAAGGCGAAGCCGGTGAAGACGTCCGGATCCACTCCGCAGTTCTTCAGGACGTCGGGGTGCACCATTCCGCAGCCGAGAATCTCCATCCAACCCGTGCCCTTGCACGCCGGACAGCCGCTCCCGCCGCACAGGTAGCAGGAGACGTCCATCTCGGCGGACGGCTCGGTGAATGGGAAATACGACGGCCGGAAGCGCACCCTGGTCGAAGCGGAGAAGAACTGCCGCGCAAAGTGCAGCAGCGTGCCCTTCAGGTCCACGAAGGAGATGCCCCGGTCAACCGCGAGCCCCTCAATCTGCCAGAAGACAGGGGCGTGTGACGGATCGAACGTATCCTTCCGGTACACGAGGCCCGGGATGACCACCCGGACCGGCGGCGGCCCCGCCAGCATCGTGCGCACCTGCACCGGGGACGTATGCGTGCGGAGGAGGACCGCCTTGCCGTCACCGGGGCGGGCGTCGCCCCCCACGTCGACGTACAGCGTGTCGTGCATGTCCATCGCGGGGTGATCGGCCGGGAAATTCAGCGCCTGGAAGTTGTACCACTCCGTCTCGGCCTCCGGTCCGACGGCCCGGTTGAAGCCGAGGCCGTGGAAGATTTCGCAGATCTCCTCGACCACCCGCGTGACCGGGTGCACCGCGCCGACCCAGCGACGGCGGCCGGGGAGAGTCAGGTCGAGGGCGGACCCGGCCTGGCCGCGCTGCTGCCCGGCCAGTTCGGCGCGGCGGGCCTCGAACGCCGCCTCGAACGACTTCCGGAGCTCGTTGGCCGCGGCGCCGACGAGCTTCCGAGCGTCGGGCGGCAACACGGCCAGCGACCGTAGCAGGCCGGTGAGTGCGCCGTTCTTCCGGCCGAGGATGGCGATGTGCTCCGCCTCGAGCGCCGGGGCGTCGAGCGTGGCAAGCCGCTCGAGGCGGGGTCGCAGCGAGTCGAGGACGGCCTGGGGTGAGGGCTCAGCCATCGCGGTGTCGCAGTGAGATGAGGAGAAATGCACATGCGGGGCCGCCCGCACCGGGCGGACGACCCCACGCACGACCGACGGCGCCGAGAGGCGCCAGCCCTACTTGGCGCTCTTGGCGACGTCGGCGATGCGCGCGAACGCCTCGGCGTCGCGCACCGCGAGGTCGGCGAGCACCTTGCGGTTGATCTCCACGCCCGCCTTGCGGAGCGCGTCCATCAGCCGGCTGTAGCTCAGGCCGTGAATCCGCGCGGCCGCGTTGATCCGCGTGATCCACAGCGCGCGGAACTCGCTCTTCTTCTTGCGCCGGTCGCGGTAGGCGTAGACCATCCCGCGTTCGACGTTCTCCTTCGCGGCCTTGTACAGCTTGCTGCGCGCCTGAAAGCCGCCCTTGGCGGCCTTCATGATCTTCTTCTTCCGGGCGTGGTGGGCGACGCCGTTCTTTACACGAGGCATGGTAGCTCCCTTACGCCTGGAGGAGGCGGCTCACGCGGGGAAAATCGGCCGAGCTGACGAGGGCCCCCTTCTTCAGCTTGTTCTTCCGCTTCCGCGTCTTCTTGGTCAGGATGTGGCTGTGGTTCGCATGGTACCGCTTGAGCTTGCCAGTCCCCGTCTTCCTGAACCGCTTCATCGCGGCCCGCTTCGTCTTCATCTTGGGCATGCGTCTCTCACCTTTCAGATCGTGCGCCTTACTTGGGCGCAATCACCATCGTCATGTTGCGGCCTTCGAGCTTGGCGTCCATCTCGATCTTGCCGACGTCCGCCACAGCGGCCGCGACCCGATCGAGCACTGCCTTGCCCAATTCGAGATGTGCGAGCTGCCGACCGCGGTACATCATCGTGACCTTCACTTTGTTGCCGTCCAGCAGGAACTCCCGGGCGTGCCGCGTCTTGAACTCGAAGTCGTGGTCATCGATCCCAGGACGAAACTTCACTTCCTTCAGCTGGATGATGTGCTGCTTCTTCTTGGCCGCCCGCGCTGCCTTCGCTTCCTCGAATTTGAACTTCCCGTAATCCATGATCTTGACGACGGGAGGGCGGGCCGTCGGCGCCACCTCGACGAGGTCGAGACCCCGTTCCGCCGCGGCCGCCAGCGCCTCTTCGATCGGAAGGACACCGAGCTGCTCGCCGTCCCCGGTGATGACACGCACGGGACTGATGCGGATTTGCCGATTGACGCGGACGCGCTTATCGCGATCAGTGGACAGTGGATGGCCTCCAGCGTAC
Organism: Gemmatimonadales bacterium; assembly: GCA_035711365.1. Taxonomy (GTDB): domain Bacteria; phylum Gemmatimonadota; class Gemmatimonadetes; order Gemmatimonadales; family GWC2-71-9; genus DASTCF01. Next base: position 14,034 of record DASTCF010000124.1, read on the forward strand.
AAGAAAAGAAAAAGGACATCCTGAGCCGACGGATGTCCATGTGCGCACCAGGCGGCCAACGCCCGCCTCGGGGTGTCGCAGTCAGGACCCGTTCACGCCGGGCTATGCCGGGCTCAGGGTGGGAGGATCACCCCCCGCTTCAGAAACGCGCCTAACTCTAGACGCGACAGTCCACTATGTCAAGCTGACCGGGCCGGCGCCGGCTGCACATCCGCCAGCACGACTCCCTTGCCATCCTCGCCCGCCCGGCCCCAGGCGACAGCGGCGTCGTGCTCGAACACAAGGCGCCAGCCGCCGGCCACGGCGTCCCGCAGGAGCGCCCGCCGCGACTCGAGGGTCCGGAGTGGCTCCAGGTCGTATCCCATGATCCACGGAAGCGGAAGGTGCGCGGCGGTGGGGATCAGATCGCCCAGAAAGACGGCGGTCTCCCCGCCGTCCCGAACCACGATCGACTGGTGGTACGGCACGTGCCCCGGCGTGAGCCGGACCGACACCCCCGGCAGGACCTCGCCGTCGCCCTCGAGCAGCGCGAACCGTCCGGCGGCGGCCACGGGCTCGAAATTGTGGGCGAGATAGCTCGCCCGCGTCCTCTCGTTCGTATGCCGAGCGAACTCGAGATCGCCGCGCTGCACGGCATAGCGGGCATTCGGGTAGGTCAGGCGAACCCGGTCGTCCCCGGTGGGGCCTCGTTCGACGGTCGTGTTGCCACCGGCATGGTCGAAGTGCAGATGGGTGTTGATGACCTGCCGGATGTCCGCCGGGACGAGGCCGAGTTCGGCCAGAGCATCTTCGATGAGCGTAGGGCCCGGGTCGCCCCGGTTCTCGACACCGTAGATGTCACTGAACCGCGCGTCCTCCTTGTTGCCCAGGCCCGTATCCACCAGCACCGGGCCTTCCGGATGCTCGATCAGGAGACAACGGAGCGCGAGGGGAATCCGGTTCCGCTCGTCCGGCGGAATGCGCCGGGACCAGAGCGTCTTCGGCACCACCCCGAACATCGCGCCACCGTCGAGGTGCTGGAGGCCGCCTTCGAGGGTGTGACAGCGGAACCGGCCGACGGTGAACGAG
>DASTCF010000125.1:0-3749 GCA_035711365.1 Gemmatimonadales bacterium
GGATTCCCGTCGGCCTCCCCGGCGATCGCGGCCAGCCAGAGCCTCAGTTCGGTCAGGCGCACGGCGGCCGGGTTGAGATCCACCCCGTACAGGTTTCGAGTGAGAATCCGGCGCCGGATCGCGGGCGTGCCGGAGGGCGAACGTAATGTTGCCAGTCGCTCGAGAGCGCCGAGCAGGAAGGCGCCCGACCCCGCTGCCGGGTCGAGAATCGCGATATCATCCAGTTGCCCGAGCGCCTTCGGATCGCCCTGATCGAGGCGCCGGAGCGAGTTCGCTTCGGAATCGCCGATCCTCCCTGCTACGAATGCGGCCAGACCGGCCTCCAGGAGGTCGTGGACCATGGCCGGCGGCGTGTAATACGTCCCGCTTGCCCGGCGTGTCTCCGGTTCCATCACCCCTTCGAATACGCTGCCCAGCATGTCGGGTGCGATTGCGCTGCCCGCCGCGTCCTCCAGGGCCGTGAAATGGTAGCGCTCGAACAGGATGTCGAAGGCGTCGCGCCAGGCGTCGCTGGGGATCACAACGCGATGCAGTCGCTCCAGCGGGTGGGGTTCGAACAGGCCGCCGTTCAGGAACGGAATGCGGCCGAATGCTCGGGCGGCACGTCCCCTGAGGGCCGGTGGCTGGTTGAGGGTTCCGAAGAACAATGGCGCGAGCAGGTCCCGGTGGACGCTTCGCCGATGCATGAGACAATCGTCCAACCGTTCCCTCAGGAACCGATCGGAGCCGTTGAGCCATCCCTTGACCTGTACGAAATAGAGGAAGAGCACGCGCGTGAGCTGGAGCAGCGCGAGCGTGCGTCGCTCCCGCCCCGGCACTGCGGCAGGGAGGGCTGCGGTCATCCGATCGAGCGTCGCCCGGAACGCCAGGAAAAAGTGGCGCCCGATCCCCTCACCCGAGAGGGCCTCGATCGCGCGCGCGGCAAGCGCCAAGGCGCCGCCAGGCCCCGTTCCGCCAAGGCGCATGAGACAGCTCGTTCCGTGGCGGCTCGGCGTGTCGAGATCGATCTCCAGCACTGGCGATTGATCGAGGGCGACGGAGACGGCCAACCGCCTGGAATCGGCGTCCAGGCCGAGCACGGCTCCGATCCGGCCCCGATCGGCAAGTTGTCGGGCTGCGCGGCGTGCGGTTCGCGCGGGGTCCGGGCATGCGAGACCAAGCCATGTGAATTCGCCCGCCCGCCCGACAATCGCGGCTGTGGTGATGGTGCTGGTCTCCGGCAGCTGGAGCCCGGCTGGGTCCAACGGCGCCCAGATCGGCTCATGGCCGAGTTCGGCCACAAGTTGTGGCAGGTCGTGCAGGGCGTGTATCGATTGGAGGACGCGCTCGAGGGGCATCGGGTCGCCGGTGGCTGGACTACACCAGCGTACGAGCGCGATTGCCGGGAACTGGTATCAGGAAGACGCAGGTGGAGTGGGAAGATTGCCTCGCGACCAACGCCGGCGATGCGAAGCGTGTCCTGGTGTTACTCGAGCAGGCTTTCGGATGGGTGCTGACAGCCCTGGTGACGCCGAATAGTGGGCTACGTCAGTAGTTCTGCATAACGAGGGTCGCCAGTTCGTCCAGCGGGATATGCTCGGCCTTGATGCTCCCATCGGCGTTGAACCGGATGTTCATCGCGCAGAGCTCCTCCAGCGCCGTGCTCTGCTCGGCGCTGAGGGGAAGGACAAAGGGCTCTCCATCGCTCCGCATGCGCGCGACTGCCGCGAGTAGCCAGTCGGGCTTGTCCGTGGCGCGCTCCAGGGCATCGAGCATCGCCGGCGTCAGCGTGAGCCGCATCGGATCTCCGAGGCAGGTGGTCGGAGAAACATTTCCCACCGTCGCGCCTGGCGCAACCACCGTCACGGCGAACGATACGTGCGGCCGCGCCATTCGATGCGCCGCTCACCGCGGATCGTGGATCGGAGAAAGATCCACGCAATCACAGCCTGACCGAGCGGATACGTGAGGGCGTAGACCGGGGACACGCCGAAACCGGCGTCGAAGAGCGCCCAGAAGGCCATGCAGAATCCGGTCGCCACCACCGCCGGTGCGAGGCACGTCGCCGGAGCCGCTCCCACGGCGGCCAGGAGGGCCAGCACGGGCGGGAGGAGCCAGAAGAGCGAGTTCAGCAGGAACAGTCCGGGCACCAGTGCGCGACGAATCGGCTCATCCGGATACGACCGTCGCCCGCCGGCATAGACGTTCTTCGTCCACCCCGAGATCAGGTCCCGCAGGCCGGTGTACATCCGGGTTTCGAGCAGCTCTACAGCATAGGCCAGGTACCATCGCCGCCCCGCCCGGAAGAAGGCCTGCGCGAGCGCCAGGTCTTCCGCGACCTCCTGCCGCACCACGGCATGCGTTCCCACCGCGTCATATCCCTCCCGGGTAACGAGAATGAACTGGCCGTTGGCGATCATGTCCCTGGGGTGGCTGGCGCAGTTCACCCTGCGGGGATGAAATCGGAAGTTGAGTGTCGCCAGCATGAGCGGCATCACGGCACGCTCCCAGAAACTCCGGCAGGCGAGGTGTGGGAGCACGCTCACGAGCTCGGCTCGCTGCTGCTGGAGCGCCCCGACCGCGTGCCCGAGCAGGCCCGGTGCATGGCGGGTGTCGGCGTCCGTGAACAGCAGCAGCTCTCCGGCGGCGGCGCGGTATCCCTGAAGGCAGGCCCATGGCTTTCCATACCAGCCGTCCGGCAGGATCTCGCCGGGAATCACACGAACCCGCGAATCCCGCTGCGAGTACGCACCGGCGATCGCGGCCGTCGCGTCGGTGGATCGGTCGTCGACGACGAGGATCTCCAGCGGGCTGTAATCGGACGCGAGGAGGGAGTCCAGCAGGATGGGAAGATTCGCCGCCTCGTTCCTGGCGGGCACGATGACCGAGACGAGGCGGCCCCGGGCCACGGGTGCGTCGCGCAGGGCAGGGGTTCGTCGGGACAGGCGAAGGAACGCCAGGAAGGGCGTCAGCCAGGGCACGGCCGGGAGGAAAGCCTCGCCGATCACGGCCACAGGGCCTATTTGATTCGCGTGATGGCCGCGAGCTCGCCCTCGATGGCCTCGAGCTGCCGGTCGACTTCCTCGGCGTCAATTTCCCCGCCCGGGGCCGGCACGCCGTTCTGGGCGAACAGCGTGGCCACCAGGGCATCAGTGTATCCGACGACCGCGACGGCGATGCCCTTATCGAGCACCCGGTTCAACTGCAGCATGATGGCCATGCCCTGCCGGGCTCTCATGGCGGCGAGCACCGCCGCGAGATTCCGGATGAGCAACTCGCGCAGGAACTGCATCTCCTCGACGACTTCACCCGACGCCAGTCCGCGCATCGCGGCGACGCGCCCGAAGTGCTCGCAGGCGCGAAACCAGATGGGCGTCGCCTCCCGGCGCACCGGGCCGACCATCTCGCCCAGCAGGTCAATGATGAGGCGAAGCTCCCGCTCGATCGTGGGGCGGGGTATCGTAGTGGAAGTATGCATGCGGTCACCGAGCCAGTCGGCCCACTGGGTGACCATGGAGTCCCGTAGTTCGGCGATCACGCGCCCGGCGGCCATCAAGGCCGGGTGAGAAGCACGCACGATCGTCTCCCGGTTGAGTGGCGGGAGCAATCTACATTGGAGCCGGAATGCCGTCAAAGAACGGAACGCTGCCACCCGCCCTGAAACCCGGTCACCATGTTGCACTCGTGGCACCCGCGGGGCCGCTGCTCGAGCGCGATGACCTTTCGCGCGGGCAGGAGCTCTGCCGAGCGCTCGGATTCGAGCCCGTCCT
>DASTCF010000126.1:0-5554 GCA_035711365.1 Gemmatimonadales bacterium
CTGGATCTCGGCCGCGCGCACCGTGTGCATCGGGTGTGACACGCCGAGGGTGTGCAGCAGCTTGTACACCACGTCCAGCCCTTCGTTGGTCGCGCCGTACTCCTGGGCCTGCGCCATGAAGGTGTCGAGATTGAGGTCGGCTGCGGTGAACCACTCGCCCCGCCCACCGCCTGCCATCTTGAGATCGAGCCGCTGCGAAACCATCACATCCTGGCAGCCGAGGAGGCCGGCGCGGTCCGCCGACAACTCGGCCTTCCGGCTCCACTCGAGGAACGCGAGCTTGACCGGGAGCAGCGCGATGCCGGCGAGGAAGGGGAGGGCGCCCAGGCTCACCAGGGCGAGGATCGCGGCGATGGTCCGGTAGAGCGAATGGCCACTGATGACGTGGCCGAGCTCGTGAGCGAGGAGCGCCCGGAGCTCGTCTTCGTCGAGTATTTCGATGGCCGCCGTGTGGAGCACGATGAAGGGGTTGTCCACGCCATAGGCACCGGCGTTGAACACGGGCGTCTGGGAAACGTAGAGCTCGGGAACGCGCTCCCAGTCGAAGGTGGTGCAATTCTCAATGTGCATCTGCCAGAGCCGCGGGAACTGCGCAGGCCCGACCCGCACCGCGTTGGAAAGGAAGAGGAGCCGGATGCCGCGCTCACCGCCCAGCACCGCCAGCACCTTGCGAATCACCTCGTCCACGCCCGGCACGGCGCGCAACGCCTGCAGAGCCGCGCGGTCAGCCGGATGCTCCCAGCTCACCGGCGAGATGCCGGGAAGGGTGCGGCGGCTGCGGGGCGCGGGAATGTTCGTCATATGGATGGGCCTGGTTTGGGGATGGGGCCTTTACGGGAAGCACCCCCCGCTTGTTTCATAATGGTACAGGCGGATCGACCGTCCGGCCGCCCGACGGTCCGGGCTCATTTCAGCGCCTGATCCAAGTCCTTCAACAGATCCTCACTGTCCTCGATTCCGCAGCTCAGCCGCAGCAGTGAATCCGTCAGCCCCATCGCCTCGCGCATCGCCGGGGGGACCGACGCGTGGGTCATGCTTGCTGGATGCCCGATCAGGCTTTCCACTCCCCCCAGGGATTCCGCGAGGGCAAAGATCCGCGTCCGCTCGACAATCCGCCGGGCGCGCTCCGGATCCCCCACGTCGATCGAGATCATACCGCCGAAACCCGACATTTGCCGGCGGGCGAGTTCGTGCTGCGGGTGGGACGGCAAGCCGGGGTAGTACACCTTCGGCACGTCTTTCCGTTCGGACAGCCACTGCGCCACGATGCGTCCGGTGGCGTCGTGCTGGCGCATGCGGAGCGGCAGGGTCTTGGTGCCGCGTAGCGCGAGCCAGCAGTCCATCGGTCCGGGGACCGCCCCCGCGGAGTTCTGGATGAAGCCGAGCCGTTCGGCCAGGTCGTCCCGGGAAGTCACCAGGATTCCGCCGACCATGTCGCTGTGGCCGTTGAGGTACTTGGTCGTGCTATGAAGGATCAGATCGGCGCCGTGCTCGAGGGGCCGCTGGAACATCGGGGTGGCAAATGTGTTGTCGACGACGAAAAGGTGGCCGTGCGCCCGCGTCAGGTCGCCCACGGCGGCGAGATCGGTGAGCTGCATCATCGGGTTGGTGGGCGTCTCGCAGTAGACCATGCGGGTCGTGGGACGGAGGGCCCGTTCGACGTTACGGATGTCCCGGCTGTCCACGAAGGTGAATTCCACCCCGAACGTGGAATAGATCCGGTCCATCAGCCGATGGCTTCCGCCGTAGACGTTTTCGCCGGAGACGACATGATCGCCCGCTTTGAGGAGCTTGAGCACCGCATCGAGCGCGGCCAGCCCGGAGGCGAATGCGAACCCGTGGGCGCCTCCCTCGAGCGAGGCCACGTTGCGTTCCAGGGCCTGGCGGGTCGGGTTGTGAGTCCGGGCGTACTCGTACCCCTTGTGCTTTCCCAACCCGGCCTGCACGTATGTGGAAGTCTGGTAAATCGGTGTCATCACGGCACCTGCCAGCGGGTCCGGAACCTGGCCGGCGTGGACGGCCCGTGTGGCGAGCCCGAGCTCGAGGTCGTGCGGCAGGACTTGTGTCATGGATCACACTCGTTGAGTTGCAGGAACCTTATGGCGCTCAAGGCGTTGCGGCAAGGTGACACGTTGAGAAATCCCGACCAGAGGTCTAGTTTGTTTCCGTGGTGAGCCCTCGATCTTCCAAGTCCCCGAACGGCACCGCGCGTTGCCTCGTGGTGGACGACGACGCCCAGGTCCGGAGCGCCGTCGTGCGCGTCGTTCAGGCGCAGGGTCTCGAATGCCTGGAAGCAGACTCCGGCGAAGCCGCCCTCGCAATTCTGCAGGAGGAGGGCGAGGTCGCGGTCGTCATCAGCGACATCACGATGCCGGGGACGGACGGGGTGGCGCTGCTGGAGGAAGTGCTCCGGCGGCACCGCGACACCGCCGTGATCATGCTGAGTGCCGTCGCGGATGTGCAGATCGCGGTGGACTGCCTCAAGAAGGGCGCCCTCGACTTCATCGCCAAGCCGATGATCATGGACGAGGTCCAGGCCCGGTTGACCAAGGCGCTCGAGAAGCGGGAACTCACGCTGCAGAACCGGTTCTACCAGCAACACCTCGAGAGCGAGGTGAAGCGACAACGGGCCCGGATCCAGGAACTGTTCCTGGAGGGCGCGCAGACGCTGGCCCACGCGCTCGAAGCGAAGGATGCCTACACCCGCGGCCACTCCCAGCGGGTCCGGGAGTACGCAGTCCGGACGGCCGTGTTCCTCGGATTCACCGGGGACTTCCTCGATAACATCCGGCTTGGGGCCGAGCTGCACGACATCGGCAAGATCGGCACCCGGGAAGCGGTGCTGAACAAGCCGGGCCGGCTGACCGCGGATGAATTTCGGCACATCACGGAGCACACCGTTCTCGGCGAGCGCATTCTCGCCCCGCTCGCGCGGGAGCGACCCATCGTGCTGCATATCGCACGGTCCCATCACGAGCGATTGGACGGCGACGGCTTCCCGGATGGACTTCGCGGCGACTCGATCCCCTTGGAGGCCCGCATCGTCGCGGTCGTGGATGCGTTCGATGCGATGACCACCAACCGCGCCTACCGCGCCTCGCTCCAGCCGAACGAGGCCTATGAGGAGCTCGACCGGTGCGCGGGCACGCACTTCGACCCGCAGGTGGTCGAGGCGTTCCACAAGGCCTTCCCGAACCCCACCAAACTTCCGATCAACGCCTGACCGCCCGCCCGGGGCTGGGGAGCCGATGTCCGACACCCTGATGATCAGTGTCTCCGGCATGCGCGGCGTCGTCGGGACGGACCTCACGCCCGAGCTCGTCGCCCGGCACGCGGCGGCCCTCGGCGCCTGGGCCCGGCGGGCGGGCCATCCCCGCGTCGTGGTCGGTCGGGATGCCCGCACGAGCGGCGCGATGTTCAATCGGGCGGCCACGGCCGGCCTGATGTCGGTCGGCGTCGAGGTCATCGACCTGGGCATCGTGCCGACTCCGACGGTGCAGCTCGCCGTCGAGCACCACCATGCGGGGGCCGGGCTGATTCTCACCGCGAGCCACAATCCCATCGAATGGAACGCGCTCAAGTTCGTCGGCCCGGACGGCATCTTCCTCGACGGGAGTGCGGGCGCAGAGGTGCGCGGCCTGGCCGAGTCCGGGCCGCCGAGGGTTTCCTGGAAGGGGATCGGCGAGGTACGGGAGGATCCGGACGCGATCGCGCGGCACCTGGATGTTGTGCTCCGGCTCCCCGTGCTGGACGTCGCCGCGATCCGGAAACGGCGGTTCCACGTGGCGCTCGATTGCGTCCGCGGGGCCGGCGGCACGATGATGCCCCGGCTGCTCGAGCAGCTGGGCTGCCGGCTGACGGCCATTAATCTCGAGACGGACGGGCGGTTTCCGCGCGCGCCCGAGCCGGTGCCCGAGAACCTCGGCGAGCTGTCCCGGCTGGTGAAGTCGTCCGGGGCGGAAATCGGGATGGCGGTGGATCCGGACGTGGACCGGCTCGCGCTCGTGAACGAGCACGGCACGCCGATCGGCGAGGACTACACCCTGGCGTTTGCCGTTCGGGCGGTGCTGGGGAGCCGGCGCCGCGGCGCTGGGGCCACGGGCGGGGATCGCGTGGTGGTGGCCAATCTCTCCACCAGCCTCGTCGTGGAGGATGCGGCCCGGGCACACGGGGCGCGATTCCTCCGGGCACCGGTCGGCGAGGCCAATGTGGCGAGGATGATCCGGGACGAGCGCGCGGTGGTCGGCGGCGAGGGGAACGGTGGCGTCATCCTGCCGGCGGTGCACATTGGGCGTGACGCGCCGGTGGGGGTGGCCCTTATCTTGCAACTGTTGCTCGAATCGGGGCTTAGCGTGGCGGGACTGGTCGGGGCATCCGCCCGCTATCGCATTGTGAAGGCGAAGGCTCCGCGGCGCGCCGACCTGAGCCCCGCCTACCGGGCGCTGCGGGAGCGGTTCACCGATGCCGCCGCAGATGAGCGGGACGGCTTGCGGCTCGCATGGGCCGACCGCTGGGTGCACGTCCGGCCGTCGGGAACGGAACCGATCGTCCGGTTCATTGCCGAGGCACCGACGCAGGCCGAGGCCGAAGCACTGGTCGGGGTGTGCCGGGAACTTCTGGGTTAGCGAGGGACGGGGTCATGTGCGGGATTGTCGGATACGTCGGGCCGCGGGAAGCGGCCACGCTGCTGCTTGAAGGACTCCGGCGCCTGGAGTACCGGGGCTACGACTCGGCGGGCCTCGCGGTCGTCAACGGTGATGGCCTCCGCGTCTTCAAGGCGGCCGGGAAACTCTCCAACCTCGAAAAGCAGCTCGCCGGGAAGATGCCGACCGGCACGCTCGGCATCGGCCACACCCGCTGGGCGACGCACGGCGCGCCGACCACGCCCAACGCACACCCGCACACCGACCAGTCCGGCCGCATCGCGCTGATCCACAACGGCATCATCGAGAATTCCGGCGCGATCCGAAAGGCGCTCGCGAAGCGCGGGCACCAGTTCACCTCCGAGACCGACACCGAAGTGCTGGCCCACCTCATCGGGGAGCTCTACCAGGGCAACCTCGAGGAGGCGGTGGCCGCCGCGCTCCGCGACGTCGACGGCGCGTATGGCATCGCTGTGATCTCAGCCGACGAGCCGGATACGCTGGTGGCCGCGCGGAAGGGCTCGCCCCTGATCGTCGGCGTCGGTGAGAACGAGCGGTTCGTCGCGTCGGACGCCTCGCCGCTGCTCGAGCACACCCGCTCTGTCATCTACCTCGATGACGGCGAGATGGTGATCCTCACCCGGGATGGCTACCGTGTGCGCGACCTCCAGGTGACGAACATCGATAAACCCGTCAACCAGATCGAATGGGACCTGGCCACGATTGAGCGCGGCGGCTTCGAGCATTTCATGCTGAAGGAAATCTTCGAACAGCCCGAGTCACTGGCCAACACGCTGCGCGGCCACCTGCTCGAGGACGAGGGCACGGCGCGCGTCACCGGACTCAACCTGACGGACGACGAGCTGAAGCAGGTGCAACGCATCGTGATCACGGCCTGCGGGACCTCCTGG
>DASTCF010000127.1:0-11214 GCA_035711365.1 Gemmatimonadales bacterium
GTCACCGGGGATCCCTGGATCCGCACGTTCCGCACGTGATTGAATCCGTAGTTCGGATCCTTGAGGTCGTTGAAGCGCCTGCGACCCTCGACGGAATCGGCCGCCGCCCAGCGCGAGCCGGGACGGAAGGCGTTGAGGTAGAGGTGGAAGCTCAGGGTTCGCAGCGTGTCCGGCGAATTGTTGTGGTAGCGGAGACGCTGGGTGCCGGAGAGCACGCCCCGGCCCTCATCGAGCGAAGCGTCGATTTCGTAGGCGACCCGCTGCTGCCAGTACGGCGCGGGGCCCGAAGATTGCTGAAGCAGCAGGACGGCGAGCAGTGGTGGCAGCATGTGGGTTCCGATACCAGAAGTGGAATCGAGGTGTCGAAGAATAGCGCCGCCTGGGGAGGCGGGGAATCGGTGCGGCGTGAGTTCGCCGGGTGATACGGCCGGTTCGCCGGTGTCCGATCTTTGCTTACTCGGGCGCGCCATGGCGTTAGATCGCCGGATGCCGAGTTTGGTTGCTTCGCCACATGCTCAAAGGAGGGGCGGGCGGCGAAATTGTGCCCATGCCAACGGATTCAGGGCGCAGGTCGCGGAGCCCGGTGCGCCGGAATGATCCCACGGAACTCCGCCCGATGCGTGCGAGATCGATCCCCCGCCCCGGGCATCGCCCCGCCCGGGGCATGGGTCCGCGTGCGCCGGGAATTCGAGCGGGGCCCGAGGGAGCGCCCGCCCCCGTGACCCACATCACCATCCCGCGCCAAGTGCCCTCCATCACACCCAGAAGCCGTGGTCCGTTTCCACATTGTCGGGGCAGGACAGACCGTCCCTGGACCTTCATCAGGAGATGATCGCATGATGACCCGACTACGACTGGCGCTCGTCACGGTGCTTCTGGCAGGAGCCATGGCCGGCGGGGCGGAGGCGCAGACGAACCGCGCCCATCTCGGTCCGCGCATCGGCTACAATTTCGACGTCGAAGAGGTTGCGCTCGGTGCCCAGTTCAGCGCGCCGCTTGGCAACCACCTCGAGTTGTATCCATCCCTGGACTACTACTTCGTCGATCCAGGGTCCCTCTGGGGCTTCAACCTGGACCTCAAGTACCGCTTCTCCGGCGAGAAGCTCGACTGGGCCTACATCGGCGGCGGGCTGAACGTCCTGACCGCGGATGGGTACGGCACCGACGACTCCGAGGCCGGCCTCAACCTGTTCTTCGGCATCGAGTCGCTCGCGGGGTGGGTCCACCCGTTCGGGGAGGGCCGCTTCATCGTCAGCGACAACTCCTCGTTCCAGGTCGCCGCGGGGCTCAACTTCACCCTCGGCAAGCACTAGTCCGGGCCGGAATGACGCGACCCCCGACTCGCAGCGGCGAGGCGGGGGTCGTGTGCTGCCGGGTGTGCGAAGCTATTGCGCGAGCAGCTTCCGCCTGAGTGCTGTGATCCGGCGGCGGACCGAGCCGTCATGCACCCGCTCGCCGATCCGCACCACCGCCCCGCCCAGAATACCGGGATCGCCCGTGAAGCTGATCAGTGCCTCCTTGCCCAGCGCCTGCTCCAGCGCCTGGGTGATCTGCTTCCGCAGCTTCGCGTCCGGCTCGCGCGCGAGGGTGACGCCCGCCCGGACCCGGTTGAGCTTCACGTCGACGAGCGTCGTGTACTCGACATTGATGTCGGGGATCAGCACCTGCCGGTTGCGCTTGACGATGGCCGTGAGGAAGAGCACGAACGGCCGTGGCGCACCGGGGAGCGCCGCGCCGAGGAGGCGCGCTTTCTCCGCCTTCGTCACCCGCGGCGACATCATCACCGCCTGCGCGCTCGGCGCCTCGCGGAGCGCGGCCGCGACCGCGTCCAGCAGATCCGCGTAGAGCTCGCTCTGCCCGTGGGTCTCACCGAGCTCGAACAGCGCCTCGGCGTAGTTCCGGGCGATCGTCACCGATCTCAATGCTGGGACTCCAGCGTGCCGAGGTAGTCGAGCACGATCTTCCGGTCGGCCTCGCTGTCCAGCCGCTGGCCGATCAGCTTGGTCGCGGCCGCGAGCGACAGGTCCACCGCCTCGCGGCGCAGCTCGAGGACGGCCTTCTCCCGCTCCGCAACGATCTCCCGCCGGGCGCGGTCGAGGAGCTGTTCCTGCTCCTCACGGGTCTTCTGCACCGCCACCGCGCGTTCCCGCTCGGCGGCGGTCTTGGCCTCGGCCAGCATCGCCTGGGCCTGGCCGCGCGCCGCTCCCAGGAGCGCCTGCTGCTCCTTGAGCGTGGACTCGGCCTTCGCATGCATCTCGGCCGCCTCGTCGAGCTGGCGGCGGATCGTCTGCTCGCGCTCCTCGGTCGCCTTCAGGATGGCGGGCCAGGCGAACCTCTTCAGCACGAAGAAGAGGACGATGAAGACCACCCAGGTCCAGATGAAGAGGCCGGAATTCACCTCGAACGGCGAAACCGGAGCCCCTTCAGCGCCCTCCGACGAGACGAGCAGCGCGAGCAGTACGGGTGCCATTGGGCCGCCTTACTTGATGAGCTTGAACAGCAGGGCGAACACCAGCGCGATGATCGTGGCGCCCTCGAGGAGCACGGCGATCAGCAGGGCGGCGCCGCGGATCTCGCCGGCCGCTTCGGGCTGCCGGGCGATCGCCTCGGCCGCCTGGCCGCCGATCCGGCCCAGGCCGATGCCGGCACCGAGAATGGCGAGGCCGATGCCGATGCCCGCGCCCAGCAGGGCGTTGGTGTTCTTGGCCGCGGCGACGAAGTCGGCGCCGGTGGGCGCGGCGTCCTGCAAGAGATTGAGGAGGAACATGTGGTCAGTCCTGTCGTTCGGTGGAGATCAAGGAGTCATCGCGCTTCCCGGTCCGGTGCCACGTCTCCCGCGCGGCCCTTCACGGCGGCCCGCCATCGGTCCCGGAGGACCAGCGGGCGAATCGTCCGCCATTCGGCGAACTACTTTATCCCGGGCGGCGGAAGCGCGCGGCGCCGGGAGCCCTGCGACTGCCTAGTGCTCCTGCTGCATCAGCCCGATGAACACGGCGGACAGCAGGGCAAAGACGTACGCCTGCAGGAACGCCACGATCAGCTCGAGCAGCATGATGCCAACCACCAGCGCGGCGGTGACGCTGCCGATGATCCAGTTCCAGCCCTGCAGCCCGCCGAACAGGAAGATGATACCGAAGAGCGAGAGGATGACGAAGTGGCCCGCCGTCATGTTGCCGAAGAGACGGACCGCGAGTGCGAACGGCTTGACCAGCTTGCCCAGGATCTCGATCGGCGCCATGCCGATGGACATCGCCACGGCCGCCGGCCCGTGGAGCCCCGGCACGTGCGGGAAGATCGTGCCCAGGTATCCCTTGGGGCCGAGCTTGATGAAGCCCGCGATCTCGATGGTGAGGAAAACCAGGATCGCGAGTGCGCCGGTCACCGCCAGGTTGCCGGTGGGCGAGGCGCCGAAGGGAATCAGGCCGAGGAGGTTCGAGTACAGGACGAAGAAGAAGAGCGCCATGATGAGCGGCGCGAAGCGGGCGCCGTTCTGGCCGATGTTCGCGATGGCGATGTCGTTCCGGACGAAGAGGACCATCGCCTCGACCGCGGCGGCGAAGCCCTTCGGCGCCTTCTGGCCCGCGCGCTGCCGCTCGAGCGCCCGGCCGGCCAGCTTCATCGTGAGGAACACGAGGAGCGCCGCCAGCATCAGGAAGATCACGTGCTTGGTGGGCGAGAGATTCACCGTGAGCGGGCCGAGGTGCACGTCCGGCCACCGCGGCAGGTGGATCTCCCCGAACGGATAGAAGTCGAGGGTCCACGCGTCGGCGGTATGGTGCATCACCACTTCGCCGATATCCGGCGTCGCTGTCGCTTCCTGAATCATCGCACCGTCCGTAAGTCCGAAAACAGCAGGGGCACGAGCACCCCGACGTACGCCAGGGCCGTCGGGAGCGGCGGAAAGCGGGCCGGGGCGGCGAGCGCGGCCACGAGGAAGACGAACACTCCCCCGAACCGGAGCCCCATCCCGAACCCCAGCGCCTTCACCAGCGCAGCGAACGGCTTCCCGCGCGCGGCCGCGAGCCAGCGTGTCGCCGCGAGCTGGATGGCCGTCGCCAGGAGGCCGAACGACACCCCGGGAAGCAGCGCCTCACGCCCGAATCCAGCGACCAGTCCGCCCGTCACCGCGGCCGTCAGCAAGAGCCCAGCGGTGAGCCGCGTCACGGCTTCTTTCCCTTCTCTTCGTCAATCTGCTGCTGGTGTTCCCGCTCGTCCGCCTGGAGCTTCCAGTATACGTTGAGGAAGCTCATGACCGAGCCGGCCAGCGTGCCCACCACAGTCAGGACGGGCGTCCACCCCAGCAGGTGGTCGAGCCCGAAGCCGATGGCCATGAAGAGGATAATCCCACCGGCGAAGGTCAGGCCGAGCGAGACGTACTTGTAGCCCTCGCCGACCTCCCTTGGAGGCCCCAGCGGCTGTCGCATCGGGGCGGAAGCTAGTGGCTTGTGAAATATTTCGCAAGCGATTCCGGGGCCGTTTGACACCCCGGCTGCAGAGGGAAAGATTGCCGCACCCGAGGGCCGGTTTTCGGCTCCCGGGCACTCCTCATCCCGGAGGCGTTACATGGTTCGACGAATGCTGATCGTGGCCGCGGCCCTGGGCCTGTTCGCGCTGCCCGCCCGCGCCCAGAGCGACAGGGTCGCCGTGGAGAAGATCAAGGAGAATGAGACGCAGTGGGGTGCCGCCATGGTGCGGCAGGACTGGGCCATGATCGAGCGCATGATGGCGCCCGAGTTCGTCTCGACGGACGGCGCCGGGAAGCGGACTGACAAGGCCGCGACCCTGGCGATGCTCAAATCCGGGTTGAGCTTCAGCAACATGCAGATGGGGCCGGAGCAGGTGATCCTGAACGGCAACACCGCCATCCACGCCGGCGAGGCCACCATGACGGTCAAGATGCCCGACGGTACCGTGGGCAAGTACCACATCGTCTGGACAGACACCTGGGTGAAGGACAAGGATGGCAACTGGCTCTGCCTCGCGAGCCAGGCTGTCGAACACCCGGTGAGCTGACAGAGCCGCTCCCGGCCCTGCGAATTCCCCCTTACGGAGGTGTGGCATGGTGCGCCGAATGTTCCTCAGCGCCGCGGTTCTGACCCTCTTCGCGCTCCCGATGAGCGCCCAGAGTGATCCGACAGCGGACGCGATCAAGCAGAATATGGCGAAGTGGGCCACCGCCCTGATGAACAAGGACGCGGCGACCCTCGACAAGATGCTCGCGCCCGGGTACGTCGGGACGGACGGCGACGGCAAGCGCTACGACAAGGCGGGCTACCTCGGCATGATCAAGGACGGCGGGACGTACAGCGACTGGCAGCCGGGCCCCGAGCAGGTGATCCAGAACGGCGACGCCATCGTGCACATGGGCGAGGGGTCGATGGCCGTGACGGCGCCGGACGGGACCGCCAGCAAGGCACACGTCGTGTGGACCGCCACCTGGGTGAAGGGCAAGGGAGGCAAGTGGGTCTGTCTCGCGGCCCAGTGGGTCGAGCATCCGATGAGTTGAGGCACCGTACCGGGGGCGGCCCTGTGCTTCGGGGCCGCTCCGGTGCAACTTTCCCTCCCGGTTCCGCGTAGCGTCCCCAGTCCCGTTCCCTAGAGCCCGATGCCCGCCACCAGCCACGCCGCCCCCGGCGACGTCCAGCAGCTAGAGCGCCTCGCCACCGCCGTCCAGGAGCTCCGGACCCAGGTGGCGCGCCGCATCGTCGGCCAGGAAAACGTGGTCGAGGGCATCCTCGGCGCGATCCTCGCCGGGGGCCACGCGCTGCTGATCGGGGTGCCGGGCCTCGCCAAGACGATGATGGTCCACACCGTGTCGGAGGCGCTCGCGCTCTCGTTCAATCGGGTGCAGTTCACTCCGGACCTCATGCCTGGCGACATCACCGGCACCGAGATCATCGAGGAAGACCTCACCACCGGGAAGCGCGCCTTCCGCTTCTTGCCGGGTCCCGTCTTCGCGAACGTGGTCCTGGCCGACGAGATCAACCGGACACCGCCCAAGACCCAGGCCGCCCTGCTCCAGGCGATGCAGGAGCACCAGGTGACGGCGGGGGGAACCACCTACCGGCTGCCCGAGCCCTTCTTCGTGCTGGCCACCCAGAATCCGATCGAGCAGGAAGGCACCTATCCGCTGCCCGAGGCGCAGCTCGACCGGTTCATGTTCGAGCTCCGGGTGGACTATCCCTCGCGGGAGGAAGAAGAGGCCATCGTCGAGCAGACGACGGGGAGCGCCGAGACGCGGGTGGAGCCGGTGCTGGACGCCGAGGCCCTGCTCGCGATGCAGGGGCTGGTGCGGCGGATTCCGGTCTCGCGGCAGCTGGTGCGCGCAGCGGTGACGCTGGCGCGGATGACGCGGCCGATGGATGCGGACGCGCCGGCGGTGGTGCGGCAGTTCGTGGCATGGGGCGCGGGGCCCCGCGCGTCGCAGTACCTGGTACTCGGCGCCAAGGCACGCGCCGCGCTCTCGGGCCGCCCGATGGCCGACCTCGAGGACGTGAAGGCGGTAGCGCACACGGTACTACGCCACCGAATCGTGACGAACTTCGCCGCCGAGGCGGAAGGCCGCACCAGCGAGGATGTGGTGCGGGAGCTTGTGCGCGAAGGGAAGTGGATGAAGTAGGCGGGTGCGGGTCAGCGGGCCGCCCGAAATTCCGTCATCCCGAGGGCCAGAGGCCCGAGGGATCTGGCCCGCAGCCGATCGAGCTTCGACCGATACGGCGGAATTCCGTGCGGTTCCCCCGGCGCACCCTCACGAACGCGCCTGGCTCCGGTCTCGACATTCAGGAGCGCGTGGGCTAAGTCCTGCCTCCCTCCGAACCCACTGCCCATCCGCCCATCCTCAGTTCCCTTCCACAAACTCCGCCGTATACACCCCGCACCCTGACCAGGTCACGTCCACCGACCCGCCGTTGCTGCCGACGGCCATGAGCTCCCCGCCGGTGATGCCGAGGCACGCGGGATCGAAATGGAGCGGCGCCAGGGTCTCGACGCCGAGCGCGAAGTCTCCCGACGGACTATCGATCGTCCAGTCCCCGTTGAATTGGATGCTGCCGTCCGGCAGCGGCTGGTTCCAGGCCAGCGTGCCGGGTACGGTCGCGGTAAAGCCGGCGTCGAAGTCGCTGGTGAGGGTGGCCGACTGCCCGTTGGCCGCGAGGTTGATGTCGGTCTGCTGCGAGAGGGTGCGCGACGTGGTGGTGCCCTGGAGCAGCCAGTGCCCGTTGACCAGCACGTTCAAGGCCGGCGAGGTCTCGCCGGGGTCGTAGTAGCGCACCCGCCAGTCGTCGTAGACCAGGTCATACCCCGGCGTGGCGCCGGGATCCGAGAGCCGGATGACACCTGTCACGACTTCCTTCGCGCCGTCCAGGTAGATCGTGGTGCAGTCGGCGGCCGTGAAGGTGAAGACCGCGTGGTCGGGGATGCCATCGCCGTCCGAGTCCGTGAGCCCGGTGATGTCGGGGCAGCCGTCGGGGACGCTCCGGCCCAGCGCCAGCATCGACGCGCCCAGCCGGATGCCGGGCGGAGTGATCCGCGCGGCCGCGAAGAGCGAGCCCGGGGGCCCGTTTGAAACATCGAGCGACGCGGATTGGAGCCCGGCGACGGCCAGGTCCGCCAGCGCGGCCGAAGTCTCGCCGATGTTCTGGGCGTCGTCGGCGGTGATGGGATCGTTCGGGCTGTTCGAGTCGTCGCCGCAGGCGGCGAGCGCGAGTGCGGCGAAGGCGGCGAGTGCGGCAAACCTGTAGAGCGGTGGGCGCATATGAGTCCTCCCCTAGACGGGGTCCCGGCCACTGTCGGAGATGGCCGGCTGTCGGGAAGTGTAAGGACCGGAATATGAAGGCGGTAGCCATCCGGTATGAAACAATCGCGAAGCACTCATCAGCCGCATGAGTGCAACCTGTTGCACGGCCATCAAGACTCAGCAGACCGGGCTGGCGAGAGGAGGGTTCGGAACACATCATTACGAACCCTCAACCACAACTCTCACCGGATTTGAGCTTGCGTTGAGCCTTCCGGTGCATCGTCGGACTGTCCTGACTTCATAGGAATCCGCGTGGCGCCTCTTCACTATCTCCGGTGCATGGGCCAACCCGGCCTGTTCGCGCCGGACGGCACGCCAGTCCGGCTCAAGTCGTCCAAGAACCTCGCGTTGCTGGTCTTCCTCGCCGTCGAGCCAAGGACTCCACACCGCAGAGATCGTCTCGCGGACCTCCTCTGGCCCGACGTTCCGATCACGGACGCGCGTCACTCGCTGGTCACCGCGATGTCCTACATCCGCGGCAAGCTGGAGCCAGGCGCCTTCCAGACCACCCGCGAGTACGTCCGCTTCACGGCCGAGCTGGATCTCGACCTGGCGCAGCTCAGCACGGGACGGGTCCTCGCAACGGAATTCGAGCCTGCGCTCGAGCTGGCCGGGTTCCTGGACGAGTTCGAAGTGCCAGGTGTACCGGCCTTCGATCACTGGCGAGACCAGCAACGGGCGCGCTGGTGGCCTGACATCGAGACGGCCCTCGTGGCGCAGATGGACCAATGCCGGCGCATGGGAGACTTCCGATTGATCGCCAGACTCGCCGGCCAGGTGCTGGCGGTGAATGAGATCAGCGAACCTGCGATCCGCGCGCAGATGGAGGCGCTCGCCTTCTCGGGCGATCGGCTCGGCGCCCTTCGCATCTTCGAGACCTGGAAGCGGAGCCTGCATGATCAACTGCAGGCCGTGCCCTCGGAGCTGATCGAAGCGATCGCCGCTCGGCTGCGTCGCGGTGGCCTGGAAACCTCGACCCACAGCGCGCTGCCGAAAGTGCCCACCGAGCAATGGCGGGACCGCCCGTTCATCGGCCGCACCCGGGAGTACCGCGCACTCTACGAAGCGTGGGAACGGACCGCCCGGTGTGAGTCCTCCCACATCCTCATCCTCGGCGAATCGGGAATCGGCAAGAGCACCCTGATTCAGCGCCTGGTGACCGGCGCAAGCCTGGAGGGTGCCGTCAGCGCGCGGGTCCAGTGCTACGAACCGGAGCGCGAGATTCCCTACGCGGCCGTGGGCGCCTTGGCGCAGGGGCTCCTCGACCGGCCCGGCGCCTCTGGGACACAACCACAGGCCCTGGCCGACCTTGCCCAGACCGTGCCCGCCGTCCGCGAGCGGTTTCCGAACCTCCCCGCACCCATCGATCTCCACGGCGAGTCGTTCCGCATCCGCCTCACCGATGCCGTCCACCAATTGATTCTCGCGGTCGCGGAGGAGAGCCCACTCATCCTCGTCGTTGACGACCTCCACATCGCCGACGATGCAAGCGCAGCGGTTGTGCATCTGCTTGTGCGTCGGCTCGAGTCGAACCCGGTCATGTTCCTCCTCGCCGCCCGGCCGCAATCCTCGGGTGAATCACCGAACGTGGCTCGCCTGCGCGAAATCCATCAGCGCATCCGGGTCCAGTCCCTGGACCTGCCGCCGATGTCTGCCGAGGAGGCCGGGGAGATGCTCGACTCGCTTGTGACCGAGGGCCCGGCGCCCTCCAAGGCCGTTCGCGATGCAATGCTGCGAGCGGCCGGCGGCTATCCGATGGCACTCGAGCTCTTCGTAGCCGACTGGCTCGCCAATGGCGAGCGGAGCCTCGCCCTCTCTCTTCCCGCAATGCGGGAGGAGCTCGGCAGCCGACCCGCCCCGGAAGATGCCTACCGGCTCTCGCTCGAGCGGATCCAGGAAGGCCTCGACGCGCCGACCCGTAACGTGCTCAAGCTCGCCGCGATCCTCGGCCGCCGCCTGAATGATGTGAGGATGTACCGCATCGTCGACCTGGGCCTCGCAGGGACGGCCGACGCGATGGAGCGGCTGCGCAGCCTTCGGCTCCTCAGGGAAACCGACGGCCGGCTCGAGTTCGTGAACGAGATGATTCGCGGACATGCCTACCTCGGCATCCCGGCGACCCTGCGAACCGCCCTCCACGGTGAGGTGGTGGAGCGCCTGCTCGCGAATGAGCGAGCCGGCCGAAGGGCTCCCGGCCTCGAGATCGCCTGGCACCTGATCCGCGCCGGCCGGCGAGATGAGGCAACGCCATTCCTGCTGCGAGGGGCACAGGAGGCCATGCGCGGCGGTGCGCCCCATGAGGCGGAACGGGGACTCGCCACCGCCATGGACCATCTCAGGGAGCCGGAGCGGAGCGAAGCGCTGGTCCTGCTGGGAGAGGCGTTGCAGGAGCAGGGGAGAGATGCGGAGTCGATTACGTTCTTGGAGCAGGTCGCATCAGATGCGCCACTGGAACTCAGGGTCCGCAAGAATGTGCTTGTTCTTATCGCGCAGCGATTCCTCACACCTCGCTCTCCGGATGAACAGGCGGATGCGATCCGGCAGATACTGGAGGAGGGTCAGAAGGCGACACGCCTGAACACGCGACTCCGGTCGTTGCGGCTGGCGGCACTCTATTACCGGGAAGTGAATGAGCCCGGGCTGCTTTCATTAATCCGCACGTACCTAGACAAAGAATGTCCGGAATCTTGGTCGATCGACGACCATGCCGAATACTGTCTGGCGAGAGCCCTCCTGCTATACCACTCCAGGAATCGCGAATCGAGCCTTGGGGCCCTCAGTAAGATCATCACCGAGATGGAGGCAAGCGGGATCGAGAATTCCTTATTCCTCTCGATGATTCTCGGGATCAATGCGCTGCATTGCGCGCTAGGCAAATACGATCTCGCCCTAGCTGCTGGCCTGAGAGGTATTGAGCTTGCGCGCCGATTGGGAGATGAGAACAGGTTGAGAACCTTCGCCGCAAACCTTGCACTCTGTCACTGTCGATTAGGGAATTTCCGAGAACAATTGACCTGGGCCTCAACGGCTGCGACGGAAAGCAACCACGCATGCGATTTTGTGCTTTCTCTGGAAGCGGTATTCCTCGGTGCGATGGGGCATGCACTTCTCGATCAGCCAGCGGCCGCGCTTAAGATGCTCGGGACCGTGACCGAAGCCCAACTTAGGAGCCTGACTTCGTGGACCAGGCAAAGCTGGTACCTACATGTGGCCGACGTTATGCAAGTCCTCGGTCGGGGGAGAGAGGCGCTCGCGGCTGCTCGAATGGCAACCTCCGGCGACCTCGACCACCTGCTCCTCGAAGGTAGCGCGGGGCCGTACGCGAGGTGGAAAGCCAGGTTGGCCAGCGTAAGTCCAGAGAAAGTTTCGGAGACGATACAAGAAATCAAGCAACTCCGCGACGCTCGAGAGCGACTTGA
>DASTCF010000128.1:0-2386 GCA_035711365.1 Gemmatimonadales bacterium
CGCTCCCTTCTCGTGCTCTCTTGGAATGTCTGGATCGGCCGCGGCAACCTCGCCGGGCTCATCCGCGCCATCCGCGGCGGCGCGTACGCCGGGGCCGGCTTTCCCGCCGGGCTCCCGCTCGTTGCGCTGGTCCAGGAGGCATACCGTGCGGACGAGACCGTTCGGGCCATCTCCAACGGTCACACCGCGCGCGACTTTTCCAGCCGTAGCGGCCACGAGCACCAGATCGCCGCCATCGCCCGGGAGCTCGTACTCGACTTGCGCTACGCTCCTTCCATGCGGAACGGCTCCGAGCGGAGCGACCGTGGCAATGCGATTCTCTCATCGCTCCCGCTCGAGGACGCGGCCGCCGTCGAGCTGCCGTTCGGAATGCAGCGCCGGGTTGCCGTGTCTGCGACGGTGCGGATTGCCGGCCGCAGGCTCCGCCTCACGTCCGCGCACCTCGATCCTCGTGGCGCACGGGCCCGCGACCTCCTCGGCATCGCCGGGCGCCGAGCGCAGGTGCGTGGCCTGCTCGAATCGATGCGCAATGCCGACAGTATTCCGCGGCTCCTGGGCGCCGACCTGAATCTCGCGCGCCAGCGCCGCGAACCCGCCTTTCGCGCGCTCGTCGAGGCGGGGTTCGTGACCGGCATTCCAGCGCGCGAGCCCGGTTGGGGACATACTTATCATCGGCTGCCGCGCCTCCTCCTCGACTGGCTCCTGGTATCGGGCAACGACGGCATCAGCCGGATGGAAGTGCAGCGGCTCGACGAGCACCCGCGCGACACCGGGCCGTACGTCTTCGGCTCGGATCATCACCCATTGCTGGCTCGTATTGACCTCGATCCGGACGCGGGAGTGGTGCATGCCTGAAGTGGCTGGTCTCACGTGGTGGGGCTGGGCGCTCCTCGTCATTGGACTCCTCGCGGTCATCATGGTTATCTCGGCCCTCTTCCTTCCCGACTTCCATGTGGCCGAGTTGGTCGCCGGGGCCGATCCGGACTCCGAGTCGCCCGAGTTCATCGACGTCCTCGTGGGGGCGCTTGGCGCCCCGGTGCTGCGTGGTGGCACCGCGCGTGTGCTCCAGAACGGCGACGCCTTCTTTCCGGAGATCCTCGCCGCCTTACACGGAGCGCGGGATACGGTGAATTTCCAGTGCTACATCTGGGAATCGGGAACGGTGAGCGATCAGTTCATCGAGGCGTTCAACGCCGCTGCCGCCCGCGGGGTGGAAGTGCGTATCCTCATCGATGCCTTTGGCGGGATCAGGTTCAAACGACGCGACCGCCAGAGACTCCGTGACGGCGGCTGCAGGCTCGAGCTGTTTCGGCCGATCAAGTGGTACAACATGATCCGCGTCTTCAAGCGATCCCACCAGCGAGCCATCGTCATCGACGGGACGATCGGCTTCACCGGCGGCGCCGCGATCGCCGAGCACTGGAGCGGAAACGCCGAGGACGAAAACCACTGGCGTGATAGCATGACCGTCGTGACCGGTCCGCTGGTGAGCGGTGTGCAGATGGCGTTCGGCAACGACTGGGTGTACTGCTGCGGCGAGCTCCTCACCGGCCCGCGGTTCTATCCGCAGCCGCCGAGCGGGATGGCGGCCCCAGCGACCGAGCACGGTAACACGCTCGAGTCGCCGGACGGAGACGCGATCGGGATGGCCGTCGTGAGCTCGCCGAGCGACGCCGAGCAGCCGATCCGGATATGCTACTGGCTCGGCTTCCGGGCCGCGCGAAAGTCGCTCTACATCTCGAACTCGTACTTCATTCCCGACCGGGCGCTCCGGCAGGCGGTGACGGACCGGGCGCGCGCGGGCGTGGACGTCCGGATTCTCGTTCCCGGCGACAAGACCGACGCCGTGCCGATTCGCCTCGCGGGCCACACCCACTACGAGGAGCTCCTGCGGGCTGGGGTGCGGATCTACGAATACCAGCCGACCATGATGCACGCGAAGGTCGTGGTCGTGGACGGGCTCTGGTCGGTCGTCGGCTCGGCGAACATGGACGAGCGGAGCATGGAGCTGAACGAGGAGAATGTCCTCGCCATCCGCTGCCGCGGGCTGGCGCAGGCGATCGAGGCGGGGCTTCACGACGACTTCTCGAAGTCGAAGGAAATCGATCTGGACGAATGGTGCCGCCGCTCAGTCTATACCCGCCTGTTGGAGCGCTGTTCACGCGCGCTGATCGAGCAGTACTGAGTCCGGGGGCGCGGGCGCGATCCGCGCGGCCCTCTGCGGCACCAGCCCCGACACGATTTGCATCCCGGCCTTCCCGACGTCCGTGGCCATGCTCCCGAACCTGAAGCCCACATCCGGCAACACCAAAGGAGCCACCTGATGCAGCGGCAGGATTGGACCGGCGTCTTGCCGGCGATCACCACCCCATTCGCACCGGACGGT
>DASTCF010000129.1:0-2721 GCA_035711365.1 Gemmatimonadales bacterium
CTCGCCCACGACTCCGTCGCCGGCGAGACCGTGTCGCGCCTGAAAGCGCCGCACCCCCGCATCGAGCCGGACGTCGAAACGCGTGGCCGCACTCACGGCCACGCGCTCGTCCTCCGCCGCGAGGCGCGCCCGGATGGAGACCACCCGAGCGTCGTCGTCTCCCGCCCTGAGCGCTGCGCCCGGAGGCACCAGCGGCCAGCCGCTCCGCGCCGCGATGCCCCGATAGCGCCGCAGGGCCTCGACGAGCCGTCCGTACTCCTTCGCGGGCGGCGGCAGCGAGGCCAGCAGCGCGGGAAAGGTCGTCGGCCGCCGGATGGTGTGGGTCAGCGCCTCGACCGCGTCGAACGACGGAACGGCAATCCCCCAGTCCGGGTCACGGCGCTCGGGCGTCAGCCTCCCCGTACGGATATCGCGCGCATAGTCGAGGAATGCGGCGGTCAAGAGCAGGTCGAGCTCGGCGGCCAGTCTCCCGTTGCCGCTCGACTGGCGGGCCTGGATCGCGTCGAGATGGTAGCGGGCAGGGTCGAGCCCGTGCGTATCGGCGGTCGCCAGCGCCCGGATGAGCACAGCCGCGCGTTCGAGTCCGCCCGCGGACGCGTCCCACGCCGGCGTGAAATCTCGCGGTCGGTAGAACCGCCCGAGCGCTCGCGAATCCAGTGGCTGCCCGTCAATGCGCAGGCCGTCCGGCCGCTCCAGGAAGTCCCGGATGAGCGAGCTCGAGGAGTCGGGCGTCGTCTCCCCGGCCCCCAGCCCCATGATTGAAACGCCGAGAAGTATCGCGGCGGCGGTCGCCATCAAGCGGCAGCGGTACGGCGTCACCCGATCAGTCCTCCTCGAGCATGCCCTGCAGCGCCCGCAGCACGTCCACGCAACTGGTGATCCCGAGCACCTGGCGGGTCTCCTCCAGCATTACCGGGACCGCACCGCGATCACCACCGGGTTCATGAGGCGGACGATCGGCATCGCCAGCTCGGCCTGGAGCGCCCCCCGTTCCCTCGGCCTTCAGCAGCCCGGCAATGTCGACGCGCGCCAGATCGCGATGACCTCAGCTCACGTGCGATCATGGCGGCCTCCGCTGCCTCACCGGCCGGGCATGAGCGTGGTGATGCGCGCTTCGGGATGTGCCACACCAACCCTCCGATAACGTACCATTCTGCCATCCATGCCCTGGCTGCTCTCCGGGATCTCGTAGACTGCCCAGCACTCGCTCTCACGACCGCGGACCACGCGCCTTCCGGCCAGCCGCCCGGAGGTCTCCGTCACCACTGTCCGCTGTCCCTCGGGGTGGGTGTCGTCATGGAAGTAGACGATAACCCAGTCGTCCGTTTTGCCCAGCTCGTGCGCGCGGCCGGTGTTCGAGAACACCACCGTGAATTGCCAGTGATCGCGCTCGGTGTGGAGCACCGGCAACCAGGCGCAGCCCGTAGGGTTGAAGCGGCGCGGGGCGATCCGGGGAAGGCGGCCGGCCGCCGCCGCATCACGATAGTGCCGGTCCACGTCAAGGAGCAACGCGACCGTGGGCTCCTCCGTCAACACGTGAGGGTTGAGCCGGGATCGTCCCAGCATGGCAGCGAGGGCGGCGCGGAGCCCCGCGGCGCGCCGCGGACCGATTCCCGGCACCGCCGCCAGGCGCCCGTCGTGAGCGGCGACCTCGAGGGCCTCCAGGGTGTCCACGTGCAGAGCTTCGTGAATCCGCCGCGCGAGCGTGGGCCCCACACTGGGAATCGCCCTGAAAAGCCGCCCCGGATCCAAGCTCCCGCGAAGTCGCTCGAGCTGGCCCCAGCGCGCCGTCCGGAGCATGACGGCCTCGCGATAGGCACGGACACGGAACGGATTCGCGTCCTGCTGCTCCAGCAAGTCGGCCGCCTCGCGGAGCCGGTCGGCGATGGTCTGGTTCGCGGCGGTCACAGCGCCAGTCGGGCCAGGAAGTATTTCTTGGAGTGACGCTTATCGTCCCGATCCCGCTCGCGGTACCTGACGGTCATGTCAACGGTTGGAGCAACGCCGGTGCCAATCAGCTCGCTCAGTCCTTTCGCGATCTTCTCGCGGGCTCCCGGCGCGATCGCCCCGCCTCGGCTGGGGCGGCGAAGTCGCAACATGCGGCACGCTCGCCCCAGCCCTTCAGCCCTCTCAGTGCGCAACCGATTGATCTAACGGCTCTTGTTCCATGGCATCCCCGATGCACCTTCCACACGCGGGAGCTCCCCGAAAGCCCGGCGTGGCCGGGGAAAGGAGGATGGGTCATGAGAGCACTGACACCATGGACGGGGTTCGGAACGTTGCGGAACGAGATGGACAGGTTCTTCGAGGGCCTGGGCGACTGGGACGGGCCGGAGATGAGAACGTTCCGCGGCTGGACTCCGACGCTGGACATCTCGGAGAACAAGGATGCCTTCGTCGTGAAGGCCGAGATTCCCGGCGTCGACTCCAAGGACGTCTCCGTGGCGCTCGAGAATCAGAGGCTGACCATCAAGGGGGAGAAGGAGCACGAGAAGGAAGACAAGGACGAGCATTATTACAGAATGGAGCGCGCCTACGGGACGTTCGCCCGGTCGATCCACCTGCCGGCCTCGATCGACGGCAGCAAGGTGACCGCCGGCTTCAAGAACGGTGTGTTGACCGTGACGCTGCCGAAGGCGCCGGCGGCCAAGGGCAACGTGATTCCGGTCAAGGCCGAATAGCCCTTGGCCAGGCGCGCGGGGCCGAGTACCGGGCCCCGCG
>DASTCF010000130.1:0-7152 GCA_035711365.1 Gemmatimonadales bacterium
CACCAATGCTCGTACGCGCCATCTCCGCCGTAGACCGGCACCGGGTGGAGGCTGCCCTCGAACGGAATGGCGTCGGCGTCGGTGACGCCGAGCGCGATCACGTAGTTCCCGATCCCCTTGCCGCCAAGACCCTGCAGGTAGATGTGGTCCCTGGCGCCGCGATTCAAAACCGCCGCGAGGACGAGTCCGCGGCCGAATTCGGACAGGACCTCGTCGTCCTGACGGTAGCGCAGTTCGCGCAGAATGGCGGCCAGCTCGACGTGCCCGCCGCCCCACTGCCATCGGAGGGACGAGATGAGATCGGGGAGCCGCTGGAAGGCGGGGGTGATCGTGGTATCCAGCAGGGAGCTGTCGGCGCCCGCGGCGAAGCGAATATCCGTGCGGGGGCTCTCCAGCGACGCGGTCCAGACGAAGCGCTGCGCGGAGTCGCTCTTGTACCGCAGCATCGCGCTCCGGGTGAAGATGCCGGTCGGCGGTCCGTCGAAGTCCGCGATGATTGGCAGGACCTGGATATCGGTCGCTGTGCTCCAGGTCTGCCCGATCAGCCAGTGCGCATTCTTGACGTAGGCGTGCCGCAGCCGGAAGGTCGTGGTGCCCTCCGGCCCGTAGAAATCACCCTCGAGATATCCGGTGAGCGAACCCAGGGCCGTGCCGCGCCTGGTGCCGCCGATCATGAAGCGGCTCTGACGGAGGTCGGCTGAGTAGCGGACGCCGTCATCGCCCCGGGGAATCGGGATGTTGGTGAGGTTGAAGGTCCCGCTCTCCTGCAATCCGTAGAAATCCACGAAACCATTGAACCAGATCGAGAGGTTCACGAAGCCGGTGGACCGCGGTTCGCCGTCGACCGAATCCTTGCTCGCGATCGAGATGACCTGGCCGGCGAGCGGTGTGGAGAGCATCAGGGCGCAGAAGGGCAGGAGCAGGCGAGTGCGTTTCATCGGGAGAGGTTACGCTGCGGATTGCGGGTTGAGAAGGCCCTGGCCCCGCCATCAGATTTGCACCCTGCAATCGCCCGTCCCGCGCTGTATTCCCGATCGCCGGCTCCGGAGATGTCGCGTCACTCCTACATCTGCTGTGAATCTGTCCCTCGTTCGACGCCGATCAGGGCACTGCAAGACTCCGTCGAACACCCACGTATCTGATTGCAGGATTTGCGGTTAGGCGTCATCTCCGAGTGTGGCACCACCTATGCTCTTCTGCCCTCCAGAAAGTGATCCCCTTGGAGGGCAGTATGGCACCACTTCGCACAGTGCGATTCCGCACCGGCTTTTCCGCCGACGTCCAGCGCCGCCTGCAGGTGGCGTATGCCGCGGCATGGGAAGCGCAGGTGGAGACTCATAAGGCCGAGGCCGTCCGGTTCGTGGATTCCCTGGCGCCGCTGGTGACCGTGGACCAGGCACTCGAGAGCTACTTCCGGGAAGTGCCGGTGCCGCTGGCCATGCGCGACGTGGTGCGGGCGGGCGTGTTCGTCCGACTGGACTTCACCCGGCTCGACGCACCGGTCGCGGACAGCCATCCCGACGGATGGCGGTTGCTCTGGCCGGGCACGCTGATCGGGATCACGCGGCAGCTCGCGCGGAACGCGGCCGAGGCGCGACAGCGCGCCGGTCTCGCCGGAGCGAGGGCCCTCGAGGGACTTTCGGCGACGCACCTGCACCACGCGCTGGAAGTGGAGCGGGTACTCCGGACGCACGTAACGCCGGAGGAGGCGCTGGCGCACTACATCCGGACAATGGATCTGCCGCCCCACCAGGCGCAGATCGTCTTCCAGCAGGCGCTCGCCGCGGTGGCGGAGCGTGAATTGGCGGAGAAGGCCGCCGAGCCGCAGCCGGACGAGGTGCTGATGCCGGTGGTCGGGCGGGATCGGCTGATTCGGTTGTGGGCGAGTTGAGGTCAGGAAGGCGGGAACGCGGGGAAGCGGGGAAGTGAATCCGGCGGTCAGGAACGACCGAAGGAGGTGCTTATGGCAGCACGGCAATGTGTGGCTTCAGGTGATGCGCACCTGCTCGAACTCCTCGAGACAGTGGCGGACTGGCTGGACCGGGTGATGGCCCGGCTGGGGGTAGGACAGAGCACGTAGGCGGGCCTATATTCCCCCGCCGTGCCCCCAACCTCCCGTACTCGTTTCGCTCGCGCGCTGCGCCGTCATTGTCCGCACTGCGGCGGCAAGCCGGTCTTTCATCACTGGCTCAAGATGCTCCCCAACTGTCCGCATTGCGGGCTCAAGTTCGACCGCGGGGAGCCCGGCTACTACCTCGGCGCGATCTGGTTCAACCTGCTGTTCGCCGAGGCGGTGACGCTGGCGATCGTCACCACGATCGTCGTTCGGACCTGGCCCGACCCGCCGTGGGACACGCTGCAGATCACGGCGCCGATCGAGGCGCTCATCACGCCGTTTCTCTTCTTCCCCTTCTCCAAGACCCTCTTCCTGGCCTTCGACCTCGGCATGCGGCCGCTGGTGGAGGATGATTTCGTGGGAATCGCCCCGACCCGCTGAGGACGCGATCTACCTCCCCGCGTCCCCGCTTCCCCGCCGTTCCGCTGACTCCCCCGCCCACAGCCGCGGCTGTCCGTGCCGGAGCGCGCTGTCGACCGCCTCGGCATAGCGCGCCCAGTCGGCCGCCAGCCGGCGGAGCTCCTGCCGTCCCGCTCCTGTGAGCTGATAGTATCGCGCCTTCCGGTTCCGATCGGACCGTCCCCACTCGGCCGTGATCCAGCCCTTCTCCACCATCCGGTACAGGGCGGGGTAGAGCGACCCCTCCTCCACCTCGATCGCGCCACCGGTCACCATGCGGATCCAGTCGCCCACGCCGGTGCCATGCGTCGGCTCCCACGCGAGCGCGCGAAGGATGAGGAGATCCAGGGTGCCCGGGAGTATGGTCATTGAGTTTCGAGGACTGAGGACTGAGGACTGAGGACACCACGTGCTCAGTCCTCAGTCCTCAGTCCTCGCGTCTCTCCTAGTTGGTCTAGGGATAAACCTAGACGCCGAAGGCTCGCGCCGCTATCCTGCCCCGTCCGCCACCCGTGCCACCGCCTGCCGATGAGGAATCGCCCGTGATCACGACGAACGACCGCGTTGACAACATCTACGGCCAGGATGTGTTCTCCCGGCGCATCATGCAGCAGCGCCTCCCGAAGGAAGTGTACAAGAGCCTCCTCCGCACCATCGACCGCGGACAGCCGCTCGACCCCCAGGTCGCGGATGTGGTGGCCGCCACGATGAAGGACTGGGCGATCGAGAACGGCGCGACCCACTTCACCCACTGGTTCCAGCCGCTCACCGGCCTCACCGCCGAGAAGCACGACTCGCTGGTGAGCCCGGACGGCGCCGGCGGCGTGATCTTCAACTTCTCGGGCGCCGAGTTGGTGCAGGGCGAGCCCGATGCCTCGAGCTTCCCGTCCGGCGGTCTCCGCGCGACGTTCGAGGCCCGCGGCTATACCGCGTGGGATCCGACCAGCCCCGCCTTCCTGATGCGCGGCGACAACAACGCCACGCTCGTCATCCCGACGGCCTTCGTTTCGTGGACCGGTGAGGCGCTGGACACGAAGATCCCCCTTCTCCGTTCGATGGAGGCGCTCTCCAAGCAGGCGCTCCGGATTCTCAAGCTGTTCGGGACCGATGCCGGCGTCTCGCGCGTCTTCACGACCGTGGGCCCGGAGCAGGAGTACTTCCTGGTGGACCGGGAGCTGTATTTCGACCGGCCGGACCTGGTGACCTGTGAGCGCACGCTCTTCGGCGCGCGGCCGCCCAAGGGCCAGCAGCTCGAGGACCATTACTTCGGCACCATCCCCGCCCGGGTGCTCAAGTTCATGGCCGAGGCGGAGCTCGAGCTCTACCGCCTGGGTGTGCCGGTGAAGACCCGGCACAACGAGGTGGCTCCCGGCCAGTACGAGATCGCGCCGCTCTTCGAGCAGAGCCATATCGCCAGCGACCACCAGATGCTGATGATGGAAACGCTCAAGCGCGTGGCCCAGCGGCACGGCCTCGCGGCGCTCTTGCACGAGAAGCCGTTCGCGGGCGTAAACGGCTCCGGCAAGCACAACAACTGGTCGATGGCGACGGATACCGGTGTCAACCTGCTGGATCCCCAGGATGAGACCCACACCAACATGCAGTTCCTGGTGTTCCTCCTGGCGGTGATCCGCGCGGTGGATACCCACGCCGACCTGCTCCGCGCGTCCATCGCCTCGGCGGCGAACGACCACCGGCTGGGCGCCAACGAGGCCCCGCCGGCCATCATCTCGATCTTCCTCGGCGAGATGCTGTCGGACATCCTGGCCCAGGTGGAGCTGGGGCTCCCCAAGCGCACCATCAAGGGCGGGACGCTGGACCTGGGCGCCCGCGCGCTGCCGATGCTCCCCCGGCACTCCGGCGACCGGAACCGCACCAGCCCCTTCGCCTTCACGGGCAACAAGTTCGAGTTCCGCGCCGTGGGATCGAGCCAGAGCATCGCCTGGCCCAACACGGTGCTCAACACCATCGTGGCGGAGTCGCTCGACTACGTGGCGACCGAGCTCGAGAAGGCCACCAACGGGAAGCCGGGCGGCGGGAAGCTGGAGGCTGCCTGCCTGGCGCTGCTGAAGAAGCTGATCAAGGAGCACAAGCAGATCATCTTCGACGGCGACAACTACTCCGAGGACTGGCACAAGGAAGCGGCGAAGCGCGGCCTCCCGATGCTGCGGGATTCGGTGGAGTCGTTCCCGGTGCTCGGGGCGCGGAAGAACGTCGAGCTGTTCCGGAAGTACGGGGTGCTCACCAAGGCCGAGGTCGATTCGCGGATGCACATCGGGATCGAGAAATACGTGAAGCAGATCACCATTGAGGCCGAGACGATGGTGGCGATGGCGCGGACGATGATCCTCCCGGCCGCCTTCGAGCACCAGGCGCTGATGGCGGAGGCCGTCGCCTCGTGCGATGCCGCCGGCGTCCGCGACCCTGACACCAAGGCCGCGCTCGAGCAGTTCGTCGGGCTGGTCTCGAAGTTCCGCCGGGCCGCCACCGCGCTCGAGAAGGCCGCGGCGGTGCACGTCGAGGATCCGATGGCCCACGCGAAGCACATCAAGGCGAAGGTGCTGCCGCTCATGACGGAGGTCCGCGGCTACGGCGACGAGATGCAGCAGCAGATCTCCGCCGAGCTGTGGCCGATGCCGGGGTATCGGGAGTTGCTGTTCCTGAAGTAGGCGGGGCAGACTAAGAGATGGGCGGATGGGCGGATGGGCGGCAACTGGCCGTCGGCCCATCGGCCCATCCTGATTCCACCGCACGATCCGGATAGCCCCCACCGGCGCCCGTCCGTAGTTTGATTTCCATGACAACCATGCCAGTACCTCAGCGAATCGGCGGGCCAGCGGGTCGGTGGGAGGCCGTGATGCGGCGCGATCCCGCCGCCGACGGGCAGTTCGTGTACGCGGTGAAGACCACCGGGGTCTTCTGCCATCCCTCCTGCGCCTCCCGCCGGCCCAAGCGGGAGAACGTTTCATTCTTCGACACCCCCGAGGCCGCCCTGGGCGCCGGCTACCGGCCCTGCCGCCGGTGCCGGCCACTGGACGCGAAGCAGGACGAGGCCGGCGAGGCGGTCCGGCGGGCCGTGGCCTATATTGAGGCTCATCCCGGCGAGTCCGTCAGGCTGGCCGATCTGGCACGCACCGTCGGGTTGAGTCCTGCCCATTTTCAGCGCACCTTCACCCGTCTGGTGGGGGTGAGCCCCCGGGTTTTTTCCGAGGCTCTGCGGCGGGAGCGGGTCAAGTCGGGACTCCGCGCGGGGAAGGGCGTGAGCCGCGCCGCGTGGGATGCCGGCTACGGGTCCAGCCGCCAGTTCTATGAACAGGGCGCGAAGGCTCTGGGCATGAAGCCGGCGCACTACCAGCGCGGCGGCGCCGGGCTCGCGATCCGGTACACCATTGCGGATTCACCGGTGGGACGACTGCTGCTCGCCGCGACCGACGTGGGGCTCTGTGCCGCCTTCTTCGGCGGGAGCGACGCCGAGGTCCGGAAGGCGCTCGGCGCCGAGTACCCGGCAGCCACCCTCACCCGGGACGACGCCGCGCTCGCGGCCATGGCCGCAACCGTGGCCGAGCATTTCGCGGAGGGCGCCCCGCTTGCGGCGCTGCCGCTCGATGTGACTGGGTCGCCGTTCGAGCGCCGGGTTTGGGATGTCCTGCGCACCATCCCGCCGGGACAAACCCGCACCTACGCGGAAGTAGCACGGGCGGCGGGGAGTCCGGGAGCGGCCCGGGCGGTGGGGCAGGCCTGTGCGGCGAATCGCCTGGCGGTGGTCATTCCGTGCCACCGTGTCGTCAGGGCAGATCGTGCGGCGGGTGGCTACCGCTGGGGTGTGGATCGGAAGCGCGCGCTCCTGGCGCGCGAGGCGCGGAGCATCGCGTCATGAGACTCGTCAGTGGAGGTCGCACAGGCTCGTGGCCTATCGGAGTCTTTCCCCGCTCGGCATCCTCTCCGCCTCCCTGGCGGTGGGGATGGGCGTGGCCTGCACCCCCCTCGGCGGCTGGCTCTATTCCGACCCGACCTTCGAGCTGAGCGGCGTCTCCATTCGCTACGCCGGAATGCCCGCCGATACGCTCGACCTCAATTTCACCGGCTGCAATCTGAACGATTTCGACGTCGACGGCCTCACGGTGTCCGGACACCTGATGGTCGGAGGACGTGCCATCGGGTCGCTCTGGTCCGACCGGCGGTTTCCGATGAAGATGCGGGACACGGCACAGGTGGCGGTCTCGCTCCAGATCCCGCGGGATGAGGAAGGGTCGATCCACGCCAAGGGCGGTGGCGCGATCGAGACGCCCTACGAGCTGAACGGCCAGGTTCAAGTGGCGACCCCGATCGGGATCCGCAACGTGCGGATTCGACAGAGCGGCACGGTGAAGTTCGACTCCAGTGGCGTCGCCGCCAAGTGGACCGTCAAGAATGCCCGTGGCTGCCGCCCCGGTCAGTCGATCCTGCCCTACGAGTCCACGCGCCGGGTCTATGGCCCTGAGATCCCGCAGGTCCCGCGGCCGGAGATGAGGCCGGAGTAGAAGGCAACATCGGCGGGGAAGCGGGTCTGCGGCTCAGGTGCTCCGCCGACCGACATGCCTCCGATTTCCTGACCCGCTGACCCCCTGACCCCCTGACCCCCTGACCCGCTCATACAT
>DASTCF010000131.1:0-3753 GCA_035711365.1 Gemmatimonadales bacterium
CGGCGGGCCGCGATGACGGCGTTGTTGACCAGACAGAATCCCATCGCGGTATCCGCGAGCGCATGATGCCCGGGAGGCCTCACGGCGGCGAACGCGTGTCCGTGGCCCGTGTGCGCGTGCTCCACGGCGGCCAGGACGGCGCCGGTGGCGCCGAGCACGGCGTCCCAGCTCCGGTCGTTGAGAATGGTATCGGCATCCAGCAGGCCGCCACCCGCGCGGCTCACCCGCTCGAGCATGGCCAGGTACGCGTGCGGGTGCACCGCGGTGAGCGCGTCAGGGCTCGCGGCAGGGGCCTCGGCCATCTTCGCGACGGGATGCGAATTCAGCTGATCGATAATGGCGCGAAGCCGCGCCGGGGCCTCGGGATGACCGGGCCCCGGTTCGTGCAGGAGGCAGGCAGGATGAGTGAAGACGCCGGCGGGCATGGCGCGGGGCTTCGCGGCCCCGTGCTACACGACGGGACGCCGCCGGCGCGGCGAGACGATCAGGGCGGCGTTGGGGACGACGCCCCAGTCGGCGAGGCTCAGGGATTCATCGGTGATGGGCGCGCCCCGGTACTTCACGAGATACCAGGAGGGATCCCCCCGCACGTGGGCGAGGGCGAGGGCGCGCTGCTTCAGCTCGGTGAGCGGGGTGGTGGACGGCAGGTCCAGCTTGATCTCGTCCCACGCGTCCTGGACCATCACCCGGACCGGCAGTGTGGTGGTCATGCGGCCAGCTCCGTGGGCAGCGGCAGCGTGGAGAGGAACCGCGACACCGCCTGATCGAAGAAGAGAGTGGACGCACGCACCCGCGTGGTCGTGCCGTTCGGAATCGTCACCAGCGCGATCTCCTCCCCGCCCTGGCCTCGCAGCGTGAGGAACGTCGGGCCTTCGGACTCCGGAAACGCGGCGTTGTGCGGCACCCGTTCGGCGAAGAATCTCTTGGCGCGCTCAATCACCGCGGCGCCGTCGAGGCTGGTGACACATTCGTGGATCATGCGGGCTCCGGTTACCGGGTCCAGATGACGACGCCGGTCGGCTGCGCCGGCACGGGCACCGTGCCGACCATCTTCCGGGTTGCGAGGTCGAGCACGTCCACCGCGCCCGGGTCCGCGCCGATCGATTCCTGCGACACATAGGCGTACCGCCCGTCGGGCGAATAGGCGATGCCGTGCACGATCTTCTTCGTGGTCGGCACGCGTGCCAGCTCCTTCAGCGTCGCGGCGTCGACGACGCTCACGCTCTGCGCCTTCTTGTTGGTGACCAGCACGTACTTGCCGTCGGGCGAGGGCTCCACATTGTAGGCGCCGGCGCCGACCGCCACTTCCGTCTTCATCGTGAGGCTCTTCGCGTCCCACACCTGCAGGGTGCCCTTGTGATTGCAGGCCACGTACAGGGTGCGGTCATCCGGCGACACGCTCACGAAGGTCGGAGCGCACTCGTTGTCCACCGCCGGCGCGGCCGGTGCCGTCGGGGCGGCGACGGTGGCGGGGGCGGTGGGGGCGGCGTGGTTCATGCCGGCGTGGGCGCCGGCGGCGGAAAGCATCGCTCCGGAGCCGGTCGGCGCGCGGCGGGAAATGCCGAGCGTCGCGACCTCCACCTCGAGGATCTCGTCGCTGTGCATGCACGACACCCAGACGGAGGTGCCCGCGTGATTCACCTTCACGCCGTGCGGCATGTCGCAGGCGGGAATGTCGGTGATCTTGGTCATCGTCGGCGTGTGGATGACCGAAACGACGTTCACCCGGGGGTGGTCCCCGTGGAAGTCGGAGTTGGCGACGAACGCGAGGTCGCCGTCCGGCGTGATGGAAATGGTGGTCGGGAACAGCTCCACCGGCGACCGGCCGGCGACGGTGTCTGTGGCGGCATCGAAGCGCCAGAGCGAGCCGTACGGGGTGCCGTGCGCGATGGTGACGTAATAGAACTTGCGATCGGGGGCGACCGCGATGTTGTGGGGGCCGTCGATGTCCGCCGGCATGATGCCGACCGGGATCACCCGCTCGGTGACGAGGCCGGGTCCCTCCGGGCGGAGCCAGGTGACGATGTCGCCCGATTCACTCACGACCCCGACCCGGTAACCCGGATCGGCCGCCTGCGCGTGCAAGGAGGTGGCCGCCGCGAGCGCCAGCCCCAGAATGATCGAATTCCGCATCCATCCGCTCCTGTCAGTCGTCCGATTCACGAGGGGAGAGCCGGTGTGGCCGGTTCCGCCTCCACTACGGCAGTATAGGGGTCCGGGTTCCGGAAGAGATCGCCCAGTCCCGCGCGACGCCGCAGCACGAGAACCAGCTCCCCGGGGGGTGGTTCGTCCACCCCTTCCACACTCAAGAAAGCAGGGAGGGTGGCCTCCGCGGGAGGGCGGACCCGGTATTGCTTCCCGTGCCACTCGATCGGCACCTCGGCGGGCAGCTGCCGGACCCGGCGGTCGAGAAAGAAATCGTCGTCCACCTGATAGACCCCGTCGGCCACCCGCTCGCCGTCCAGGTGGAAGGTCGGGTCGAACCGGTCGCCGTCATGGCGGGCGAAATTCTCCTCGGCGGCATCGTCGAACGCCTCGAGATTGGCCGCGCGGGCCCGCCATTCAAGGTGGTGCCGGAGTTCGTGGGTGAGCGTCTCCCACGCCTCCGCCCGCCAGTCGAACTCCGGATCCAGGTGGGCCAGCGCCTGGAATGATCCGTGATACAGCACGATGCGGCTCTGGACCTCGTCCGCGTGCGCACTTTCCCCGGCGTGGATCGGAACGCAGTGCCCGAGGGTGTAGATCTCCTCGCGCACCGGATGCGGGACCGCCCGGGGCGACACCGTGATCTCGGCCACGCCGTCGAGATATTCCTCCGGCAGCTCGCGCGACAGCCGGGTGACAAGTTCCCTGAAATCATCCAGCCGCATCAGGCCCCAGTCCTCAGTCCTCAGTCCTCAGTCCTCAGTCCTCGGCCCTCAGTCCTGAATCCGTTCTTTCAGCCACCCCCCCACCTGCTCCGCCCCCACCCGGTCCTGCACCATGGAGTCGCGGTGGCGCACGGTCACCGTGCGGTCCTGCAGGGTCTGGCCGTCCACCGTGATGCAGAACGGAGTCCCGGCCTCGTCCATGCGCCGGTAGCGGCGGCCGACGGCGCCGCTGTCGTCGTAGAAGCACGGCATCGCCTTCCGGAGGTCCTGGTACAGCCCGGTCGCGAATTCGGGCATGCCGTCCTTCTTGACCAGCGGGAACACCCCCGCCTTGATCGGCGCGACGGAGGGGTGGATTCCGAGCACGACCCGGGTTTCGCCCTCGACCTGTTCTTCCCGGTAGGCGTCCACCAGGACCGTCAGCGTCACGCGGTCGGCACCGGCCGAGGTTTCCACGATGTACGGCACGAAACGCTCGTTGGCGGCCTGGTCGAAGTAGTCGAGCTTCTTGCCGGAGAATTCCTGGTGCCGGCCCAGGTCGAAGTCGGTGCGGTTGTGGATGCCCTCGATCTCGTTCCAGCCGAATGGGAACTCGTACTCGATGTCGTAGGCGGCCTTGGCGTAGTGCGCCAGCTCACCGTGCTCGTGCTGGTGCCAGCGGAGCTTCGCCGGGGCGAGCCCGAGCGCGTGGTGCCACGCCATGCGGAGCTCGCGCCACCGTTCGAACCACTCCGAGTCGGTCCCCGGCTTCACGAAGAACTGCATCTCCATCTGCTCGAACTCGCGGGTCCGGAAGATGAAATTCCCCGGCGTGATCTCGTTCCGGAACGCCTTGCCGATCTGCGCGATGCCGAACGGGATCTTCTGTCTCGAAGCCTGCAGC
>DASTCF010000132.1:0-11916 GCA_035711365.1 Gemmatimonadales bacterium
CCTCATCATTCACGAGCTGGGCCACAACTACGTCATGGGGATCCTGGCCAACAACGAGTGGCGGGAGGGCTGGCTCGACGAGGGATTCAGCGAGTTCCAGACCAACTGGTACTATCGCGACAAGCCCTACGGCGACGGCTATACCGAGCAGGAGCCATACCTCCTGGGCCTCGACCTCGACGGCGCTTCCCCGCCGGCCAGCATGGTCAGCGAGAACTATCGCGACTTCGGCACCTACGGCACCGCGATCTATCTGCGGGGCGAACTCTTCTTCCACCAGCTTCGCTACGTCGTGGGCGAGGAGACCTTCAGGAAGATCCTCCGGACTTACTACGACCGCTGGAAGCTCAAGCACGTGGACGAGGCCGCGTTCCGCGCCGTGGCCGAAGAGGTGAGCCAGCGAGACCTGAGCGGCTTCT
The DNA here is from genome assembly GCA_035711365.1 of Gemmatimonadales bacterium. Classification (GTDB taxonomy): domain Bacteria; phylum Gemmatimonadota; class Gemmatimonadetes; order Gemmatimonadales; family GWC2-71-9; genus DASTCF01. Next base: position 420 of record DASTCF010000132.1, read on the forward strand.
TCGCGCAGTGGCTGCATACCACCGATCTTGTCGACTACGCGGTAGGCAGGACTTCGCGACAGCGGGTCGGCGGGTCGGCGGGTCAGGAGATGGAGGAGTGGATCACGCGGGTCGAGGTGCGGCGGATGGCGCCTGGCATCATCCCGGTCGAAGTGCAGGTGGCCGGGAAGACCGACACCGTCACGGTGCGCGCGGAGGGGACGGCGGAGCGGGAATGGGTCGAGGTCCGCACCCGCTCGGAGCCGGTTTCCGTGACACTCGACCCGCGGGTCCAGACCCACGACTGGAACTTCCTCAACAATCACAAGGGATTTGGCCTGTTTGGCGAACAACGGCGCACCGATCACTACTTCGACACCTACTTCTCGACCCGGGAGCTTCGCGACCGGCAGACGACCGGCTGGGCGCCGCAGGCGTGGTACAACGACGCGGGCGGCGTGACCCTGGGCCTCCGGGCCCGCGGGGATTACTTCGGCCGGTTCGAGCAGAACATCCTGTCATTCACGACCGGCACCGGCTGGGGCGTGGACGACCCGGTCGAGCGGCTCGATTTCTTCCTCCGGCTCAGGAATCCGGTGGGCGGCCGGGCCCCGCTCGCCTCGCAGACGTTCGAGGCGTTCTCGATGGAGGGGCGGTACGGCGCAACCGTTTACGCGACCAAGCGGCACCGCGAACATCAGGGCTTCGGGCCGACCTACACCACGGGCGTGTCCGTGGGCTGGGTCGCGACCAGCGAGACCGCCTTCCTCGACCCCGGCTACTACGAGGATGCCGGGACCGTGGAGGGCATGCTGCTGGGCGGCGTGGAGGGCCGGAGCGGCTCCTGGACGCTCGGGCTCGAAACGGCGCTCGGCGGCGGCGTCTCCTACGACCAGGCCGGGCCCGGGATCGAGACCGAGGACCGGTACGATGTCCAGCCGTACGTGCGCGGCACCGTGACGGCCACCGCCCGGCGGCGGCTGGGCCAGAAGTTCGGGCTTGCGTTCCGCGGATTCGCCGGCCTCGCGACCGCTCAGGATCAGCTCGTGAAGCAGCGGCAGGTGTATCTGGCCGGAGCCGACCCTTATCAGCAGCTCTACAATCCGTTCCTCCGCTCCGAAGGCGCTCTGCTGGTGCGCGACGGCGTGTACTATCACGCGCCGGGCGGCGCGGGGCTGCGCGGCTTCGACGGGCGGGTGAGCGCGCGCCAGGCCTACGCTCTGAACGGCGAGCTGGAGCGGACGCTCGTCTCCCGCCGGGAGGCCGCGCTTTTCCGCAGCGTGACGCTGGCGCTGTTCGGAGACGTGGCGTTCGCCGATCCGCCGTCATCCGGTGGCACGACCCCCGGCGAGCTCCGCCTGTTCGGCGACGCGGGCGTCGGCCTCCGTGCCGCGCACCGGATCGGCCAGACCTCTTTCGTCACCCGGTTCGACTTCCCGCTGTACGTGAGCGAGGCGAACCTGGCGCAGGATGACGGCCCCGACGGCGAGCGGGTCGGATTCCGCTGGCTGTTCAGCTTCGCGCCGGCGCTCTAGTGCCGTTCCAACTTGTTGCCTCAAATGTCGACCAGGAGGAATGTCAATCGGCTTCTGCGGGACCGCTCGGACGCAGGTGTAATGCGCTCGACACTCGCCTGGAGTCGGTGGAAGCAGTTGGAACGGCACTAGGAGGGGGCAGGGCGGGGCGCTAGAATTCGGCCATGCCCGCACCATGGGATCGCCCGAGCGCAGGGCGCCGTGATTTCCTGCGCGACGCGGTGGGCGACTGGGTCGAGCGCATGCTGGAGCAGACCGAGGAACGGATCATCCAGCAGCGCTATTTTCGCCCGCCAGGCGCGCTGCCGGAAATGGCCTTCCTCGCCGCGTGCACGCGGTGCGGCAAGTGCGGCGAGGTGTGCCCGCCGCACGCGATCCAGTTCGCGCCCCCGGGCGGAGGCCTGGCGGCGGGGACGCCCTACTTCGATCCGAAGTTCCAGCCCTGCATCGCCTGTCCCGACATGCCCTGCGTCGCCGCGTGCCCGACCGGCGCGCTCACGCCGCCGGCGCACGGATGGGAGGGGTTGCGGCTGGGCGCGCTCGAGCTCGACGCCAATCGCTGCATCACGTTCCACGGCTCGGAATGCGGCGTGTGTGCGCGCGCGTGTCCTGTCGGCGAGCGCGCGCTGGCGATGGACGAGGCGGGCCACCCGGTGATTCGCATCGAAGGCTGCGTGGGCTGCGGCGTGTGCGTGCGGGCGTGCGTGACCGCGCCGTCGTCGTTCATTCTCAGACACGTGGAGGCGTGATGCCGGAGGTGCCGTACCGGGTGGACAAGCCGTGGGGCTACGAGCTGATCTGGGCCCGTACCGACAGGTATGTCGGCAAGCTGCTTCACCTCAACGCCGGGCACGTGCTGAGCCTGCAGTATCACAACAGGAAGGACGAGACGATGCACGTCCTCTCCGGCTCGCTGATCCTGCGCACGCGTCCGGGCGACACGCTCGAGGAGCGGCCGTTCCGCGCCGGCGAGTCCGTGCACATCCCGGCGGGGCTGGTGCACCAGATCGAGGCCGTGGTGGACACGGACGTGCTCGAGGCGTCCACCCCGGAGCTCGACGACCTGGTGCGGCTCTCCGACCGGTACGGCCGGGCCTGATGCAGGTCATCATCCCACTCGCGGGGAAGGGCACCAGGCTCCGCCCGCATACCCACCTGGTGCCGAAGCCGATGCAGAAGGTCGCCGGGCGCCCCGTGATGGACTGGGTGATGGACCGGCTGGCCGGACTCGACGTCACCGAGCTCATCTTCATCACGGGGCACCTGAAGGAGGCGGTCGAGGCGTACGCGACCGGCCGCTACGGCCTGCCGTGCCGGTTCATCGAGCAGGCGGTTCAGGACGGGACGGCGGGGGCGGTGAATCTTGCACGGCCGCACGTCACCGGGCCGGTGCTGATCATCTTCGTGGACACGATCTTCGAGGCGGATCTCACGCTCATCAACCGCGCCGACGCGGACGGGATCATCTGGGCCAAGGAAGTCGAGGACTACCAGCGGTTCGGCGTGGTCGTCACCGACGCCGCCGGCTACATGACCCGCATCGTCGAGAAGCCCTCGACGCCGGTCTCGAAGCTCGCCAATATCGGCCTTTACTACGTGCGTGACATCCGGGCTCTTTGGGCCGGCATTGACCACGTGCTGGCCCAGCCCACGAACAAGGGCGAGTATTACCTCACCGACGCCTTCCAGCACATGATCGAGCACGGCCGCCGTATCCTGACCGCCGAGGTCGGCGGCTGGTACGACTGCGGCGCGGTGGGCACGCTGCTCGAGACCAACGCGACCCTCCTGGCGAAGGGCGCCGCGCGGCGGCGCGACTTTCCCGGCGTGACGGTCGTGGATCCGGTGTATATCGAGGAGGGCGTCACGATCGAGCGCAGCACGGTCGGGCCCAACGTGTCCCTCGAGGCGGGTACGCGCATCGCGGACAGCACCGTTCGCAACGCGATCGTCGGCCGCGACGCGACGCTCACCCGTGTGGACATCGACGGCGGCCTCCTCGGCAATCGCGTCAAGGTCAGTGGCCTCCGCGGGGCGGCGAATCTCGGTGACGACAGCGAGGTCGATGCACGCTGACCGCCCGCCGGCCGCTTGACGGCCCCTGCCACACCGGAGAGACTTCGTTCATGGATCCAAACGCCCTCATCTACGACTGGAACGCGATCGCCGGCGGCTTCAACTACGGCACGTCCCGCGTCGTGCTGAACGACGAGACGCTGCGGGACGGCCTGCAGAGCCCGTCGGTCATCGATCCGCCGATGGCGGTGAAGCTGCGGCTGCTGCACCTGATGGCCGATCTCGGCATCGGGTCCGCGGACATCGGCCTGCCGGGCGCGGGACCCCGCGCGGTCGAGCAGGTGCGCGCGCTCGCGCGCGAGATCATCGATCAGAAGCTTCCCATCGCAATGAACTGCGCGGCGCGCACGGTCGTCGCCGACGTCGAGCCGATCGTGCGCGTATCGGACGAGATCGGCGTGCCGATTGAGGCGGCGACCTTCATCGGGTCCTCCGGCATCCGCCAGTACGCCGAGGACTGGACTCTGGAGCGAATGCTGCGCGTGTCGGAGGAGGCCGTGACGTTCGCGGTGTCCCACGGCCTGCCGGTGATGTACGTGACCGAGGACACGACCCGCGCCCGGCCGGAAACGCTCAAGGCGCTGTACGCGAACGCCATCCGGTGCGGCGCGCGCCGCATCTGCCTCGCCGACACGGTGGGCTTCGCGACGCCCGCGGGGGTCCGTGCGCTGGTGCGCTTCATCCAAACCGAGGTGGTCGGCCCGTCGGGCGAGGACGTGAAGGTGGACTGGCACGGGCACCGCGACCGCGGCCTCGGCATCGCGAATTGCCTCGCCGCCATCGAGTGCGGCGTGGACCGGGTGCACGGCACGGCGCTCGGCATCGGCGAGCGGGTGGGCAACGCCGAGATGGACCTGCTGATCGTGAACCTCTATCTGCTCGGCATTCACACGGGCGACATCTCCAGGCTTCACGAGTATTGCACACTGGTCTCCGAGGCCACCGGCATTCCGGTGCCCGCGCAGTATCCCGTGGTCGGGACGGACGCGTTCCGCACCGCCACCGGGGTCCACGCGGCGGCGATCATCAAGGCCCGGAAGAAGGGCGACGACTGGCTCGCCGACCGGGTCTACTCGAGCGTGCCGGCCGGCGCGTTCGGCTTCCGGCAGCGGATCGAGATCTCGCCGGTGTCGGGCCTCTCGAACGTGAAGTGCTGGCTCGAGGAGCACGGGTACGACGCCGAGGACGCGGTCGCCTGCGAGGCCCTCTTCTCCGCGGCGAAGCGGACCGACCGCGTGCTGGTGGACGAGGAGTGCCACCGGCTGGTCGCCGAGGCACGGCAGCGGAGCGTGGCCGATGCCACCCGTCACTGACACGCTCTGCCGGTCTTACCTCGACCTCCGCTGGAATTTCGATCCGGTTGCCGGCACCGAGGCCGGCGACGCCGGTGCCGATCAGCGCCTCGGCAGTTTCGATGAGGAATCGGTCCGCGCGGAACTCGCCGCGTTCCGCGCGATGGCCGGCGCCGTCGAGGACCTCGACGTCGCCGACCTCCAGGATGAAATCGACCGCACCGCCCTCCTCGACGACATCCGCGTCACCATTTTCCGGTTCCAGCACGAGCGGCCGCACGTCCACAACCCGGCCTTCTGGCTGTCTCACCTGTTCCGGGCGCTCCACAGCCTTCTCCAGCGGGCCGATGACCGGCCAGCCGAGCGCGCGGCCGCCGCGCTCGCGCGGCTCGTCGCTGCGCCGGCCTTCCTGGAGCAGGCCACCAGGACGATCCGCGAGCCGCCCTCCGTGCTGCTCGAGACCGCGATCCAGATGCTCGAGGGCGGGGGGGCACTGCCGGCCCACACCGCCGCCGAGTTCGGGCGCCGCGCGCCAGAGCTGGCGCCCGCGCTCGACGCGGCCGCGACATCGACGGTCACTGCCCTCGGCGCATTCGGCACCAGACTGCGCGCCCTTCTCGACGCGCGCCCTGCCGAGCAGTCGTTCAGCGTGGGCGAAGACGAGTTCAATCGCCGGCTCCACTACGAGCACAATCTCCGGGCGACGGCGCCCGAGCTCTGGCGCTACGGCCTGCACCTGGTGGAAGAGGCCGCGGCGGCCGTGCAGCGCTCGGCCGCCGAGATTGATCCGGATCGGCCGTGGGCCGAGGTCGTGCGCCGGCTTCGCGCGGAGGGCGTCACGGGCGGCGCGACCAGGGCGTTGGCCGCCGAGGTGATGCGCGCGCGGACCATCGCGCAGAACGAGGGGATCGTGCCCCTGCCCGAGGGGGAGATCCGGATCGAGCCGACGCCCGCGTTCCTGCGGCACTTCGTGCCCGCCGTCTGGTGCGATCCGCCGGGACCGGAAGAACCCGGCAAATCGGGCGTCCTGTACGTGACGGAATCGCCGGGGGCCAACGGCCAGGCGCACGGCCGCCACGAGACGTGGGCGTGGGCCGCGGCGGAGGCGTATCCGGGGTTCTTCCTGCAGCGGAGGGTCGCGGCCGGCCTCTCGTCCCTGGTGCGGCGCTACCTCTGGACACCGGTGACGGTGCGGGGCTGGGCGCTGTACGTGGAAGAGCTGATGGCCGAGGCCGGACTGGCGCGGACGCCGGCGGAGCGGATGCTCGGAGAGGTCAGGCTCCTGCGGGCCGCCGTGCGCATCATCCTCGACGTGGGGCTCCATACCCGCGGGATGCCACCCGAGGACGCGGTGGCGTACGCGATGGAACACCTCGCGGTGGACCGGGCCGAGGCGGAGGAAATGGTGCGGCGCGCCTGCGCGCGGCCGACCTACTCGCTGGCCGATGCGGTCGGGCGGCGCGAGCTGCTGGCGCTCAGGAACGACTGGCGGAAGCAGGCAGGCAGGACGGCCCCGTTGCGCGACTTCCACGACGAGGTGCTCGCGTATGGCGGCCTGCCGGTCGCGCTGATTCGCTGGGGAATGGGCCTGGACGAGTGACCCGAGGGGGAGGCGCCTGGTGAAGATCACGGTCCTGACGTATCTCGAGAGCAGCGACGAGCGATCCACAGAGTACGACATCGTGGTCCGCCAGGTGACCCGCGCGCTCCGGCGGCAGGGCCACCAGGTCTCCGTCCTCGGCGTACACTCGGACGTGAAGCGGCTGGTGGCCGGCCTCTCGCGGCGGAAGCCCGACCTCATCTTCAACCTCGTGGAGATGTTCGCCGAGAATATCTTCGGCGACATGGCGATGGAGGGTTTCCTCGACCTGCTCGGGCTCAAGTACACCGGCGTCGGCCCCGGCGAATCCTATCTCACCCAGGACAAGGCACTCTCCAAGAAGCTTCTCGCGTTCCACGGCATCCTGTATCCGCGTTTCGCGGTCTTCGCCCGGGACGCCGATTTCGAAACCGGCGGCAATCTTCGCATGCCGCTCTTCGTCAAGCCGCTCCGGGCCGACGCCTCCATCGGCATTCACAGGAAGTCGCTGGTCAATGATATGAAGTCGCTGATGCGCCGCGTCGCGGCGATCCACGACGAGCTCGGCGATTCGGCGCTCGCCGAGGAATTCATCGAGGGGCGGGAGTTCTATGTGGGCGTGCTGGGGAATTCCGACCCGATGGCGCTGCCGCCGATCGAGCTGGACTTCTCGGGCCTGCCCGAGGGGGCGCCCCACGTGATGGACAGCAAGGCCAAGTGGGATGACGAGAGCGTCGAATACAAGGGGACGAAATCGGTACTGGCGGACCTGCCGGACGAGCTCCGGGCCCGGCTGCAGAAGGTGTCGGTGGACGCATATCGCGCGCTCCGCGTGCGCGACTACGGCCGCGTGGATCTCCGGCTCACCGATACCGGCGACATCTACGTGCTTGAGGTGAACGCGAGCTGCTACCTCGCCAAGGACAGCGAATTTGCGATGGCCGCAGGGGCCGCGGGGATCCCGTACCCCGCGCTCATCCAGCGGATCGTGGACCTGGCGATGGAGCGGTATCGGAAGACGTCGGGGGAGCGCGTACGATCGGCGGTGATCGCCTAGGCGGGTCAGGCCAGGTACGTCCCGGAGTGGACGTAATTCATGGCGAGGGCGGTGACCAGGGTAGTGAGCGCCACCGTGACCGCCGCCTCGTCGGCCTCGGGGTAGGACAGCCCGAGCGCGGCGGCGCGGCGGGCAAGGTGCTGCACCAGGATGCGGGTCCGCTCCGGGAAGTGTCCAGTCCAGCGGTACACGTTCCCGAGCAGATCGCCCTCGAGACGGGCGATGAGGTGCGCGGCCGGGCGGAGGGCCGGGGGCTCGTCGGTCTCCCGTGAGACGACGCCCGCGAACACCGCCTGCAGGGCCGCGTCGAGGTTGACGGCCAGCCCCTGCTCGCTCCCGCTCAGGTCGCGATAGAACTGCTCGACCGAATAGTCGAGCTCCTCCACATCCTCGTCGAGCTCGACATCCATTACGGCCGGGTCACGGCCCAGGAGCTCCCGCACCGTCCGGTCGCAGTATTCCAGCTTGGCCAGGGCCTCCGGCCAGTGCTCGTATTCCGCGCGCCAGTCGGTGCCGGGTGTAAGCCACACCGCGAAGGTCTCGGCCCAGTCTTCGTCCGGGTGCTTCTGCGCATACCAGCCCGGCAGGTGGCGCACGAACTTCCGGCTGAACGGGCGGGGGCGGTAGTCGTCCTCGTAGGGCTGGTGGATCGGGCCGAACAGGCGCGCCCACTCCGGATCGTCGTAGAGCCGGTAGGCGTAATTCACGACGTGGCCCATCTCGTGGCGCAGGTACCGGAGGATATCGGCCCGGTCGATTCCCTCGACGTGACCGATCCTTGCGGCGTGCATCGCGGTCAGCTCCTGGCGGGCCAGGTAGAACGGAATGGCGATGGCCACGGTGGCGAAGGGGACGCCCCACTCGGTGGAGAGGTAGAACCTCGGGTGCAGCCGGGCGAATCCGGCCGCCTCCAGCTCCTGCTGGAAGTCGGCCAGGATCGGCTCGAGGCGAGTGCCCGAGATCGTGAGGCCGAGGTCGCGGATCGGGGTGGACCAGAGCGTGGCCTCCCGGAACCCGTGCTCCTCGGTGAGCGGGGTGGTCATAAGGGGGGAAAGGTAGCGGGTCCCCCCGGGCCGGCCAGCGCGCGCATCCGCGCGGGCGGCGGGATCGTTGCTCACAAATCTGCCGCGTGCGATCACAAATCTGCTAACCCGAGCCCCCGGAATGACTTCGAGTCCTGCCGCCGAGGCCAGGCCGCCCGACCGCCTCCCTCCCGCCGTGAAGGGCCTCTCGCTCGTCTCGCTGTTCAATGATTTCGCGAGCGAGATGGTCTATCCCTTGCTCCCGGCCTTCGTGACCGGCCCGCTCGGTGCCGGGGCCACCGTCCTCGGTGCGCTCGACGGGGCCGCGGACCTCGCCTCCGCCGCGGTCAAGGCGGTGAGCGGACGCTGGGCCGACCGGCGCGGCTGGCGGAAGCCGCTCGTGCTCGGGGGATATGCGATCGCGGTGCTGATCCGGCCGGTCATCGCGCTGGCCTCGAGCGGGGCGCAGGTCGTCGGCTTCCGCGTGCTGGACCGCGTGGGGAAGGGGCTTCGCACCCCGGCTCGGGATGCGATGATCGCCGACCTGACCCCGCCGCCGCTGGTCGGCCGGGCCTTCGGTTTTCATCGCGGCGCCGACCACTTCGGCGCGGTGCTCGGCTCGCTCACCGCGTGGGCGCTGCTCACGCACGCCGTGGATGTGCGGCAGGCCATCGCGTGGAGCTGGCTTCCCGGGCTCGTGGTCTGCCTGGTGCTGCTCGCGGTGCTGCGCGGCGTGCGGGAGCATCCGGCCCGGGCGCCAACTGAAAAGTCACCGCGTGACGCCACCGGCCGCGTGTTCTGGGTGCCGGTGTTGGCCCTCGCGGCGCTCACGATCGCGCGCGTGCCCGAGGCACTCCTGCTGCTGCGGCTGCAGGACCTGGGTCTCCCGGTCGCGACGATCCCGCTCGTCTGGGCCGCCCTCCACGTGGTGCGGAGCGCGGGCTCGTATCCGGGCGGCTGGCTCAGCGATCGGCTGGGAACGAGGCTGACGGTAACAGTCGGTGGGCTGCTCTTCGGGGCGGTGACGTACCTGCTGGGCGGGGCTCTTGTCGCCGGTGCGGCGGCGGCCGTGTTCCTGTTCTTCGGGCTTGTGTCGGGGCTGCTGGAGCCGGCGGAACGCGCGCTCGTGGCGCAGCTTGCACCGGTGCGCACCGGCCGGGGATTCGGCGCCTACCACGCGGTCACCGGACTCGCGGCGCTCCCGGCGGGGATCGGGTTTGGCTGGCTCTACCAGTCATGGGGAGGCGGCACCGCGCTCCGCACCAGCGCCGCGCTCGTGGTTGTCACGTCGCTGGCGTGGGCCGTGCTCCGCGCTCCCGGTCAGCCACATCCACCACGCCACCCGATACGATGAAGGCCATCACGTCCGCCCATCAGCAGCACCGGGTGGGGCCGTCGCCGTAGCGGGCGGCCAGGTAATCCGCGAAGTACTCGCGCTCCGAGGGAATCTCGCGGCCGGGGTGACAGCGGCGCAGGTGATCGACATAGCCGGCGTAATTCGGCATGCCCGCTACGCGCCGGATGAGCTCGAGGAGCCGGCTCATGAGGCGAGCGCCGTCTGCACGACCGGCGCCTCCACGGTGTGCGCGGGAATCCGGCCGCGGTACACGTCGAGCCAGACCCGCACCGACGACACGACCACCAGCAGGACCACCGCCATGAAGATCGCGGCGACGGCGGCATCGAGCCGGTCGTTGAAAACGAGCCGGGCCCCGGTCACCGGATCCATCGTGCCGCCCGCGACCAATTCGAGCGTCTGCCGCGCGTGGGCCAGGAACCCGAGCCGGGGCTCCGGCGAGAAGATCTTGATCCAGCCCGCCGAGAGCGTCACGGCCAGCAGCCAGGCGAGGGGCGCGAGCGTGGTCCATGCGTAGCGGCCGCGACCCGACTTGACGAGGACCGTGGTGCCGACGCAGAGCGCCACCGCGGCGAGCAGCTGGTTGCTGATGCCGAAGAGCGGCCAGAGGGTGTTGATGCCGCCGAGCGGATCCACGACGCCCTGCAGGAGGAAGTAGCCCCATCCGGCCACGACGAGCGCCGATGTGAGGATGATGCTCGGATACCACGAGGTGCGGCCAAGCGGCTTCCAGACGTGGCCCCCGAGCTCCTGCAGCATGAAGCGGCCGACGCGGGTGCCGGTGTCTACGGTCGTGAGGATGAAGAGCGCTTCGAACATGACGGCGAAGTGGTACCAAAGGGCGGTCAGGCTCGCGCCGAAGGCGCCCGCGAAGATCTGCGCCATCCCCACCGCCAGCGAAGGGGCGCCGCCGACGCGCCCGAGCAGTGACCGCTCGCCGACGGCCGTGGTGAGCCCCTGCATCTGCTCCGGGGTGACGGCGAACCCCCAGCCGCGGATCGTCTCGGCCGCCGCTTGCAGGTTGCCGCCGAGGACCCCGAGAGGCGCGTTGATGGCGAAGTAGACGCCGGGATCGAGCACTGCGGCGGCGCACAGCGCCATCACCGCGACGAAGGACTCCATCAGCATTCCGCCGTAACCGATGAGCGGGGCATCGGTCTCGCGGCGGAGCATCTTGGGCGTCGTGCCGCTCGCGACCAGCGCGTGGAATCCGCTGATGGCGCCGCACGCGATGGTGATGAAGGCGAACGGGAAGAGTTTGCCGGCGAAGACCGGCCCGGTACCGTCGATGAACCGGGTGAGCGCGGGCATCTTGAGCGGCGGGAGCACGATCAGGATGCCGATTGCGAGCAGCGCGATCGTCCCGATCTTCATGAACGTGCTCAGGTAATCGCGGGGGCAGAGCAGCATCCAGACCGGCAGCACGCTGGCGACGAACCCGTAGGCGATGATCAGCCATGCGATCGCGGTGCCGGAGAGCGTGAACGCGGGGCCGAGCGTTGGATGCTGGGCGATGAAGCGGCCGGCCACGAGAGCCGCGAGCAGCAGCACGATGCCGGCGGCGGTGGCCTCGAGCGTCCGGCCCGGGCGCCAGACCTTC
>DASTCF010000133.1:0-10261 GCA_035711365.1 Gemmatimonadales bacterium
GTAGGGGCACACCATGGTGCGCCCCTACGCGCGCGCCGGCACGTGGTGCCCGAGTGGTCCGTGGCCGCCGCCGAGGCCCGGCGCGGCGAGCAGCGCGCGATGCACGAAATCGAGTGCATCAGTCACGGCTGTTTCGAGGTCCCGGCCGAGGGCCAGGCCGGCGGTGACCGCGGCCGAGAGCGTGCAACCGGTGCCGTGAGTGGAGGTCGTCGCCACGCGCGGGTGGCGGTACCGGCGGACGAAGCCCGGCGTCACGAGAATATCCTCGAGTTCATCACTTGGGAGGTGACCGCCCTTCACGAGCGCGGCGGCGGCTCCGAGCTCGAGCAGGCGATGCCCTGCGCGCTCCATCGCGTCCAGGCTCCCAACGGCCATCCCGGTGAGAATGGCGGCCTCGTCGAGATTCGGTGTGACCAGGGCCGCCAGCGGCACGAGCTCGTCGCGGATGAGTTGCTCGGCATCCGCAGTGAGCAGCCGGTCGCCCGAGGACGCGGCCATCACCGGATCCAGCACGTACGGCCCCCAGCCCCGCGCCCGGATCGCCGCCGCGATCTGCCGCACGAGCGCCGGCGTCGCGAGCATCCCGGACTTGAGGGCCGCCGGGGGCAGGTCCTCGGCGAGCGCGGCGATCTGCTCGGCGACCATCGCCTCGGGCACGGCGTGCACGGCCCGCACGCCCCGTGTATTCTGGGCCGTGAGTGCCACGATGACCGAGGTCCCGTAGACGCCGAACTGATGGAACGTCTTGAGGTCGGCCTGAATGCCGGCGCCGCCGCCGGAATCGGAACCGGCAATCGTCAGAGCAATCTTCATCGTCCGCCTGGAAAGGGAACGCGTCACGTGGCTGCCGTGCAGACGCTCATCAGGGATCTTCGCCTCCGCCGGGGGCGGGAGCGCCGCGGACTTGCGCTCGCGGAGGGCGTGCGACTCGTCGAGGAGGCGCTCGCCGCCGGCGTTGGCATTCGCCATGCCGCGGTATCGCCCGCGCTGGAAGCTACCCCGCGCGGAGCGGCGCTCAAGGGCGCGCTCACCCGGGCCGGAGTGCCGCTCACCGAAGTCGACGACCGCGAGCTCGCGGAGCTGGCCGACACCGAGCATCCGCAAGGGGTGATCGGCGTGATCGAGCCGCGCCATTGGTCGCTCGACGACGTCCATCCCGCTCCGGGAGAAGTCGTCGTGGTGCTGGATGCGGTGCAGGATCCCGGCAACGTCGGCACCATCACGCGTACCGCGCAGGCGCTGGGAGCGCGCGCGGTCATCGCGCTCAAGGGCACCGCCGAGCTGACCAATCCGAAGGTGCTCCGAGGCAGCATGGGCGCCCTGTTCCGCCTGCCGGCCGTGTCCGCCGACGATGCGACCTTCCTCACCTGGGCCCGGAAGTGCGGCGCGAGTATCTGGGTGACCGACGCCGCCGGGGAACCTCTGGGCAGGCAGCGTCCCACCGCGCCGGTGGCGCTCGTGCTCGGGAACGAGGGCGCTGGCGTTCGTGCCGAGCTCGATCAGGTAGCGGGGCGGCGGGTGGCCATTCCACTCGCCGCCGGCGTCGAATCGCTGAACGTCGCCGTGGCCGCGGGAATCCTCCTCTATGAGGTGACGCGTGAACGATGAGTGGCTGGTCATCGGGTTGGCGGCGCTGCTCGGTGCGATCGTGGGAAGCTTCCTCAACGTCTGCATCGTACGGCTTCCGGCCAATCAGTCGGTGGTTCGGCCCCGGTCCCGCTGCCCGCGATGCGAGCGGCCGATCGCCTGGTACGACAACATCCCGATCGTGTCCTGGCTCGTGCTCCGGGGGCGTTGCCGCCATTGCGACGAGCCAATCTCGTTTCTGTACCCTGCGGTCGAGTTCCTGACCGCGTTGATCTGGGCCGGCATGGCGTGGCGCCACCCGTGGGAACTGGAGGCGGTCCGTGGTGCGATGTTCTTCACGCTGCTCCTCGGCATCGCCCTCACCGACGCCCGGGAGTACATCATCCCCGATGAATTCACCTGGGGTGGCCTCGTGCTGGGCATCCTGCTCAGCCTGCCGGGGGGAATGGGCATAGGTCCGATTCAGGCTCTGATCGGCGCCGTGGTGGGTTTTGGGCTCCTCTGGCTGGTCGGCTTTGTCGGCACGATGGCGCTGAAGGAGGAGGCGATGGGCGGCGGGGACATCAAGATGATGGCGATGGTCGGCGCGTTCGTCGGCTGGCCGGGCGTGTTGCTGACCATCTTCCTCGGCGCCCTGCTCGGCACGATGATCTTCCTGCCCCTGACGCTGCTGGGACGGAAGAAGCAGGTCCCCTTTGGCGTCTTCCTCTCCATTGGCGCCGCCGCCGCCTGGCTGGTGGGCCCCGCGATCATCTCATGGTACCGACACTACCTCGGATTCTGAAGAACCTCGCCTGCGCGGGCCTGCTCCTGGCGGTCGCGGCCTGCCGCGGGCGCGCCCAGGATGCCGCTGCCGATCCGATCGCGCGGCTGGTGGACAGCCTCCGCCCATCCGTTGAGCGCGCGACCGGCCTGCCCTTCAAACACGCACCGCGGTTTGCGACCCGATCCCGCACGCAGGTTCGGGCCTACCTGGTGGCCAAGATCACGCAGGAGCTCCCGCCTGAGCGGCTCGCCGCCATGCGGGACACCTACCGGCTCCTCGGCCTGATTCCTGATTCTCTGGACCTGCAGCAGCTCCTCATGTCGCTCTATGAGGAGCAGGTCGCCGGGTTCTACGAACCCGACTCGGGCATGCTGTTCGTGCTCGCGGAGAGCGATCCCCGGTCTCCCGAGCTCCGGTTCGTGGTCGCCCACGAGCTGGTCCACGCGCTGCAGCACCAATACCTGCCACTCGATTCGATCATGAAGCAGCGGTGGAACAATGACCGCCTCGCCGCCGCGCAGGCGGTGCTGGAAGGGCAGGCCACCCTCGCTTCGATGCGCATGATGATGCCGGGCCAGGATCTCCTCACAGACGATGCGGTCTGGGAGCTGTTCAGGGAGCAGGTGGGCGCCGCCCGCGGCTCGATGGACGTATTCGCGAGGGCGCCGAGAATCATTCAGGAGGGCCTCCTGTTCCCGTATGTATCGGGTGCGTCCTTCATGCGATGGTGGGCCCGCGAGCATCCGGGAGAGCCGCCGCCGTTCGGCTCGGCGATGCCGGTCTCGACCGAGCAGGTGCTGCATCCGTCGCGGTATGCCGCGGGCGACGCACCGGTCGACCTTCCGCCGGCGGATTCCGGTGCTCGTCCCGGCGAGAGCGATGTGCTCGGCGAGCTTGAGATCCGAATTCTCGAGGCGGAGCTCACCGGGGCCGACGTCGTGAGTACGACCGTGCCCATCGGGTGGGCGGGCGACCGCTACCGGCTGTACCGATCGGAAGCGGGTCCCGCACTTGTGTGGCTCACGGCGTGGGATGATGCGCGCGCCGCCGAGCGCTTTCGCACCGGGGCCGGGGCCCGCCTGGCGGCCCGGTTGCGTCCGGGCTACCGCACCGAGGTCGGCGCGCTCGAAGTGATGGGCCACCCGGGCATTCGCGTCGTGGTGGCGCCGAAGCGATGGGAGGGGTGGGCGGGGCTCAATTGAAGGGAACGCGAGGGGAGGTCATCGGAAGCGGTGCCCCGAGGCGTGCGCGCTCCCGTGTTCGTTCCCGCTGCACATCTGCGAGCGCTCGTTGCGACATCGCCGCGATCTCGATGACGCGCGCGAGGAAGGCGAGGCCGAGCGTCACCTCCTCCTCCGTATAGGACCGCGCAACGGTGAGCGAGTGCCGCGGACCGCGCGCCACGGCATCGGCCAGCGCATCCGCGACGCGCGCCGCGGTCTCGAGATCGGCCTCCACGTTCCCCGGCAGCGGAAAGAGCCCCATGCGACCTCCGATGGTGATGACGCGCCCGGCACCCGCCGCGCGCCGCCTCCATGCTAGGGCGACCCCGATCCGCCGCGTCATCTTCTCATCGCCGCCAGGATCGGTTCGGTGCAGGAGGCCGACAGTCGGACCGTTTGGCCTTAGGTTCGCCTGCCCATGTGCCCATGTGCCCATGTGCCCATGTGCCCATGTGCCCATGTGCCCATCTGCCCATCTGCCCATCTGCCCATCTGCCCATCTGCCCGCCTATCTGAACAACAACCCCACTCCGAACGCCACTACGCCGACAATCGCTCCCAGCACGTAACCCAGTTGCACGATCAGCGTCAGCTCCCGCTGCGTGACGCCCCGGATGATCTGCTCCATCCGCTCGGTGGAGAAGCCAAGCACCTTGTGTTCTACCATCTCCTGCACGTTGAATTGCTCCACCACGCGGGGGATCTGCCGCTGGGTCCACTCCCATGCCGCGCGGATGATGCTCGTCCGGATCGCTCCGGTCGTCTCGGCGCCCAGCCAGCGCGAGGGACGCCCGACGGGGCGCGCGAGCACCGCGCGCGCGGTGCTTCGCACGGCCTCCTCAACCCACCGGCGTCCGCGGTCCGCGGCGAGCGCCTCGGCGAGGAACTTCGCAATGCGCTCGGGCGGCACGTTGCCGAGGAGATCGTTCCACGTGCGACGCTCCGTCGCGGCGAGCAGGCGGTCCACCGCGCGCCCGGCAACCCGGCGGGTCGTCTCGTCCCGGATGATCGCGATGCCCCAGTCGCCCAGGGTGCCGGCCAGGGCGCCGCGCTTCTCGGGGCCCATGCGCGCCAGCCGTTCGCTGAGCGGAATGCGAAGGAAGTGCACCAGCCCGTCGTTGACGGCACGCGTCAGCTGGGCGCGCATGTCCGGCGCTGACAGCGACTCGGCGAATCGCTCGAACCCCTCGCGCTCGAGGCCGTCCAGGAGGCGGGTGAAGGTCTGGTCGGTCACCACGATGCGGGCGAGCAGGCGCTCGTGGAGCAGCAAGTCGCGGACGGAGCGGTCGAAGGTGGTCCGGAGGGCCTGATGGATCTTCCCCTTGGCTTCGGGATCGGCGAGCACCGCGCCAATCCGCTCGATCGCCACGGGCAGGTAGTCATGGATGGACTGCTCGACCGTGCCCACCAGGCCGATCGGCAGCCGGTCGATCAACGGGCGATCGTCCTTGCCAAGCCGCTCGAGCTGCACCTCGACAAAATGGCGGACCGCTGCTTCCAGCTCCGGCCCCTCCGTGAGGTCGTGCAACCAGCCCTCCACCGTCGCCTGCAGCGAGGCGCGACGATCCGGCGTCAACAGCTCCCCGATCGGGCGATCGCCGATCTCCATGCGCAACCGGTCGAGCCAGGTTGCGACCATCGCGGCGAACGCCGGCGTCGCGGCGTATTCGGCGAGATGCTCCGCTGCCCGCGCCGCCAGCCGGTCCACTCCGGCCTCGATCTGGGCCGCGAGGTCGGGGGGCAGTTGGTCGAGGAGGGGGCCGCGCTCCTGTTCGAGGAGGTCATCGAGGAATCCGGTGAGCGCTGCGTCGAATCCCGCTCGCACCTCCGGCGCGGCGAGCCGCCGAGACAGGTCCTCCGCGGTGAGGAGCTTCTCTCCGACGGTCTTCCCGATGCTCTTGGCCAGCCGCGCCTTGTTCTTGGGGATCGCGCCCTGGATCCGGAACCGCCCGATCCCGCGCGACTCGTAGGGATGGAACAGCATCCAGATCGCCACCGCGTTCGTGATGCCGCCCGCGATGGCGCCCACGGCGATGGTGAGGAGCGCGGAGATGAGGGTGGGAGAATCCATGGCGGAGTATAGATGGGCGGATGGGCGGATGGGCAGATGGGCGGTAACCGCAACACCTCCCGCGGCGAATCGGTTATCTGACGGCTGGCAGAGTCTGAGAGATTCAAGCGATGGCCACCCCGGTCGGAGCGCCGCTGGACACGAAACGCTACGAGAGCCTCCGGGCGTGGCAGGCATGCCATCAGGTTGTGCTCGCGGTCTATCGCCTCACCTCGACGTGGCCGACTGACGAGCGCTTCGGCCTCGTATCGCAGCTACGCCGGGCAGCGGTCTCTGCGCCGGCCAATCTGGCTGAGGGATCGGCCAAGCGGGGACCCCGCGAGTTCCGGAGGTCCATTGACGTCGCCCTCGGTTCGCTGGCCGAGGTCTCGTACTACCTGAAGCTCGCCTTGGACCTAGGGTATGTCGGTCGGGCCGAATGGGGCGAGGTCGAGGCGCTCAGAGACCATGCCGGTCGACTGACCTGGGGATTGAATCGCGCCGTCCAGGGCGCTTCGGCCCGTAAGGAGGCCAAACCATAACGCCCGCAGCATGAATCGGTTGACGAAGCGAGGGCTCCGCCCTCGCTGCCCATCTGCCCATCTGCCCATCTGCCCATCTGTCTTGCCCATCGGTCGTATCTCGTTTAAGTTCCTTGGCTTATGTTCGACGAGCTATCCTCCAAACTCTCGGCTACGCTGCAGCGCCTCGCGGGCCGCGGAGTCCTGACCGAGGATGCCGTCAAGGAAGGGCTGCGCGAGGTCCGGCGGGTGCTGCTCGAGGCCGATGTCAGCTTCGAATTGACTCGCGAATTCCTCGAGCGGGTGCAGGCCAAGGCGGTCGGGACCGAGGCGCTCAAGTCGGTTCGTCCGGGGCAGCAGGTCGTCAAGATCGTCTATGACGAGCTGGTGGCGCTGCTCGGCGAAAAGCAGGCGCCGATTGTCTTCGCGTCGGTGCCTCCGACCGTGATTCTTCTGGTTGGACTGCAGGGCTCCGGCAAGACGACGACGGCGGGCAAGCTCGCGAAGCGGCTCAAGCTCGAACAGAAGGCCCCGTTCCTCGTCGCGGCGGACGTCTACCGGCCGGCGGCGGTTGATCAACTGGTGACGGTCGCGGGGCAGGCGGGCGTCGGCGTGCACGCGGAGCCCGGCGTGACCGACGTGACCGGCATTGTTCGCCGCGGCATTGAGGCGGCAGGGAAGGCCCGGGCGCGGACGGTCCTGGTGGACACCGCCGGCCGGCTCCAGATCGACGCCGACATGATGGCGGAGCTCACGCGGCTCAAGGACGCGGTCCGGCCGCACGAGATCCTGCTGGTGGCCGACGGCATGACCGGCCAGGATGCGGTGCGCATCGCACGCGGCTTCCACGAGGCGCTCGGCATCACTGGCGTGATCCTCACCAAGATGGACGGCGACGCCCGGGGCGGCGCCGCGCTGTCCATCTACGGGGTGACGAAGGCGCCGATCAAGTACGTCGGCGTGGGTGAAAAGCTCGACGCACTCGAGCCGTTCATTCCGGAGCGGATGGCGGGGCGCATTCTCCAGCAGGGCGACGTGCTGACGCTGGTGGAGAAGGCCCAGGCCGCTGTGGACGAGGGCGAGGCCGAGCGGCTCGCGAAGAAGGCGACCTCCAAGCGGGGCCTGGATTTCCAGGACTTCCTCTCGGCGATGCGCCAGATGCAGAAGATGGGGCCGCTCAAGAATGTGCTGGGGCTCCTGCCGGGCGTGAATGCCCAGGCGCTCAAGCAGGCGAACATCGGCGACGACAAGCTGCGGCACGTCGAAGCGATCGTGCTCTCGATGACGCCGAAGGAACGGCAGGATCCTGATCTGATCAACGGCTCGCGGCGCGCGCGGATCGCGCGGGGCAGCGGCCGGACGGTGCAGGAAGTCAATCAGTTGCTGGCGCAGTTCAAGCAGATGCAGAAATTCATGAAGGTGGCCGGCAAGCCGGGAGCCCGGCTGCCGTTCGGGCGCGGTTTCCCGGGCTGAGCACGCACACAACAGGAAGAGACATGGCAACTCGCATTCGCCTCCGCCGCGTCGGGCGGAAGAAGCTCCCGCTGTACCGCATCGTGGTGGCCGACAAGGAGGCCCCGCGCGATGGCCGGTTCATCGACATCATCGGCACCTACGATCCCAAGGCCAAGTCCGAGAAGGCCCAGGTGACCGTGGACGCCGTGAAGGCAAAGGCCTGGCTGGCGAAGGGCGCGACGCCGTCCGAGACGGTGCAGTCGCTGCTCAAGAAGGCCGGCGTGTTCAAGGCCGCGACGGCCTGACGATGTCCGGCGGCGCCCGCCACCTGGTGGTCGGGCGGTTCCGCAAGCCGCACGGGCTCAAGGGGGAGTGCACGATTTACCCCCTCACCGACACGCCCGAGTCGGTGTTCGCGCCCGGACGCGCGCTGCTGGTGCTCGACCTGGCGGGTGAAGTGACCGGCGGGCCGCTGGAAATCGAGCGGAGCCGGGGCTATCACCGCGAGTGGCTGCTGAAGTTCCGCGGCGTGGACCATCGCGACGGTCTCGAAGGTTTCCGGGGCGGCTTCTTCGGGATGCCGGCGGAGCAGGCGACGCCGCTGGCGGAGGGGGAAGTCTACCTGCACGAGCTCGCCGGGTTCGCCGTGCGGCTCGAGGATGGCACCGCGATCGGACTCGTCACCGATGTGTACGAGCTGCCCGCCGGCGTGGCCATCGAGGTCCAGGGCCCGAAGCGGGAGTTCCTGCTGCCGTACAAGAAGGCATTCGTGCTGGAGGTCGACCGGGAAGCGAGGCGGCTTGTCATCGCGCCGCCGGAAGGGCTGATGGATGGGTGAGGCGCCGCTTCGGATCAACGTGGTGACGTTGTTCCCGGAAGCGTTCCAACCCTGGCTCGACCTGAGCATCGTCGGCAGGGCGCGAGAGGAAGGGCAGGTCGAATTCCGGCTGGTGCAGCTCCGGGATTTCACGCACGACCGGCACCACACCGTCGACGACTACCCCTACGGGGGTGGGGCCGGGATGGTGCTCAAGCCGGAGCCGTGTTTCGAGGCGGTGGAATCGCTGGGCTCGCTGAGCGGGCCGGTGGTCCTCCTCTCGGCGAGGGGCCGGCGGTTCGAGCACCGGGATGCCGTGCGGTACGCGGTGGGGCGCGATCTCACGCTCCTCTGCGGGCACTACAAGGACGTGGACGAGCGGGTGGCGGGGCATCTCGCCACCGAAGAGATCTCGCTCGGCGATTTCGTCCTGAGTGGCGGCGAGCCGGCCGCGCTGTGTGTCCTCGATGCGGTCGTGCGGCTCTTGCCGGGCGCGCTGGGCGACCACGAATCGGCCAGCACGGATTCGCACTACGACGGGCTGCTCAGCCCGCCGAGCTACACCAGGCCCCCGGAGTTCCGGGGATGGGACGTGCCGGAGGTCTTGCGCTCCGGCGACCACGCGAAGATTGCGGCGTGGCGGCAGGAACAGGCGGAGCGGCTCACGCGGGAGCGGCGGCCGGATCTGTGGCAGCGCTTTCTCGCGTCGCACGAATAGCGGCGGCATCGGCAGACGGGGTCCACGGGGCCCACAGTGGAGGAGACGACGATGGAACGGTTGACGGCGGTTTCCCATGGATCCCTGCGTACGGACCTCCCGGCCTTTGATCCGGGCGACACGGTGCGGGTAATGGTGCGCGTCCGCGAGGGCGACAAGGAGCGGCTACAGGCCTTCGAGGGCGTGGTGGTCGGCAAGCGCGGCGGCGGGGTAAGCGAGAACTTCACCGTGCGGAAGATCTCGGCCGGTGTGGGAGTCGAGCGCATCTTCCCGATGCAGAGCCCGATCATCGCGTCCGTGGACGTGGTGCGGCGGGGCCGCGTGCGGCGCGCCAAGCTGTACTACCTCCGCGCGCTGTCGGGCAAGGCGGCGCGCATCAAGGAACAGCGCGAGAACTAGGGCGCCTTGCCGTGCGCCGTCCGACGCTGTCCCACGAGGCGGCCGTCTGGGCGGAGGGACGGCTGCTCATCGGAGTGGATGAAGCGGGCCGCGGCCCACTGGCGGGTCCAGTGGTCGCCGCGGCCGTCGTGTTTCCGGCCGGGGCGACCCGCGTCGCGCGGCTCCGGGACAGCAAGACCCTCTCTCCTCGGCAGCGCGAGGCGCTGGCCGTCGCGATCCGCCAGGCGGCACTCGCGTTGGCCGTGGGCGCGGCCTCGGTTGCCGAGATCGACCGGCTCAACATCCGGGTGGCCACCGCGCTGGCCATGCGCCGGGCTATCGTCCGCATCCTGACGCGCTGTCCCGCTGGCCCGCTTCCCCGCCTGCTTCTCGACGGGCTGCCGATGCCGGAAATCGGCTTCCCGCACGACGCCCTCATCGAGGGCGATTCCCACTGCCAGAGCGTCTCGGCCGCGGGCATCATCGCCAAGACGGTACGAGACCGGCTGATGCGGCTCCTGGCGCTCCGTCATCCCGGCTACGCCTGGGATTCAAACAAGGGCTACGGCAGTGAAGGCCACCTGCTCGCCCTCGCCGAGCGCGGCCCGACCGCTCACCACCGTAGGAGCTTCGCACCCGTGAGCCAGCTCGGTAGTTTCTGACCCGCTGACCCGCCTTCATTCCCGCCCTTGAATCCCCCCTCCCCCGATGCAACCTTTCCTCCGCTCCGGGGGCGTAGCTCAACT
>DASTCF010000134.1:0-12874 GCA_035711365.1 Gemmatimonadales bacterium
GCCCGCTCGCAGGGCGCCGACGGCGCGGGCTGGCATACGCATGCTGACGGGCCGACGCATCGCCATGGCGGCGCGCACGGGCCCCTGCCCGAGCGCGACGACGGCGCGGCGGCGCCGCGCCTTCTCCGCCTGGAGCGCGACGTCCTCGCCGCCAACGACACGATCGCGGCGCGCAACCGCGAGGCGTTCGCGCGGCGCGGCGTGTTCGCGCTCAACCTCGTCTCGAGCCCCGGCTCGGGCAAGACGACGCTGCTCGTGCGCACGATCGAGCGCCTGGCCGGGCGCCTTCCGGTCACGGTGATCGAAGGCGACCAGCAGACGAGCTTCGACGCCGAGCGCATCCGCGCGACCGGCGCGCCGGCGATCCAGATCAACACCGGCAAGGGCTGCCACCTCGACGCCGCGATGGTCGAGACCGCGCTCGGGCGCCTCGCGCCGGCCGAAGGCTCGGTGCTGATGATCGAGAACGTCGGCAACCTCGTCTGCCCCGCCGGCTTCGACCTCGGCGAGGCGCACAAGGTGGTCGTGCTCTCGGTGACCGAAGGCGAGGACAAGCCGCTCAAGTATCCCAAGATCTTCCGCGAAGCCAGGATCGCGGTGCTGACCAAGATGGATCTCCTGCCGTACGTGCCGTTCGACGTCGAGCAGGCGGTCGCCTTCGCCCGACAGATCAACCCCCGGCTCCAGTTCTTCCGGACCTCGGCCCTGAACGGCGTCGGCATGCATGAGTGGTACACGTTCCTGCGCCGGTCGGCGCGGAAGGCGGTGCCGGTCTGATGGATCGCGCAGCCCTCGATGTGCGGGTGACGGGTGTGGTGCAGGGGGTCGGCTTCCGCCCCTTCGTTCACCGCCTTGCCGCGCGTCACGGGCTGGCCGGGTGGATCCGGAACGCCGCGGGCGACGTGCAGATTGCCGTGGAGGGCGCGCCTGACGCGCTGGAGGAGTTCCTGCACGCCCTCGAGAGCGAGGCGCCGCCGCTCGCGCGCATCGAGCGGGTCACGACCGAGCCCCAGGCCCCGACGGGGCTTGATGATTTCCGGATCCAGGTGAGCGCGGACGCGCCGGACCAGCGGCAGCCGGTCTCGCCGGATGTCGCGACCTGCGCCCGGTGCACGGCGGAACTCTTCGATCCGGGCGACCGCCGCTTCCGGTACCCGTTCATCACCTGCACTGATTGCGGTCCGCGATTCACGGTGATTGCGGCCATGCCGTACGATCGCGAACGCACGAGCATGGCGGCCTTCCAGCAGTGCCCCGAATGTCTCCGCGAGTACACGACCCCCGGGGACCGCCGCTACCACTCCGAGACCAACAGCTGCGGCGCCTGCGGACCCCAGCTCTGGTATGTCACGCCCGGTGGGGGGCGAGTCGCTGAGGATGCGGATGCGGCGCTGGCGCGGGCCGCCCGGCTGCTCTTGAGCGGCGGAATCCTCGCCCTGCGCGGCCTCGGCGGATTCCACCTCGCCGTGGACGCCACCAATGAGGCGGCCGTGTCCCGGCTCCGGGCGCGCAAGCGGCGGGATGCGAAGCCGCTCGGCCTCATGGTCCGGACGCTGGATGAGGCGCGCGCCATCGGCGTCGTCGGGCTCGACGAGGCGCCGCTGCTGGTGCGTCCGGAGCGCCCCCTCGTCCTGCTCGAGCGGCTGCCGGGCGCCCGACTCGCCGACGGGATCGCGCCCGGGCTGGCCTGGATCGGCGTCATGCTGGCGTACACTCCCGTCCACCACCTGCTGTGCGACGCCGTTGGCCGGCCGCTGGTGATGACCAGCGGGAACCTGAGTGACGAGCCGATCGCGACCGGCAACGAGGAGGCGTATGATCGCCTCGGCGGCATCGCGGACGGGTTCCTGTTCCACGACCGCGAAATCGTGGCCAGGTACGATGACTCGCTCGTGCGACCCTCGCCCGCCGGCCCCATTCTCCTGCGGCGTGCCCGGGGCTATGCGCCGCTGCCGCTCGAGCTGCCCATCGAGTCGCCGGAACCGCTCCTCGCGGTGGGACCGCACCTCAAGAACACCTTCACGCTGGTGCACGGCCGGCGCGCCTTCGTGAGCCAGCACATCGGCGATCTCGAGAACCTCGAGACCTTGCAGCATTTCCACGATGCGCTGGAGCGCTTCCAGGCATTGTTCCGCGTTCGGCCCGCGCTTGCGGTCCGCGACCTCCATCCCGGGTATCTCTCCACCCGGATCGCCGACGAGCTGGGGCTGCCGCGCGTCCTGCCGGTGCAGCACCACCACGCGCACGTCGCCGCGGTGCTCGCGGAACACGGCGAGACCGGACCCGTGCTCGGAGTGGCGTACGACGGCACTGGATACGGCGACGACGGCAACACCTGGGGGGCCGAAGTGTTGCTCGCGGACCTGCGTGGATACCGGCGGCTCGCGCACCTGCGGTACGCCCCGCTGCCCGGCGGGGACCTCGCGGCCCGCACGCCGTGGCGTTCGGCCCTGGGCTATCTCTCGCTGGATCCTCACCTCGCATCCGCCTTCGAGCTGGCGTTCGAGGGCATCGATCCCCGCGAGCGGGACGTGGCCGAGCGGCAGATCGCGCGCGGGGTGAACGCTCCGCTCGCGTCCTCGATGGGCCGCCTCTTCGATGCCGCCGCGGCGGTGCTGGGGGTCAGGCGGGTGGCGGCGTACGAGGGGCAGGCGGCGATGGAGCTCGAATCGCTGGCCGGCCGGAGGGTCGCCTCGGAGATCCGATGGGGCCTGGAGCGGGACGCCGACGGCGTAATGCGGCTGGACCCGCTCCACCTGCTCGGCACACTCGGCATGCGGCGGCAGCGAGGGGAACATGTGGCGGATCTGGCGGCCGACTTTCATGCGAGCGTGGCGTGGGCCACGGTGGAAGTCCTCCGCCGCGCGGTCGAGGAGACCGGCATCACGACGGTGGCGCTGGGCGGTGGCGTCTTCCAGAATGCACGCCTGCTCGGGTCGGTCCGGGCGAGATGCGAGGCGCTGGGCATCCGGACGCTGATTCCCCGGAAGCTGAGCCCCAACGATGGCGCCGTGAGTTACGGCCAGGCGGCGATCGCCGCCGCCCGGCTCGCGGCCGAACGGGCGGCCTGAGGCCGCGGGAGGTTCCGATGTGCCTGGGCATTCCTGGCCGCGTTATCGAGCGGCACGAGGATCGGGGCCTCGCAATGGGCACCGTGGACTTCGGCGGCGTCCGCCGCGAAGTGTGCCTCGCGTATGTGGCCGATGAGGTCCGCCCAGGCGATTATGTCGTGGTGCACGTGGGATTCGCCATTGCGCGGGTGGACGAGGCCGAAGCGGTGAAGACCTACGAGGTGCTGCAGGAGATGAGCCGGCTCGAGGAGCTCACCTGG
The DNA here is from genome assembly GCA_035711365.1 of Gemmatimonadales bacterium. GTDB lineage: Bacteria > Gemmatimonadota > Gemmatimonadetes > Gemmatimonadales > GWC2-71-9 > DASTCF01. The sequence goes on from DASTCF010000134.1 coordinate 3,332, forward strand.
CTGCAGGAAGTCGCTGACCGCGCGCTCGAGGGAACGGAGGCGCCGGCCCGATGAGGTTCCTCAACGAATACCGGGACCCTCAGGTCGCCCGCGCACTGGTGCGGAAGATCCTCGAGAAGGCGACCCGGCGCTGGGTGCTGATGGAAGTCTGCGGCGGCCAGACGCACACGATCGTCAAGCAGGGGCTGCACGAGCTGCTGGCGCCGGCGATCGAGATGATCCACGGACCCGGCTGTCCCGTCTGCGTCACCTCGCTCGAGCAGATCGACAAGGCGTTGCACCTGGCGGCTCGCCCGGACGTGATCTTCACCTCCTTCGGGGACATGCTGCGGGTTCCCGGCAGCGAATGTGATCTCCAGCAGGTGCGGGCCCGGGGCGGCGACGTGCGGGTGGTTTATTCGCCACTCGACGCGCTGCAACTGGCCCTCCGCCACCCGGACCGGCAGGTCGTGTTCTTCGCGGTCGGCTTCGAGACCACGGCGCCCGCGAATGCAATGGCGGTCTGGCGCGCGCGGGAGCTCGGCGTGCGCAACTTCACCGTCCTCGTCTCCCACGTGACCGTGCCCCCGGCCATGATGGCGATCCTCGACTCCCCGGACAACCGGGTGCAGGGATTCCTGGCCGCCGGCCACGTCTGCACCGTGATGGGCTGGACCGAATACGAGCCCATCGCCGCGAAGTACCGGGTGCCGATCGTCGTTACGGGGTTCGAGCCGGTGGACATCCTCGAGGGGATGTTGATGGCGGTCACGCAGCTGGAGGAGGGTCGGAGTCAGGTCGAGAACCAGTACGTGCGCTCGGTCCGGAGGGAAGGCACGACGCCCGCGCGCGACCTGGTCGCGCAGGTGTTCCAGCTGGTCGACCGGAAGTGGCGGGGCGTCGGGGAGATTCCGCGGAGCGGGCTCGGACTCCGCGAGGAATTCGCCGACTTCGACGCGGAATACCGCTTCGGCCTGGGGGCCCTCGAGGTACAGGAGCCCGCCGAGTGCCGGGCCGGCGACGTGCTGCGCGGCAAGATCAAGCCCTTCGAGTGTCCCGCCTTCGGCACGCTCTGCACGCCGGAGCGCCCGCTCGGCGCACCGATGGTCTCCACGGAGGGCGCGTGTGCGGCCTACTACAACTACGGGCGCTACACGGCGCCGGCACCGACGGAGGCCTGAGATGGGCACCTCGACCCTGACCTCCGGCCCGGCCTGCCCGGTGCCCCAGGCCACCACCGAGCGGGTGCAGCTGGGCCACGGCTCAGGCGGCAAGATGAGCGCGGCTCTCCTTCGGGACCGCTTCCTTCCGTGTTTCGACAACGATCACCTCCGGCGCCTCGGCGACGCCGCCGTCGTACCGGTGCACGGCGGCGAGGTGGCGGTGTCCACCGACACATTCGTGGTCACGCCGCTGGAGTTTCCGGGAGGGAACATCGGCTCGCTCGCGGTGCACGGCACCCTGAATGACCTCGCCATGATGGGGGCCCGGCCGCTCTACCTCTCGGCAGGCTTCGTCCTCGAGGAGGGCCTGCCGTTCGACCTGCTCGATCGGGTGCTCGAGGCAATGGGAGAGGCCGCGCGACTGGCCGGCGTGCCGGTCGTCACCGGCGACACCAAGGTCGTGGAGCGCGGAAAGGCGGACGGGCTCTATATCAATACGACGGGGATCGGCCTCATCGAGGCCGGCTTCCGCCCCGGCCCCGAGCGGGCCCGGCCGGGGGACGCCGTGCTTGTGAGCGGGCCCATCGGCCGTCACGGCATGGCGATCATGACCACGCGCGAGGGCATCGCCTTCGAGGCGGCGATCGAGAGCGATTCGGCCTCCCTGTTCCCGCTGGTCGAGCTGTTGCGCGACGTTGCCGGCGAAGCCGTACACGTGCTCCGGGACCCCACGCGGGGCGGCGTGGCCAGCGCTCTTAACGAGATCGCCGCCGCCTCGGGCGTCGGTGTCGTGCTGGACGATGGGGCGGTGCCGGTGCCCGGTGTCGTCGCGTCGGCGTGCGACCTTCTGGGGCTCGACCCGCTGTACGTGGCGAACGAAGGCGTCCTGATTGCCTGCATCGAGAGCGCCGCCGCGGATCGCGCGCTCGCGACGCTGCGCTCCCACCCCCTCGGCGCGGAAGCCGCCCGCATCGGCACCGTCGTCGGGGAGCATCCGCGGATGGTCGTGCTCAGGACCGGCGTCGGGGGCACCCGCGTCGTGGACATGCTGCCGGGCGACCAGCTCCCCCGCATCTGCTGAGCCCGCCTTCTCCCTACTTGGACGGCGCCCGGGTACATTTCCCGGGCGCGCATCCACCCTTGTCCCGGAACCCCGCATGGCCACCGCTAAAACCACGTGTCCTTCCTGCGGTCGCGAGACCGCCGGCAACTTCTGCAGCCACTGCGGCGCTTCGATGTCGGGCCGCACGTGCGCGTCCTGCCGCGCTCCGCTGAGCCCCGACGCGCGCTTCTGCGCCAGGTGCGGGAAGGCGGCCGGCGGGAGCGCGGCGGCCGGCGGGGACCGGAAGGCGTGGATGGTCGCCGCCGGGGTGGGGACGGCCCTGTTGTTCGGCGTCCTGGTGATGGTGGCCCGGGGTGGAGCGGGCGCGCCCCAGGCGGCGACTCCCGGGCCGGCCGCTCCATTCGCGTCCGAAGACGCGAGCGGCACCCCGCCGGACATCAGCACGATGACTCCGCGGGAGCGATTCGACCGGCTGTACAACCGGATCATGCGGGCGAGTGAATCCGGGGACCAGCAGACCGTGACCACGTTTACCCCGATGGCGCTTCAGGCGTACGAGCAGCTCGACTCCGTGGATGCGGACGCCCGGTTTCACCTGGCGACCCTCAAGCTGCACACTGGGGACGCGGCCGGCGCTTCGGCGATCGCGGATACCCTGTTGCAGGAGAATCCTGACCACCTTTTCGGCTACGTGATCCGAGGCACCGTCGCGCGCTGGCAGAAGGACGAGAAGGGGATGGCAAAGGCCTATGCCGATTTCCTGGCGCGGTACGACAGGGAGATCGCGGCCAACCGGATTGAGTATACGGACCACAAGCGAATGCTCGACGACTTCCACCAGGCCGCCACCGCGGCGCGGAAGTCCTAGAATGGCAATGCGTTAAGTTTGACGTGAAGATTGCTTCATGGGACAACGCGGCCCTTGCAGGCAGCGGCCGGACCGCGGATCTTGTGGGAACGGAAGTGCCGCGCTCGGGATATGTTCGTAGGAAGGGAGAGGAGCCATGAAGCCAGGTCAGAAGTTCCTGTTTGGTGCCGTGATCATCGTCGCGAGCGTCGGCCTACTCATGTTCCAGGGCGTGAAGGAGACGGGTGTCTACTTCCTGACGCCGACGGAACTCGCCGCGAAGACGACGGCGGATCCGACCTTCTACAACGTGGGGCTCAAGATGGGCGCCCGCGTCGTTCCGGGATCGGTGCGTCGCGACGCCGCCACCCAGACGATCGACTTTCAGGTCACCGACGGCGCGCACACGTATCCCGTTACCTATCGGGGCCTGGTGCCGGACACCTTCACCGACGCCAATGACATCGAAGTGGTCGTGGAGGGCCGGCTCGGGAAGGACGGCGTCTTCCACGCCACGGACGTCCTGGCGAAGTGCGGATCCCGCTATGAAGCCGTCCCCAAGGCCTGACCTCCGATGACCCTGCTCGGGCAGTTTTCATTGTGGGTGGCCCTCCTGATCGGCTCGTGGTGCGTCGTGCTCTCCCTCTCCGGCCGGTGGCGCGAGCGCCCCGACCTGGAGCGGGTGATCACCCGATCGGTCTACGCATTGTGCGTGGCGCTGCTCGTCGCCACGCTCTCGCTCTGGAAGGGGCTGATTTCCCACGATTTCAACATCGAGTATGTCGCCGCGTACACCTCCAGAAACCTCCCGACGTACTACATCGTCTCCGCGCTCTGGGCCGGACAGAAGGGCTCGCTGCTCTTCTGGGCCGTGGTGCTGTCCCTCTTCGCGTCCGCCGCGCAGCTGCTGACGTCGCGACGACACGCCGCGCTGCTGCCGTACGTGGCGGGTATCACGTCGGCGGTGGTGGTGTTCTTCGTGATCGTGATGCTGTTCGCAGCCAACCCCTTTGAACGGCTGGCCTTCACCCCCGAGGACGGCCGGGGTCTCAATCCGCAACTGCAGAACGTCGGGATGGTGATGCACCCGCCGATGCTGTACCTGGGGTATATCAGCATCACGATCCCGTTCGCCTTCGCCGTGGGGGCGCTGCTCTCCCGGCGCCTCGACACCGGCTGGATCGTCGCCATCCGGAAGTGGACGCTGGTGTCCTGGCTCTTCCTGTCCATCGGCATCGTGCTCGGGATGTGGTGGGCGTACGTGGAACTCGGGTGGGGCGGGTACTGGGCCTGGGATCCGGTGGAGAATGCCAGCTTCCTGCCCTGGCTCACCATGACGGCGTTCCTGCATTCGGTGATGATCCAGGAGAAGCGGGGCATGCTCAAGCGGTGGAACGTGGCGCTCATCGTCGCGACGTTCCTGCTCAGCATCTTCGGGACGTTCATCACGCGCTCGGGCGTGATCGCGAGCGTGCACAGCTTCACCCAGTCGAGCGTGGGCTACTTCTTCCTGGCCTTCCTCCTGCTCGCCGGCGTGTACGCGTTCACGCTGCTCTGGACCCGGTGGCCGGAGCTCGAGCCCGAGGGACAGCTCGAATCGATGCTGAGCCGCGAGGCCGCGTTCCTGTTCAACAACCTCGCGCTGGTCGGCATCGCGTTCTCCGTCCTCTGGGGCACCCTCTTCCCGATCCTCTCCGAAGCGGTGCGGGGCAACAAGATCACCGTCGGCCCGCCCTTCTTCAACCGGGTGAACATCCCCCTCGGTCTGTTCCTCCTGGCCCTGACGGGCATCGGCCCGCTCATCGCATGGCGCAAGGCCTCGGTGCAGAATCTCCGCCGCCAGTTCGCGTTGCCGGTGAGCGCCGGACTGGCCACCGCGGCGGCGCTGTTCGGCACCGGGATGCGGGACGGCTATGCGATGATGGCCATCGCCCTGGGCGCCTTCGTGCTCGGCACGGTAGTCCAGGAGTTCTACCGCGGGATGCGGGCCCGCTACCGCATGCACGGCGAGTCGCCGCTGGTGGCGTTCTCCCGCCTGATCGGGCGGAACCGGCGGCGCTACGGCGGGTACATCGTGCACGTGGGGATCCTCACGATGTTCGTGGCCTTTGCCGGAATGGCATTCAAGGTGGACCAGGAAGCGACGCTCAAACCGGGCGAGTCCGCCGAGGTGAGGAGCCCCTACGGCCACACGTACAAGCTTACCCACATGGGAGTCTCGCAGTACAAGGCCCTCAACCGCTTCGTCTCGGCCGCCTCGGTGCAGGTCGAACGCGATGGCCGCTCGCTCGGCATCATGAAATCCGAGAAGCGGCAGCACGTGGACAGCTTCGGGCGGCCTACATTCGAACCCTCCACGGAAGTCGGCATCCGGAGCGATCTCCGGGAGGACCTGTACATCGTGTACGCGGGATCGGTGGATGGAACAGAGGAAGCGGTCTACCGGTTCACAGTGAATCCCCTGGTGTGGTGGGTGTGGTTTGCGGGTGTCGTGCTGATCCTCGGCGGGCTCCTGACCATGTGGCCCGGCGGCGGAGGCGTCGCCGAGACACGGCGCAGCCAGGCGGGGTACGAAGCCGTGCTGGTCGGAGCGGGAGGAAAGTAGCGTGACAGCGCCCAGCGTGACCCGTCGCGGATTCCTCGGATCCGGGCTCGGCCTCGGCCTCACGCTTCTGGCCGGGCGGTCGGCCCTGGGCCAGGATGCCCAGGCGCCGGCGGCGGGAGGCGGAGACCGGTCCCGGCTCTTCGATCCCTCCGCCGTGCAGGAACGGCGGCCCACGGTCGCGGCAGACAATGACGCCGTCACCATGGCGCTCGAGAAGCGGCTCAAGTGCCAGTGCGGCTGCAACCTCGACATTTACACCTGCCGGACGACCGACTTCACCTGCACGACCTCGCCCGCGCTCCACCGCGAAATCGTCGCCCTGCAGGGTCAGGGTCGCTCGGCCCAGGAAATCCTCGATGCGTTCGTTCAGGAATACGGCGAACAGGCATTGATGGCCCCCAAACCGGAAGGCTTCAATCTCGCGGGATATTTCGTCCCCGGCGTGCTGATGCTGCTCGGTGTGACCGCGTTGACCGCCTGGATCATGCGGCGCCAGCGGCAGGTCGCGCTGGCTTCCACCGGGACGGCGGGCCTGGACGTCGACGCTGCTGCTGCCGCGGCGGGCGCCACGCCCGAAGAAATCGAACGGCTCAAGCGTGCGCTGGCCGAGGTGGAGGACTGATGCTGCTCGAGGCCGTCGCCGCGGGGCTGGTCGGCGTCGCACTGCTCTGGCTGGTCTTCGAGCCGATGCTTGGCCCGCCAAGGGTTTCGACGAGTCGCCTGGGGGAGCTCGACGAGCTCGAAGAGACTCGCAAGGGCCTCGCGCTCACCGCACTGAAGGAGATCGAGTTCGACCGCGAGACCGGCAAGCTCAGCGACGCCGATTACGCCTACCTCAAGTCCCGCTACACGTCCGCGGCGATCGAGGCCTTGCGGGAGGAAGAGGGTAAGGGGGGCGGGGAGGCCGTCGAGCGCATCGTGGCCGAGCGGGTCCGGGTCGTGCGGGCGGCAGCGGCCGGAACCCCGGCGATCGCGTGTCCCGATTGTGGCATTCGCCCGGAACCGGACGCGTTGTTCTGCTCCTCGTGCGGGCGCCGGATCGGCGGCCCCGGGGCCTGTGGGTCGTGCGGGGCAGGGCTCGAGGCGGGAAGCAGGTTCTGCACCAACTGCGGGGACCGCATCGCCGCCTGAGATCCTTCCGCGAAACCTCTTCGACGCGAAGTTCGTGTTGGTATAGAAGCAGAGGAATCCCCCCGCCCGGGGGCAACCCGTCTCCCGATGCAACCCGCCATTCCGAGGTACTCGATGCTGCATACCGGCCGCCGCCTCATCGTGGCATCCGCCGCCGCGTTCCTGTTCGGTTGCGGTTCGTCCACGGCTCCAAGTGTCGCGCCAAGTCCGATGGCGGGCGGGTCCTCCCCTGGTCAGGCCGATAAGGGAGCCACCGCGAAGAAGAGCGTCGCCGAGCTGATCAAGGGGTCCCGGAAGTACGACGGGCTCTTCACGATCTATCAGGACACGGCGACGGGCACCACCCAGATCGGGGTGCGGCGGGACCAGCTGGGGAAGGAGTTCATCTATAACGCCGTCGTGGATGAGGGGGTCCTGCCGGCCGGCGCGTTCCGGGGACAGTACGGGCCCAACTACGTCTTCCAGGTGAACCGCAGGTTCAACAAGATCGAATTCGTCATCCGGAACACCTCGTTCTATTTCGACCCAGGGAGCCCGCTGCGCCGCGCTGCCGACGCAAACATCAGCCCATCGGTCATTGCATCGATCGAGATCGCCGGCGAAGACACCGCCACGGGCGAGATGATTATCAAGTCCGACGACCTCTTCCTCACCGAGGCCTTCCGGCAGGTCAAGCCGACGCCGGACCCCAACGCGCGTCCGGGCACGACGTTCCAGCTCGGGACCCTCAGCAAGAGCAAGACGCGCATCACCGGCATCCGCTCCTATCCGCTGAATTCCGATGTGCTCGTCGAATACGTCTACGAGAACCCCGCGCCCGTGGTGCGGGGCGACGCGGACGTCACCGACGCGAGGAACGTCAGCGTGCGGGTGCTGCACTCGCTGATCCAGATGCCCGCGGATGGTTACGAACTCCGGTTCGACGATCCCCGGGTCGGTTTCTTCACGGAATCGGTCACCGACCTGACCTCGGCCAGCGTGACGCCGTACCGGGACCTGATCAACCGGTGGGACCTGCGGAAGAAGGATCCCTCCGCGGCGCTTTCCGAGCCCATCCATCCGATCGTGTGGTGGATCGAGAACACCACGCCCGTGGAACTGCGCCCGGCCATCAAGGAGGGCGTCCTCCGCTGGAACGAGGCGTTCGAGCAGGCGGGATTCAAGAACGCCATGGTGGTGTACGAGCAGCCGGACACCGCCACCTGGGACGCCGGGGACCTCCGCTACAACGTGCTCCGGTGGACCTCTTCGCCCAATCCGCCGTTCGGAGGCTACGGTCCGAATGTCACCAATCCGCGGACGGGACAGGTGCTCGGCGCGGACATCATGCTCGAATACATCTACGTGACCAACCGGATCCGGGCCGCCGATCTCTTCGAATGGGCGGGACAACAGCAGCTCGAGCCCGTGCTGCCAGGGATTCAGGAGGCCGCGTTCTGTTCGTTCGGCCAATTCATGCAGGAACAGGCGCTATTCGGGGCGGCTGCGCTCCGCCTCCTCGGGGCCAGCGATGCGGAGGTCAGCAGCTTCGTGAACGATGCGGTGATCTCGCTCGTGCTGCACGAGGTGGGGCACACGCTCGGACTCACCCACAACATGAAAGCGACCCAGGCCTACTCACCCGCCGAGCTGCAGGATCCCGAATTCGTCCGGACGCACGGGGTGTCGGGGTCCGTGATGGACTATCACGCGGTGAACGTACCGCCCCCCGGCGGCCGTCGGACGCAGTCCGTGGACACCCATCCGGGTGTGTATGACCGCTGGGCCATCGAGTACGGCTACCGTCCTTCGCTGCCTGATCCCGGCGCGGAGCAGGCCAGGGTCCGGGCGGTTGTGTCGCGGTCCACCGAGCCGGCCCTGGCCTACGGCAACGACGCAGACGACATGCGCTCGCCCGGCGGCGGCATCAACCCCCGCGTGATGATCGGCGACATGAGCAGCGACGCCATCGCGTTCGCCGAGGGGCGGATGACCCTGGCCGATTCCCTCATGAAGACGATTCTCCCCCGCTACACGCGGCGCGACAGTTCCTACGCCTCGCTGCTCACGGCGTACTTCATCACCTCGGGGCAGATCGCCGGGCAGGCGGGCGTCGTCGCCCGGTATATCGGCGGCGTCGAAGTCGATCGCGCGTTCGCCGGGCAGCCCGGCGCCACCCAGCCGCTCACGCCTGTTCCGCTCGCGGAGCAGAAGCGGGCGATGCGCCTCCTGCGCGACCGCGTGTTCGCGCCCGGCGCCTTCGGGGCCTCCCCCGAGCTCCTGGCCCACCTGCAGCCACAGCGCCGGGGATTCGGCTTCTTCGGCACCACCGAGGATCCGAAAATCCACGCACGCGTTCTGGCCGCACAACGGAGCGTCCTCGATCACTTGCTTCACCCCATGACACTGACCCGGATGACCGATTCCCGCGCCTATGGCGGCGGATACTCGGTGGCCGCGATGGTTGGCGACCTGACCGATGCGATCTTCGCGGCCGACGCCAGGGGGGACGTCAATACCTTCCGGCAGAACCTGCAGGTCGAGTACGTGAATCGCCTGGCCGCGATGATCACCGGTGAGTCACGCCTGCGGTATGACTACGTGGCGCGCTCCGCGGCAGTGGCGAACCTTCGCAGCATCCAGGCGCAGGTCGCTCGTCCGGCCGGCAACGCGGAGACGCGGGCCCACCGCGCGCACCTCAAGCTGGTGGCGGACCGGGCGCTGGCCGTTCCGGGGTGAGGAAAGGGGAAGGGACGGAATAAGACGGGAAAGACGG
>DASTCF010000135.1:0-4286 GCA_035711365.1 Gemmatimonadales bacterium
CTGGTTCTGGTGGCGGATCAATGCGTGGGCCGAGATCGCCGCGATGGGAGCGGGACTCGGCCTCGCGCTGCTGAGCCTCACGCCGGCGCTCTCGGCGTTCACCTTCGGCCAACGCCTCGCGCTGACGGCGTTCGGATCCATCGTGGTGTGGATGCCAGTGATGTGGTTGACGCCGCCAGAGCGGCCGGAAGTGCTGGATGCGTTCTACCGGCGGGTGCGCCCCGGGGGCGCCTGGGGTCCCGTCCGCGGACGAACGGGCCTCACCCCCGCAGACGACCTGGCCGAGGATGCCGGACGCTGGGTAGGATGGAGCGTCGTGATTCTGGGAGGAACGTTGGCCATCGGGTGGATGCTGCTACGATAGGAGAGGCGAGGACTCAGCCCTTTTCTACTGTATCCGGTCCAGGAGCTCCAGCACCGCCTTCACCGGCACCGCGTATACGATGCGGCCGTTGCTCTCCGGTTCCCCGCCGTACAGGACACCCACAACCATTCCGTCGCGGTCGAAGACCGGACTCCCGCTCGAGCCCTGCGCCCCATAGCCGTCGAGCTGCAGCAATTCCGGCAGGACGCGCGATGTCGTCCCCGTGTTGAGCGTCGCGGAGATGCCAACCTGCTGCCACTCGCCGCCCATGGCGAGGTCGAGCCCCAGCGGAAACCCCATCACCACGGCGGGGTCGCCCACGCGGAGCGGCGGGTCCCGCCACGCCAGCCCCTTGACGATCGGCACCCCGCCGTCCACGGCGACCTTGAGCAGCGCCACGTCGAGCGTCGGATGCGTGGCGAGGACCACCGCCTTGAAGTTCTGGGCCGAGCCGTTGAAGATGACGCCCAGGCGGCTGGCCGCCTCGCCGTTGGGACCGGTCACAGCGTGGCGATTGGTGACGATCAGGCCGTCGCCCGCCGTCGTGCGCACCGCGAAGCCGGTCGCGCTGAAGGTCCGCCCGTCGCCGGTTTCGGCCAGGACGACCGCCAGCGCGTTCCGGTTGGCCGCCGCAATCGCGTCGCCGTCCAGCGTGGCCGCGGCCACGATCTGCTGCTGCCGGAAGATCGAAGCGTCCAGCTCGCGACGCAGCCGTGCCGCGGTGGCCGGGTCCGACCCGGACTCGGCGAGAAGATCACGCAGCCGCGAGGTCTCCCCACGGGCGGAGTCGAGCGCGGCGCGCATCGCGGCCACGTCGATCTGCATCGCGCCGACCGTGTAGAGGAGGCTGTCCACCTTCGCGAGATACGCCAGGCGCTGGCGCGTGATCTCGGCCGCCGCCTGACGCCGCTGCCAGAGCCATCCGCCAAGCGCGGCCACGGCCAGGACGCCGAGCACCGCAGCCACGTTCCGCAGCGTGCGGGTCTTCCTGGCCACCTCGATCCGGACGCGCGTGGTGGTCCCCGCCAAAGGGAGCGCAGGCTCAGGCTCCGCCTGCTCGATGGTCTCCGGGAGATCCGCCACCGTCCGACTTTCCGCCTGGACGTTCGTCGGCCCGCCCGGCTGTCCGCCTGTCCCGCTCCCCGGCGCCTCGTCCTGCTCCGAATACCTCGCCTCAGGCCCCGTCGCACCGAACCGGATGATGTCCCCCTCGGCCAGCGCGCGCTCGCCGGTGATCCGGGTGCCATTCACGTAGGTGCCATTGGTGCTGCCGAGGTCGCGCAGGTGCCAGTGCCCTTCCTTCAGGAACAGCACGGCGTGGCGGCTGGAGACGTCGAGGTCGCGCTCGGGATCGAACCGGATATCGCAGGTCGGATGGCGGCCGATGCTCACGAAGTTGCCGCCGAGCGGATCGCGGGCGCCCGCGCGCGCGCCGGAGAGAACCGCGAGGTGGCTGCTCATCAAGCGAGGAGCAGGTAGAGGAGAATCAGGCCCAGCAGGAGTGCCACGAGCATGAATCCCGGCCGCGCCGAAGACTCATTTCGCGGTGCCGGCACCGGGCGATGCGCGGGGATCTCCGTTGTCACGATCCCGTTGCTGTCCAGCAGGTCGTCCTCATCATCCTCCTGCCCTGGCAGCGGGAACACATGGTAGGCCGGCTGTTCCGCCTGGTCCGGAGGGGGCAAGCCCGGCCCGTCGAATCGTGCCGCGACCGCCGTGATGTTGTCGGGGCCGCCGCGCTGGTTCGCCAGGTCCACCAGCTCGGTGCAGAGCCGCTCGAGATCCGGGTAGCGCGCCGCGAGCTCGGCGAACTCCTCGCGCTTGACGCTTCCGCTCAGGCCGTCCGAGCAGAGGATGAGCAGGTCTCCCCGCCGGATCTCCTGCCACGTGAGATCCACCTTCACCCGGGGATCGGGGCCCAGCGCCTGCAGGATGATGTTGCGGCGCTCGCTCCGTTCGGCTTCCTCCTCGGTGAGCTCTCCCGCGTCCACCAGGCGCTGCATGAGCGACTGATCTTTCGTCAGCTGGGTCGCGGTACCGCTCCGCACGAGATAGGCCCTGCTGTCGCCGATCTGGGCGAGGTACAGCTCGTTCCCGAACACGCCGGCGACCGTCACCGTGGTGCCCATCCCGCGCACGTCGGGGTGCTCACGGGCGTAATCGTGGATGCGGCTGTTGGCCACCTCGACGGATTCGCGCATCCGGAACGCGAACTGCTCGGCCGTAGGATTGGGATCCGTGGACCAGGTGGAGCGGAGGTGGGAGTAGATCAGCTCCGCGGCCATTGCACTGGCAAGCTCGCCGGCCGCGGCGCCTCCCATGCCGTCCGCCACCATGAAAAGTGAGCCGCGCGGACCGATCTCGTGTTCCTGGACCTGGGGGTGCAGGCTGGCGTTCCCCGTACTCAGGTCCGCCACGAGGAACGTATCCTCGTTGTGGTCCCGGGTGCGGCCGAGGTCGGTCTTGCCGAAGACGGAAACGCGGACGGAGTCGTTGGCCACGGGTTCAGGTCGGGAGTTGGGCATTGATCTGATCGAGCAGGCGTCGGTAAGCCGACGGCCGGAGGTCGAACGCGCGCTGGGCCCACGTCCTGGCCTCCGGCCAGCGCGCGTCCTCGACGTAGGCGTGCGCCACGGTCGCGGCGGCTGCGGCCCGCAGGCTGTCACTCACATCGGCTCGCGCGTAAATCGCCTCCGCCTGCCGCCGGGCCTCGTCGCGCGTGGCCGGATCGGAGAGTGCCTCGACACTCGGCAACCGCACGCCCGGTGCCGCGCGGTCGCGCGGCTGCGGGATACTGGTGATCGGAGGATGGCGAATCGTGTCGGAGCCGGCGGAGTCCTTACGGATCACCCCGCCCGAAGTGTCGGCCGGCGGAACGATAGCAGCGGTGGGCGCGGGCTCCGCCGGCGGGGCACCGTCGGTCCCGGATTGCGTCAGGAGTCCGCGCGCCATGAGGCCGCCGCCCGCGACGACCATGGCGGCGATCCCCAGGAACACCGCGGTGCGCCGGGAGCGCGGCCGGTCCACGCCCGTGGCACGGGTCGGCGGCACGGTGCGCCCATCGGGCCGGGAATCCACGACGTCGGTCGGCGCCTCGGAAGCGGCGCTCAGCGCCTGGTCGACCGCTTGCCCGAACTCGCTCACGGATCGGTAGCGCTGTCCGGGATCGCGGTCGAGTGCACGGTCCATCACTGCCTGGAGACCCGCCGGGAACTCACGCCCCGGGCAGCCGTCCGCCAGGGAGCGCGGCGACTCGGTCAGTCGTTTCACCATCGTTTCCTGGGCGCTCCCCGCCTGGAACGGCAGCACGCCGGTGACCATCCTGTAGAAGACGAGCGCCAGTGAGTAGAGATCGCTTCGCCCGTCGAGTGCGTCGCCCGCGAGTTGCTCGGGGCTCATGTACTCAGGTGTCCCGACGACGAGGCCGGTCCGCGTCACCTGCTGCCCCTTGTCGGGGGTCATCGCCTTCGCGATGCCGAAATCCACGACCTTCACGGCCTCACCCGTTCGGCCGGCGACGATCATGATGTTGTCGGGCTTGAGGTCGCGGTGGACGATGCCGAGGTCGTGAGCGGCCTGGAGCGCGTCGGCGCACTGGGAGAGAAGCCGGGACGCGCGGGGCAGCGCGAGCGGTCCCTCGCTCTTGAGCACTGCGCCCAGCGTTCCTCCCTCGAGGTACTCCATCGCGAGGTAGAGCTGGCCCTGTTCCGTAGTGCCGAAATCATACACCGTGCAGACGTGTGGATGGCTGATGCGCGCAGCACTCGCGGCCTCGCGGTTGAAGCGCGATACCGCATCCTGATCGTGGCTCATCCCGGGAGGCAGCACCTTGATGGCGGCCTTGCGGCCCATGCGCACATGCTCCGCCAGCCACACCTCGCCCATCCCGCCCTCGCCCAGCCGGCGCAGCACGTGATAGCGC
>DASTCF010000136.1:0-3961 GCA_035711365.1 Gemmatimonadales bacterium
GTCCAGGCTGTTGGGGGCTGCGGTCTGGGCGTCGAGGATAGTGGCCGGGGCGGCCGCGAGGGCGAGGAGCAGCGCGAAGCGCGAGCGTCTCATGGGGTGCCTCCGGCGATGGTCGAGGAAGCCCGGCCGCTCCCAACGATATCCGGCTATTTCGTCACGCCGATGAACAGCGCGCCGGTCACCCGGCCATCGGCTCCGGTGAGCGGGGCGTAATTCGCCTCGTACTTCCGGCCGAAGATCGTGGCATCACCCGTGAAGGAGTGATTCTCCATCAACGCCTTGTAGGCCGCAGTGGCACGATCGAGCTTGGTGCCGACGGCGGACTGTCCTGCGTCAGTGACGAGCGTCGTCTGGCTGCGGATAAAATCCTGGCCATCGAACGCAAAGATCGTGGCTTCGAGCTTGGGGCTCGCCGGAGCCGCCAGCGGGGCGATTCGTTCATGTCCGGCGAACGCCATCAAGGCGGCCGACAGCCCCAGTAACAGTGCGAAGCCAATCCCGTTGCGAACCCGGGTCGGGATTCCGTGGCGTACGCGCATCGATTACCTCCCCCGTTCCTCAGGAACGGCTGCTAGGTGGCTGCGGGCGGCTGCGCCCCGACCGTCACCCGACGTCGCGTCCTCCTGCTGGGGGGTCGCCCGCCCGCGCCACCAGAGATACAGCACGGCCGGGGTAAGGGCAATGAAGGCTGGATTGCGAACCCTCGCGTGGCGCGGTACTGATACGGGCAGGTGCTCTCCCTGGCGACCACCCTCTCTGGCTCCCAGAATGACCCGTGCGCGGACTCCTTGGCGTCTCCCGGCCGTTCTGCTCCTGCTCGCGGCTTGCAATGATCCTTCCGACGCCCCGGTGCCGCCGACACTCGTGGTGGTGCAGGCTCCCTCTCCCGTAGGGGCGCCCGGGTGGGCGCTGATCGACACACTCAAGGTACGTGCTCAAGACGAGGGCGGCATTCCCCGGCCCGGGATCCCGCTCACCTGGACCGTGCGGGAGGGTGGGGGGAGCATCGCCCCCATCGCGGACACCACGGATGCCGAAGGGCTGGCGGCGGCGGTGTGGACTCTGGGCCCACAGGCCGGGGCGAATGGCGTGCGGGCCAGCGCGACCGAGGATGCCTTCGTCGACTTTCAGGCCACGGGGGCCGCGTTCAGGGTGGACCGGCTGGCCTCCAGCGAGGCCATGGGATGCGGCATCGTGGACGGGGGGATCTTCTGCTGGGGCGACGAATTCTGGGAGAACACCGCCCCGGTCTCTGATCGCCAACTCTTCGGCTGGACGAACTCGAGTCCCGGGCTGGTCGATGACAGCCGGGAATTCATTGACCTGGCAGTCGGCTCCACGAGTGTGTGCGGCCTGGATGACCAGCACGCCGTCTGGTGCGCGAATGCCAACTTCCCACAAGTGATGCACCTCGATGGGCTGCCACCGATTCGGGGAATCGTGAGCGCCGGCCTGACGTCGGCGTACTGCGCTATGGCCGAGAGCGATTCCACCGCGTGGTGCTGGCAGATGGGCGGGGTGCCGGCACAGGTTCCCGGCTCGCCGGCATTCACGGTACTTTCCCTTGAGGGAGGCGGGTACTTCTCGGAGGGGATCACCGTCTGCGGGTTGCGGGCGGATTCGGCCGCGGCGTGCTGGGGCAAGGGCCCGCTCGGCGACGGCACGGAGAATCCATCCGACACGCCGGTGTCAGTCGCCGGCGGCCACCGATTCGTGCAACTGGCAGTTGGCGAAGGATTTGCCTGCGGCCGGACGGCCGACGGCTCGGTCTGGTGCTGGGGAAACGACTGGGCGAATGAACAAGAGCTCCCCACTCCCATCCTGACGCCGGCGCTGGCGGTGACCGGGGCCTCACGGATCGCGAGCGGATGGAACTACGCCCAGTTGCTCAGCGTGATCTCCGGCATCGGGCGGTGGCAAGGTGCGGGGTTCGAGGGACCGGAGCCGCTGTTCGGGCTGGAGGACCTGCCGATCGACCGGTTCGCCAACGACGACGTATTCTGCGTGCAGCTGGCGGACGACCAGGTCTACTGCCACGACGAAATGTTCAACAGCTCCACCGGCGTGTACTACTACTACTACTCTCCCATCCAGCCCATTCGACCGGCTCCGGAGGCTTCCAGCCGCCACTGAGCGGTCGTGCACGCCGACTCACGGAGCCGGTGCCGCGGGCGTCCACGCCGCCTCGAAGTTGATGTAGCCATCACTCAGCAGGATCTGCTGATTCGTTCCATCCGCAGCCATCGTCCATAGATCCCCAGTGCCGTACAGGATCTTCTGCCCATCGGGGGACCAGTCGCCAGGGCGATTCCCCTGAGCGCTCCCGAGGGTGTCGTACTTCGTGGTCGCGAGCGTGAGCTTCGTGATGATCCAGCCCGTATCGTCCGTGTCGAGGAAGAGGATACTCAATCCGTCGGGGGCCCAGGCTGGAGCGTACCCGGTGAAATCGTTCATTCCCGCGGTGAGGACCTCGAGCTCGGTCCCCGAGGTGTCCATGACAACTGCCTCGAAAAAGGCGGGATCGAGCCCAATGGCGACGAGACGGACGTAGACAATCCGGCCGTCAGGCGACCAGGCGGGGCCGTGCGTGCCGAGGATGTGGTTCGTGAGTTGTCGCCTCGCTGTGCCGTCGGCGCGCATCAGGTACACCTGCCATGGCGGATCGAGCGATGTGCCACCGCCATACAGGATCCGCTGGCCGTCCGCCGACCACGATGGCCAAAACGCAACGTTGGTCCCCGTCTCGAGCCGCCGTTTGGCCCCGCCGCCAGCATCCGTGATGAACAATTCTCCCGCATCCTCGAAGACAATCGACTTCCCGTCCGGCGATACTCGCGCATGCTCGGGGTATTGCAGGCTGTCCACCGCCAGTGCCAGCCCGCCCCCGGTCGCGTTGATCGTCCACAAGCCCACCGGCTGACAGGACTCGGCGCCCGCGGGGCACGGGGCGATTCTCATGAAGATGATGCGATCGAACAGCGGCGCGTAGGCGACGACCTTGACGGAATCGAGCGGCGTCGCCGTGCCGGACTCGTGGACTGCGAGGTAGGCGGTCCCCGCCTGGCGTGCCTTGGCCATGCCGGTTACGGAATCGACGGCAATGGTCATCGAGTCCGAGGAAATCCAGATCAGGGGGTCCGCCCCGGCCTCACACCCGGCGCCGGCGACGGTGGCATTCAACGCAATTGAGTCCCCGGTGGCGAGGCGCGGTTCGGCGGGCAGAAAGGTGACGGCCGGCTCGCACGGGCCGGGCGCCGCGGAGTCGGAATCGCACCCTGCGGCCGCCACGGCGATGAGCACGGCCAGGAGCCGTGCCCCGCCTTGTGCTTTCCCCCCGCCCACCGTGTAGTCCGCCAACCGGCCGCCTCCTTGTGAAGGGCGCAGGTGAACATCGAGCCGGTCTGCCCAGCCGGGATGACCTGTGGGGTACAGGAGAATCTGACCCGCCCGGCGCCCTGGCTGCAAGCGACTGGGGGACGGCGGGATACGGGCGCAAGATCCGGATAGCCGGCGGCGCGCCCCGGGCTTACCATGCTCTCCCACTCTAGCGAGGAGATGGTCATGGCCGTGTTCCGGTATTCGGGCATCCCCACCGCCGTTGCCGACGAGGTGCGCCACACCCTGCGTTCCCCACAATACGGCCATCCGGCACATCGGGAAGTGGCCCGCGGCTACGGGCCCTGCCGTCACTGCCTGCGCACCTTCGACATCGACCGGGAGGACCGGCTGCTGTTCACCTATCAGCCGATCCAGGAGCCGGCCGGCCTGCCGGCACCCGGACCGGTCTTCGTCCACGCCGAACCGTGTGAGCGGTATGACAGCGCGGCCTTCCCGCCGGCTCTGCTCGACCTGCCACTGGTCATCGAGGGCTTCCGGGCCGGCGGGACCATCGTGGCCCAGGAAACTGTGGGGACCGCCTCGCCGGACGAGGTCGTGGGGCGGGTGCTCGCGCTGAGCGAGG
>DASTCF010000137.1:0-10169 GCA_035711365.1 Gemmatimonadales bacterium
GGGCGACAGCCACGTCGGCCTCCAGGCGCGGCTGATGAGCCAGGCACTCCGGAAGCTGGCCGGCGCCATCAATCGCTCAAACTGCGCCGTGGTCTTCATCAACCAGCTGCGCGAGAAGATCGGCGTGATGTTCGGCAATCCGGAGACCACCACTGGCGGCAAGGCGCTCAAGTTCTATGCCTCGCTCCGGCTCGACATCCGGCGCATCGGCCCCGTCAAGGAGCGCGAGCAGGTCATCGGCAATCACGTGCGCGTCAAGGTGGTCAAGAACAAGGTCGCCCCGCCGTTCAAGCAGGCCGAGTTCGACATCATGTTCGACGAGGGGATCAGCCACACCTCGCTCCTGGTGGATCTCGCCGCCGAGGCGAACATCATCCAGAAATCCGGCGCGTGGTACTCCTATGGCGATCAGCGCATCGGCCAGGGCCGGGAGAATGCGAAGCTCTTCCTTCGGGACAACCCCGCGCTCATGGTTGAAGTCGAGACCAAGGTGAAGGGCGTGCTCGGCATGAAGGCGCCCGCCGCCAACGGCACGGAAGACGGAGAGGATGAGTAGCCACGGCGGGCCGGTCGTCACCGGCCTGGTGGCGGACCCGCGCCGCGCCGAGGTGGTGCGGGTCCTGGTCGATGGCCGGCCGTACTGCGCCGTTCCAGCGGTGGCCGCGGCGGCGGCAGGGCTCCGCGCCGGCGTGCCGCTCGATTCCAAGCTCCTCGACCGGCTCGGCGCGCTGGCGGACCAGGAGGGCGCCTTTCGCGCGGTCCTCCGCGCACTCGAACGACGGTCCTTTGCCCGGGCTGATCTGAGGCGCCGCCTGGTGCGGAAGGGGCACCGTCCCGAGGCGGTGGAACACGCACTCGAGCGTGCGGCGGGCGTGGGCCTGCTCGACGACGCGGCCTTCGCCCGGGGTTTTGTCGAGACGCGGTCGGCGCGGGGGCGCGGCCCGGCCAGGCTGCTCCGCGACCTGCTGGCCATGGGGGTCGAGCGAAGGATCATCGACGCGGCCATCTCGGCGCATTGGGAAGGCGGGTCGGATCGCCAGGGTTTGCCGCGTGCGCTGGTGGCCCGTCGCGCCCGGCAGCTCGGGCAGCTCCCGCGCGACGCCAAGCGCCGCCGGCTGCTCGCGTTTCTGGCGCGGAGGGGATTCACCGGGCCGGCGGCCCGCGACCTTGTCCGGGAGGCGCTCATGGCTGATGGCTGACTCTGGACGCCTTATATTCCCCCGCATGCAATCCTCCCTGATCCGCCGCCGTTTCCTCGACTTCTTCGTGGCCAAGGGGCACCGCGAGGTGCCTTCTTCGTCGCTGGTCCCCGCCGACGATCCCACCCTGCTCTTCACCAACGCCGGGATGAACCAGTTCAAGCGCGTCTTTCTCGGGCTGGAGCAGCGGGACTACCTGCGCGCGACGACGGTCCAGAAGTGCGTGCGGGCGGGCGGGAAGCACAACGACCTCGAGCAGGTGGGGCACACCAAGCGGCATCACACCTTCTTCGAGATGCTGGGCAACTTCTCCTTCGGCGACTACTTCAAGCGCGACGCCATCGCATACGCCTGGGAGTTTGTCACCAGCCCCGAGTGGCTCGGCATACATGCGGATCGCCTTCGCGTGACAGTGCACCATGAGGATCAGAAGGCGCGCGCGCTCTGGCGGGAAATCGCCGGGCTCCCGGACGATCGGATCTACGGCCTGGGCGACAAGGACAATTTCTGGCAGATGGGAGACACGGGGCCGTGCGGCCCCTGTTCCGAGATCTACGTGGATTTGGAGTGGACGGCGGCTCAAGCCGCCGCTCGGCCCGAGCAGCCGATGCCGAAGGAGGTCTTCGAGGAGCAGGCGGAGGCCGGCCGCTTCCTCGAGATCTGGAACCTCGTGTTCATGCAGTTCGACCGGAGCGCGGACGGCAAGCTGACGCCGCTGCCCAAGCCCTCGGTCGACACCGGCGCCGGCCTCGAGCGGATCGCCGCGGTGATGCAGGGCGAGGACTCCAACTTTCATACCGACCTGTTCCGTCCGCTGCTGACCGAGGTTGAAAACCTGGTCGGCAAGCCGTACGACCGGGGCCCCGCCGGGGCGTCCTATCGGGTGCTCGCCGACCACGCGCGCGCGGTCAGTTTTCTGCTGGCCGACGGCGTCGTGCCGAGCAACGACGGCCGCGGCTACGTGCTCCGGCGCATCCTGCGCCGCGCCGTGCGCCACGCGTGGCTGCTGGGCAGGCGCGAGCCCACGCTCGCTCCGCTCACGCAGGTGGTCGTCCTCGAGCTCGGCGAGGCATTTCCGGAGCTCCGGGACAAGGCCGGGATCATCCGGAAGTGGACCGAGGCAGAGGAGGGGCGCTTCCTCGAGACCATCGAGGGCGGTCTCGCACGCATGGATGAGCTGCTCGCGTCCGGCCTCCCGGTCATTCCCGGCGACGAGGCGTTCAAGCTGCACGACACCTACGGCTTCCCGATCGACCTCACGATGCTGATCGCAGAGGAGCGCGGGGCGTCGGTGGACCTGGCGGGATTCGATGCCGCGCTCAACGCGCAGCGCGAGCGGTCCCGGGAAGACAGGGCCGCGCTTTCCGGCACGGTGCGAGGCGGTGCGGCGCGACTCAAGGGAAGTCCGGCGTTGATCAAACAAACCACAGATTGGCGCGAGCTCCGGGACGGCCGCCAGGAGTTCGTCGGCTATCAGCACGACCAGGCCGATACCGAGCCGCTCGCGTTCCGGCAGCAGGGTGACCGGGTCGAGCTCATTCTGCGGGAGAATCCGTTCTATCTCGAGTCGGGCGGGCAGGTGAGCGACACCGGCCATCTCCGCGGCGAGGGATGGGTCATGCCGGTGGACCAGGTCCGGAAGGATGGGCGCGGCACCGTCGTGGGTGGCGCCTTCCGCGACCAATTCCAACCGACTTCGCTGCGTGCGGCCGTGGATGCTGCCCGCCGAAGGAACATCGAGCGGAATCACAGCGCCACCCACCTCGTGCACGCCGCTCTTCGGAAGCACCTCGGCACCCACGTTCGCCAGCAGGGATCGCTGGTGGATGACGCGCACCTCCGGTTCGACTTTTCCCATCACGGCCCGATCGAGCCCGGCGTGCTCCAGGCCATCGAGCGGGAGGTGAACGCCCTCATCTGGGCCAATATCCCGGTGACCACGCGGGAGATGGCCTATCCCGACGCGATCGCGTTGGGGGCGATGGCGCTGTTCTCGGAGAAGTACGGTGACCGGGTGCGCGTCGTGTTCATGGGCGAGTCGTCGATCGAGCTCTGCGGCGGTACGCACGTCCGGTCGACAGGTCAGGTTGGCCTGTTCCAGTTCTCGAGCCAGGGCGGGGTGGCGGCGGGCGTGCGGCGCATCGAGGCCGTCACCGGCCCGGAGGCCTATACCCAGGTCGAGGCTATCCAGGCGCGGATCCACCAGGCCGCGGCCGCACTCAAGGCGCAGCCGGAGCACCTGCTCCGGAAGCTCGAGCAGCTGGTCGAGGAGCGGGACAAGCTCGCGGCCAGGGTCGGCGATCTCCTCAAGGGTGGCGCCGCCGCGCCGGCATCGAGCCAGACGCTGCAGATCGACGGAGTCGCGGTCACGCTGGGCGAAACCGACACCGAGGATCGCAACGAGGTACTCGCGCTGGCGGACGGTTTTCGAACGGGCAAGTCGGGCGCGGTGCTGGTGCTGTTCGGCACCGGAGGCCGGGGGGCCGTGCACGTGGCTGTGACCGATGACCTGGTGAAGGCCGGGCGCAAGGCCGGCGATTTGGCGGGCCGCATCGCGGCCGTGAGTGGGGGGAAGGGCGGCGGCCGGCCACAATTCGCGTCCGCGGGTGCCGGCGACGCCTCGCGGTTGCCGGCTGCCCGCGAGCAGGCGCCCCGCATTATCATGGCCTGGCTTCGAGGCGAGTCGTGAACGACGCCGACTGGGTCCTTCACCACATCTCGGCTGGACCGGCCCGGCTCCGAACCCGCGTGCTGGAATGCTGGGAGGCGGCTCCATCAGCGGCGCCGCTGGCGGAGCGGCTCGCGGAGGCAGGCCGCCGGGCGCTCGCTGGCGTGGTGGCCCACCCGGGCGATCGCGAGGCCGCCCTGGACCTCCTCGCGGCCGATGCGCTGATCACACTGGCGCTGCTGGCCCGCGCCGAGGCCGAACCTGAGGAGCTGGGGGAGTTCGCCGCTGCGCTGGTCCGGGCCTCGGCTGCGTGATCGATCTCCACAATCACCTCCTCCCGGGCGTGGATGACGGCTCGCCATCCGTGAGCCATTCCGTCCGAGTGCTTGCGGAGTTTGCGGCGCAGGGCATCACGGCCGTTTGCCTCACTCCGCACCTCCTGGCCAGCGAGGCGACCGCAGGCGTGCCCGCCCGCCACGACGCCGCCTTTCGGGCGCTGCAGCCGGCCGCACCGGACGAGGTGACACTCCATCGCGGGGCCGAGGTGATGCTGGACCGACCCCTGCCCGACGAAGTGGCCTCGAATCGCCGCGTGACGCTCGGCGGCAGCCGCTACATCCTGGTCGAGTTCCCGCGGCTCATCACTTTCCAAGCGGTGGCCGCCGCGCTTGCGCGGGTCATCGCGACCGGTCTCGTGCCGGTGCTCGCTCACCCGGAGCGCTATGCGTGCTGCTCGCCCGCGGCTGTCGTGCGCTGGCGGGAACTGGGCGCGCTCATGCAGGTGGATGCCACGACGCTCCTGAGCACCCGGCCAAGGGGTGCCCGCGCCCGGGCGCTCGTCGAGCGCGGGCTCGCCGATATCCTCGCGGCGGACAACCACGGCGACGATCGTTCGCTCGCGGCCCCCCACGCGATGCTTACGGAACAGGACGGAGCCGCCCAGGCCCAGCTCCTCACGGTGGACAATCCCGCCGCCATCCTCGCGGACGCCGCCGTGACTCCGGTGCCGCCGATCGAGCTTCGGTTGGCGCTCTTCTCGCGGATCAAGCGCTTGTTCGACCAGGAGGAGGAGTGACCCAGCACCACATCGCCGAGGGCCTGCGCGAGCTTGCGCGACTGGCGGAGGCGACCGCCGGGCAGGCGGGCGAGGCTGCAGCGTTCGCCGCGCGCTACGCGGAGACGCTTCGACGCGGCGGCACGCTCTTCTTCGCGGGCAACGGGGGCAGTGCCGCGGACGCGCAGCACCTGGCCACGGAGTATGTCGTGCGGTACGCGGCGGATCGGCGTGGCTTGGCCGCCGTGGCGCTCACGACCGACGGCTCGCTCCTGACGGCGGCCGGAAATGACCTCGGCTTCGACCGGATCTTCGCGCGCCAGGTGGAAACGCTCTGCCGACCCGGGGACCTGCTGATCCTCCACAGTACCAGCGGGGCCAGCACGAACCTGCTGGAGGCGGCACGGTCGGCCCGGGCGAAAGGGGTCGCGGTCGTCGCGTTCCTCGGCCGGGGCGGTGGCGCGCTGGCAGGCCTCGTGGACCAGGCCTTCGTCGTGCCCTCCGACTGCACCAGTCACATCCAGGAGATTCACCTCGCCGTGGAGCATCTGATCGTGGAACTGGTCGAACGGGAACTGCTGGCGTGATCTCGCTGGCGGGGAAGGTGGTGCTGGTTACCGGCGGATCCCGCGGTATCGGCCGGGCCGCGGCCCTGATGATGGCCCAGGCCGGCGCCGATGTCGGCATCACGTATCATACGCGCAAGGCAGACGCCGAGGAGGTCACTCGAGAGATCCGGGGCCTGGGCCGGAAGGCGTACGCCGGCGGGGGAGACCTGGCCGACTCAGCGGTCGTCGATCGCGTGATGCGCGAGTTTCGCGCCTGCTTCGGACGGCTCGATTGCTTCGTGGCCAATGCCGGCATCTGGCCCGCGCAGGAGGTCGCCCTCAAAGAGCTGCCGCCCACCCGGTGGCGTGAGACCATGGCGGCCAATCTCGACGCGTTGTTCCTCACGACCAGGGCGGCGTTGCGGATGATGGGACCGGGTGGGCGAGTTGTGCTGATCTCGAGCACGGCCGGCCAGCGCGGCGAAGCCTTCCACGCCGACTACGCTGCGACCAAGGGCGCCGTGATCTCCCTGACCAAGTCGCTCGCGGTGGAGTGCGCGCCCGACATCACGGTCAATTGTGTGGCACCCGGGTGGGTAGACACCGAGATGAGTGTCGTCCCATACGCCGACGGGGGCCGGGCGCGCATCGAGGCGGGGATTCCACTCGGGAGGGTGGCGAGCGCGGAGGATGTCGCGGGGCCGATCGTGTTCCTCTGCAGCGACCTCGCTCGCCACATGACAGGCGAAATCCTGAACGTGAACGGCGGAAGCGTCCTCTGCGGGTGATTCACTTCCTCTTTACCGGCGGAACGATCTCGATGCGCCACTCCGCGGCCGCGGGGGGCGCGGTGCCCGCGCTTGGCGCGTCCGATCTCGTGGCGCTGGCGCCCGGCCTGGACCAGGTCGGGCCGGTTGAACTGGAAGACTGGGGCCGGTTCCCGGCCGCGCACCTGGACCTGCAGCGGCTGTGGAGCCTCCGGACCCGCGTCGCCTGCATCGTGGCGGAGGGCAAGGCCGCGGGAATCGTCGTCACCCATGGCACCGACACCATCGAAGAAACGGCCTACCTGCTCGCGCGGACGGTTGGTCCGGAAGTGCCGGTGGTCGTGACCGGGGCGATGCGCACGTCCGATGAGGCGGGCTGGGACGGCGGCCGCAACATCGTCGACAGCGCGCGGGTCGCCGCGGATCCGGCGAGTCGCGGGCGGGGCGCAATGGTGGTGCTGAACGGGACCATTCTGAGCGGACTCGATGCCGTGAAGACTGACGCCGGGGAGGTGGACACCTTCCAGGCGCCGCGCGGCCGGCCGCTTGGCAGCGTGACCGGCAGCTTCGTCCGGTACACGGCAGGCGGTCGGAATGCGTCCCCGCTTCCCCGCTTCCCCACAGGATTGAGCGCACGCGTGGCACTCATCCAGGCGGTCCCCGGCGATACCGGGGTGCTGCTGGACGCGGCCCTCACGGTTTATGATGGCCTTGTGCTCGTCGGCTTCGGCCGGGGCAACGTTCCGCCCGCGATGGCGGCGGCGGCCAGGCGCTGGCTCCAGGCCGGGAAGCCCGTGGTGCTGGCGACCCGATGCGCCGAGGGCGAAGTGCTGCCGCTTTACGGGTTCGAGGGCGGCGGGGCGCAGTTGATGGCGGCGGGCGCCCTTGCTGCCGGGCGACGCGCCCCGTCGCAGGCCTGGATGGAGTTGCTCGTCAGTCTCTCGGCCGGACTCCCCTTCGGCGCGGGCATGGAGGCCGCGGCAGGATGAACTTTCCCACGGCCATTCCGATTCCCGAGGAGGTGCTCGGGATCGCCCGACGACTCGAAGAGGCGGGACATTCGGCGTGGTGCGTCGGCGGAGCTCTCCGGGACACCCTCCTCGGCGATCCGCAGAGCGACTTCGACCTTGCGACCTCCGCCACACCCGACCAGGTCCAGGCGTTGTTTCCCCGTACGGTCGCCGTCGGCATCAAGTACGGAACGGTCGGCGTCCTCGACCGGCACGGCGCACTGCACGAGGTTACGACGTTCCGGCGCGATGTCGCGACCGACGGCCGCCACGCCGAGGTGGCGTACGGCGTGTCGCTCGACGAGGACCTCGCCCGGCGTGATTTCACCATCAACGCCATCGCCTATCACCCGCTGAGCGGCGAATGGCGCGATCCGTTCGAGGGGGCCGAGGATCTCACCCGCCGCCGCATTCGCGCGGTGGGAGTTGCCGCCAGCCGATTTCGGGAAGACTACCTGCGTGTGCTCCGCGCCCTGCGTTTCGCGGCGCGCTTCGACTTCGCGATCGATCCCGAGACCTGGACGGCGGCCCGGGAGGCTGCGAGCGGCCTCAAGGGCCTTTCGGCCGAGCGG
This sequence comes from Gemmatimonadales bacterium, assembly GCA_035711365.1. GTDB lineage: Bacteria > Gemmatimonadota > Gemmatimonadetes > Gemmatimonadales > GWC2-71-9 > DASTCF01. The sequence goes on from DASTCF010000137.1 coordinate 7,819, forward strand.
GTGCGGGACGAATGGTTCAAGGGCCTGAGATCCGCTCGATCTCTCCACCGCCTGGTGTCCCTGTGGCAGAAGTCCGGGGCGAGCGACATCTGGATTCCGGAAATGCGTCCGTTCGATTCGCCGGCGTCCGTCCCGCCACAGGGCGGCCCGGACCAACGCGACCCGGTGGTGCTGACAGTGCTCCTGTGCACCGACGCCGTGGCAGTGCTGGAGCGGCTCCGCGCCTCGAATGCGGAAGTTGCGCGGGCGGCGGCCTTGATGGCCGGGCCGGGCGAGCCGGACGGATTGACCGAAGTGCCAGTGCGGCGGTGGCTCGCGGCAGTCGGCGCCGCCGCCGCCGATCTCGAGATGCTCTGGCAGCTCCGCCACGGCCGGGCCTGTCCCTGGGCGGCCGTGGCTGATGAGATCCGGCGGCGCGGCGATCCGCTCACGCGCGGAGATCTCGCGATCACGGGCCTGGACCTGCTCCAGGCCGGGGTGCCGGCGGGGCCGGGGCTCGGCCGGGTGCTGGAGCGCCTGCTGCGACTCGTCGTGGATGATCCATCTCTCAACACGCGCGAAACATTGCTCGCGCGCGCCAAGGAGCTTGAGTGACGGCCCTTCCGCTCACCCTCGCCGTTGTGGCGGCCGCGGGCAACATCATTGGCGCCCTCGCGGTCGTCGAGCATGTGCGGCGGGGGCTCCGTGTCATCGAGGGGCTGATCGCCTTCGGAGCGGGGTTCATGCTGGCGGTGGTTCTGGTCGGCGTCCTGCCCGAGGTCTTTCGTTCCGGCACCGTCGGCCCGGGAGTGTTCGTCTTCGCCGGGTATTTCGCGGTGCACCTGACACAGCACGTATTCACCCAGCACCTTCATTTCGGCGAGGAGACGCACGCGGTCGAAGCCGGCGCAGGCATGTCCGCGCTGTTCGGACTCTCGATCCACACATTCTTCGACGGAGTGGCGATCGCCGCGGGACTGCTGGTGTCGCCCCAGCTCGGCCTGCTGCTGTTCCTGGCCGTGTTCCTCCACAAGCTGCCGGAAGGGGTGGCCATCGCGAGCCTCATGATGGCGGGCGGCCACGGGGCGCGGAATGCCGTGTGGGCGGCATCGGCGCTGGGCCTGGCGACGCTCGGCGGCGTGATGCTTACCCTGCAGGCGGCGCCGCTCGCCGAGCACGGCCTTGCCCTTTCCGCGGGTGTCACGCTGTATGTGGCCGCATCGGACCTGGTTCCTGAGTTCCAGGCCAAGCGCGGGTGGCGGACGGCGCTGCCGTTCTTCGGGGGAGCGGCGGCCTTTTTCCTGACGCATCTGTTCCTCGAGCGGTGGATCGGATAGGCGGTTCGACGGCGTCCGTCCCGACCCGCCGACCCCCCCCAATGCCTGAGCCTTCCCTGTTTGCCCCGCCCGAGCCGCTGGCGGCCCGCATGCGACCCCGCACCCTGGATGAGGTGCTGGGCCAGGAGCCGTTGCTGGCGCCGGGCCACGTGCTCGGGGATGCGATCCGCCGCGGGGATGTCGGCAGCATCATCTTCTGGGGCCCGCCGGGCTCGGGGAAGACGACCCTCGCACGGGTGATCGCGAGGCATACCGACCGGGAGTTCGTGGCCTTCAGCGCGGTGACGGAGGGCGTCCAGCGGGTCCGCGAGATCCTGCGGGAGGCGGAGGACCGCCGCCGGCTCGGCCGCGAGACCATCTTCTTCTGCGACGAGATTCACCGGTTCAACCGTGGGCAGCAGGATGCGTTTCTTTCGGCGGTCGAATCTGGCGTCATCACGCTCATCGGCGCGACCACCGAAAACCCGAGCTTCGAACTGAACGCGGCGCTGCTCTCCCGCGCGCGCGTCTACGTACTCGAGCCCCTCGGCTCCGCGGCGCTGGAGACCCTGCTCCGGCGCGCGCTCGCGGACCGTGACCGCGGGCTCGGCGCGATGGAGCTCACGGTCGAGGACGACGCGATCGCGTTCCTTGCCCAGCAGGCGGACGGTGATGCGCGCCGGGCCCTCAACGGCCTCGAGGCGGCTGCGCAGCAAGCGGGGCTTCGCGGCCGGATCACCCGGGAGCTCGCCGCCGACGCGCTCGCCCGACGGATTCCGGCCTATGACAAGTCGGGCGAGGGGCACTTCAACCTCATTTCGGCGCTCCACAAGGCCGTGCGCGGGAGCGATCCGCAGGGCGCGCTCTACTGGCTCGCCAGGATGATCGAAGGCGGCGAGTCCCCGCTGTACATCGCCCGCCGAGTCGTGCGGATGGCCACCGAGGACATCGGCCTCGCCGATCCGCAGGGGCTCACGATCGCACTGGCGGCGAAAGACGCGTATGACTTCCTTGGGTCGCCGGAGGGCGAGCTGGCGATTGCAGAGGCGGTCGTCT
>DASTCF010000138.1:0-26815 GCA_035711365.1 Gemmatimonadales bacterium
GCCCACGCCGTGCATGAGCTCAGCCAGGGCGCCGGCATCCGTTCCCGCGGGCGCGCCCACGCTCGCCAGGACGCCGACAGCGGACGCCCCTTCGGCGGCCAGGTCGGAAAGCGCTCCGGCCGCGGCGCGCCACCCGATCTCCTCGAGGGTGAGCCAGTCGCGGCGGAAGTGCACGCCCTCGACACTCAGATCCGTGCTCACCACCACCTGCCGGCGGCCCGGCGGCAGGATGGCACAATCGTCGCCGAGCTCCCACCCGGTGCCACCGAGCTCGCGTTGAATGGCGCGGATCCGGTCGAACTCCGGCCCGGCACCGAGCGGGAGATGATTCACGGCCGGATCTCCCGCATCCGGAACCGGACCAGGCCTTCCGACGTGGCGACCCAGAGGTACTCCGATTGCACTGCGAGATCATAGGGTTCGCCGGGAAGGTCTCCATCTACCAGGAGCGGTCGTTCTGCCGCCTGACCAAGTCGCGTGAATGCCACGCCACGCTCACCCGCAACCCAGAATCCGTCCCCCTGAGGCACCATTCGCCGGAGCCGGCCGAGGACCTGTGAGAAGGGCACACCCACGGTCCAACGGTCGGAGGCCGGGTCCTTCCACAGGAACTGATCGGCGGCGAGCGCCACCAGGGTGTCGCCGGACCACGCGAGGTCATAAATGGGCTGCCGGAGTGCGGCCGACTCTTCGAGGCCGGCAGGACGAACGAGATCCTCCCGGTCGGGGACTGCGACCAGCGGGCCAAGCGGCGTCGCGACCCAGATCGAGTCGGCCTGGAACGCAACAGCCATCGCCGCGTCCGTGAAGAGCGGCGCGAGCCGTTCCAATCGAACGCTGTCCACAACACGCGCCAGGCCGTGAAGCGTGCCGGCGACTAGCACACCGCGTCGGGAGCCGATCGACAGCGCCCTCCTGTCCGGCAGCCCATCCGACTCGTCGAGTTGGAGCGGATCGCCGCTGTCCCGGAGGGGAAATCGCACCAGTCCATTGTCCGTCGCGGCCCAGAGCGCGTCGCCAAGAGCCGTGAGCCGCCGCACCTGGGTGAACCGGAGCCCCGTTGCCCCGGGCCCGGTCACGACGCGGAATTCGTTCAAGTCCTCGGCGACGAATGTGAGTGCGGTGGGGCGCGATGGCTCGCGGTCGGTGGCAACCCATACTCCCCCCGGCACCGCAACCACGGCGCCGGCGATGGTGCCCGGCAGCCCGAACGTCAGCTTCTCCGGGAGGGCCGCACCGTCCTGGATGAAGAGCAATCCCACGCCTGAGGTGCCCAGGTACCAGCCCAGGTTGTCGAACGAGCGCGCTGCCGAGGTCAGTTGGGCCGGACGGAGGGACGGATCGAGCAGGAATTGCGAGGCGGTCATGCGCAGCGCCGGATTCGCGGCGAGAGCCTGTTCAACCGTGCCCGGGCGGACGGGTTGCTGAGGCGGCCGGCCCGGCTGCCCGGCAATCGCTCCTCTGGGCGCGATGAACCATCCGGCGGTCGTACGGAGAAAAAGCCCTTCGGCTGGCGCCGCCAGGTCGAACGCGATCTCCACGACCCGGCCTGGAACCGAGCCCAATTCCCACAGGCGAATGTCGGGCTGGTAATGCACCCAGCCGTCGGGACGGCCCAGCCACAGCGAGTTGTCGAGCGGATCGATGAGCCCGACGAAGACGCGCTCCAGCATCCCGCGCACAGGAGGATCGAACGGACCCTCCCACCGGCGGAAGAGCGGGTTCCACACCAGGAGGCTGCTTGGGGAGCTTGCGAACACCCGCTCCGGCGACGCGGCAACGGCGTTGATCCGGCTCCAGTCCCCGATGACGACCCGATCTTCCGGCCGCCAGTCGCGGGAGACCTGCGCGGAAAGCGGTGCGGCGAGGAGAACGAGGATCAGCGAAGAGCGGAACATGGAGGAAAGGTATCAGCCTTCTGGTCGCTCCAGCTCGACGAGCACCGGCGGACTTGGTGCGGGTGGCGACGTCCGCAGTATCGCCCATGCACGCCACACATCCGGCAGCGCGGCGATCACGTCCATTGGCCGCATTGCGCGGGCGGTGACGCGCCTGGCCGCGAGCTCGCCCGCGCGGCCGAGGGCCTGTGCGGCGAAGGCCGCGGCGTGTTCTGGCTGCATTCCCTGGCCGAGTGCCGCACCCGCGAGGCCGCTCAACACGTCGCCACTGCCGCCCGTGGCGAGTCCCGGCGTTCCCGCCGCCAGCGTCAGGATTGGCTGCCCGGTCCGCGCCACCACGCTGGGCACTCCCTTGAGGAGGACGGTCGCGCCGGTCTCCGCCGCGGCGGCCTCGGCCGCTCCCCATGGATCGGTATCGAGCTGCGCCCCAAGGTGCGGGAAAAGGGTGCGGAACTCTCCCGGATGGGGAGTGAGCAGCACGGAGCGACCGTGCGCCAGCTCACCAAGCACCGGGAGCGCGCCCGCGAAGGCGGCCAGCGCATCGGCATCGAGCACGATGCACCTGGCCCCGGCGAGGAGCCCGACGATGAACATTCTCCGGGCCGGCGAGCGGCCGAGTCCCGGGCCGACGACCACAGCATCTGCGCGCTGGATGAGTTCGAGGAGTGAGGGCGTCGGCGGCGCGTCGAATGCGTGAGAGAAGGTCTGCAGGTCGGGCTCGGCGGCAGTGAGCGCGGCCACGGTCGCTTCCGGAGCCACAGCGTGCACAAGGCCTGCGCCGGCTGCGAACGCCGACCTTGCGGCGAGACGTAGTGCACCGGTCATCCCGGCGTCTCCGCCCACGACGACGACCCGTCCGCGGTCCCCTTTGTGGATGCCAGCCGGGAATGACGGCGCCAATCCGGCCGCCATGGCGTCGGTCCAGAGCACGGGCCAGCTCGGCTCGGACGGGGGAAGGCCGATGTCGACGACTACAATTGCCCCGACCTGCTCGCGGGCGAGGAGGTGGCCTCGCCGGAGACCGCCGAATGTGACCGAGAGGTCGGCTCGCGCCGGTCCGTGCACCGTCCCCGTGCCAAGATCAACGCCGCTCGGCCCGTCGAGGGCCACGATGGGAACCCGGAGTTCGCGGAGCCGGTCGAGTAGCGCGGCCGCGGCCGGGCGCGGCTCGCCTCGGGCGCCGGTGCCGAGGACGGCGTCCACGGCGAGGCCGATTCCGGGCCACGGCCCGTCGGGAAGGACCTCACGCACGCCCTCGGCACGGGCGAGGTCCGTCATGAGCGAATTGAGAGGAGAGGGCTGGCCCGCCAGCGGAGCGACCCAGACGGAGACTTCCGCGCGGTGCAGGGCTCGGGCAAGCACCCAGCCGTCGCCGCCGTTGTTGCCCGGCCCTGCCGCGACGAGGACACCGTTCCCGATGGCCGCCCCGTAATGGGCGGCCAGCACGGCAGCGCTCGCCCGACCCGCGGATTCCATCAGCGTCGCGCGGGCGATTCCGGCCGAGTCCGCGCCTTCGTCCCAGGCGGCGGACTCGGCGGGGGTTAGAATGGGGATCGGCATATGGCGAGAGGTCTAAGGGAAAAGGACTCAGGACTTAGAGGGGAGGAATGAGGAAAGCGAAAAGAGCGATCGAGGGCCTGCCCTCTTCGACTTTCGCCTTTCCACGCCACTTTCCTCTGAGTCCTTTCCTCTTTCGCCTATTTGTAGGACTGCCCGATCACCCGCCCGAACGAGATCTCGCCGTTATCGATCCGGAGATTGAACCCGCACTCCGGATTGGTGCAGACCCACGCCTTGTAGGTGATCGGTGCGCCCTCGCGCCCGTAATCGGACAGGGGAATGAGTTTCCCCTGCGAGCATTTCTGGCAGGCCGGCCAGTCAGTCCCTTCCATCGTCCCTCCCGCGCTAGATCCCCAGGTCCCGCGCCCGCACGTCAGGCCACTGATACCCATCGGTGAAGGCCGCATCGAATTCGTAGACGCCTTCGAAGTCCGCCTCGCTGTCGCCGGGCTGGGTGATGAGCAGCCCCACGTCCACCAGCGTGAACACGATCCGGCCGATGTCGCGCGTCGTCGTCAGCCCCCAATGCCCAAGGACCTGGGGTGCCAAGAGCCCGAACTGTTCGCGCGCGAGATCGCGGCAGGCCCAGGCGAGCTCGGCCCCCGCGACATGGCGCCGGGCCGGAAGACGCCCCTGAAGGTACTCGATGGCCCCGAGCACGAAGAGATAGGAGCGCTCGTCGTACTGCCCCCCGCGGGCCCGGATGCGGGTGAGGAGGTCGGCGGCCAGCTGCACGTCGCTCACCGGCGGGCCCGTTGATACAGTGGGAACTGTGCCGCGAGATCCTCGACTTCCGCCCGCACCGCTGCGAGTGCAGCGTCGTCCTGACGAGTCACGACCCGATCGATGAGCTCCGCGATGCGGGTCATTTCCCCCGGCCCCATTCCGCGCGTGGTGAGCGCAGGAGTGCCCAGGCGGATGCCACTCGTCACGAACGGCGACTGGGGATCATCGGGAATCGTATTCTTGTTGACGGTGATCCCGGCCCGGCCGAGGAGCTGCTCAGCAAGCTTTCCGGTAAGCCCCTTGGACCGGAGGTCCACCAGCATGAGGTGGGAGTCGGTGCCGCCGGAGACGATCGCGAACCCCCGATCCATCAGCCCCGCGGCCAGCCGTTCAGCGTTGGCGACGACGCGCCGGGCGTAGGCGCGGAAATCGGCCGTCAGCGCCTCGCCGAGGGCCACCGCCTTGGCGGCGATGACGTGCATCAGCGGCCCGCCCTGCGCCCCGGGGAACACCGATTTGTCCACCTGCTTGGCCAGCGGCTCACCGCAGAGGATGAGGCCCCCTCGGGGGCCACGGAGCGTCTTGTGGGTCGTGGTAGTGGTGACGTGTGCGTGCGGGACGGGTGACGGGTAGATGCCGCCCGCGACGAGCCCGGCGAAGTGGGACATGTCCACGACGAGGTAGGCGCCGATCTCGTCCGCGATGGACCGGAAGGCCGCGAAATCGATGATTCGCGAGTACGCGCTGCCCCCCGCGATGATGAGCCTTGGCCGGTCCCTTCGCGCCTGGCTCCGGACGGCGTCGTAATCAATGCGCCCTGTGGCCGGGTTCACGCCGTACTGTGTCGCGCGCCAGATGATGCCGCTGTGGTTGACGGAGGCCCCATGGGTGAGGTGTCCGCCGTGCGGCAGGGACATTCCCATGATCGGCTCACCCGGCGGCACCAGCGCCATGTACGCGGCCAGGTTGGCCTGGGCCCCGGCGTGGGGCTGCACGTTCGCGTGCTCCGAGCCGAAGAGCTGTTTCGCCCGGTCGATCGCCAGCCGCTCGACCTCGTCGACGACCTCACAGCCGCCGTAGTACCGGCGGCCCGGATAGCCTTCGGCGTACTTGTTGGTCAGGGGAGTGCCCATCGCGTCGATGACGGCGCGGCTCGCGAAGTTCTCGCTGGCGATGAGCTCGAGCCCGTTGCGTTGCCGCTCCAGCTCGCGATCGACCAGTGCCGCCACGATCGGGTCACCCTGGGACAGCGCGGCGGTGTGATCCAGCTTCACGCGCCCTCCTCATCCACCTTGGCTACCCGCCGCACGTGGCGGCCGCCCGCGAATGGAGTTGTCAGCCAGCGCCGCAGGATCTCCACCGCATCCTCCTCGCTCACGAATCGGGATGGGAGCACGAGCACGTTCGCGTCGTTGTGCTCGCGCGCGAGCTGCGCGATGTCCGGGGACCACACGACGGCCGCACGCACCCCATGGTGCCGGTTTGCGGCGAACGACATCCCGAGGCCGGTCCCGCAGGTCAGGATGCCGCGCTGCACCTCGCCGCGCTCGACCATCGAGGCGAGCGGGTGCGCGAAATCGGGGTAATCCACGGACGCCGGCCCGTCGGTGCCCAGGTCGAGCGGCTCGTAACCGAGGGCGTCGAGCTCGCGCTTGAGGCGCTCCTTGAGCTCGTAGCCGGCGTGGTCCGCGGCGATGGGAATCGTTTCACGCATGAGTCAAATCTAGATGGGCGGATGCGCGGATGGGCAGATGGGCGGCCCTTGTTTCTGCCCATCGGCCCATCTGCCCATCGGCTCGCCTACCTGGGCATCCAGAGGGGCCGCATGCCGCCCACGCCCCGGAGCCGGGTCTCGGCCAGGCGATCCGCCGCCCGGTAGGACGGGATGCTCTCACGCTTCGCGAGATCGTACACCCGGAGCAGCGTGTCGTAGATCTCCCCGGCCTTCTTCTTCGAGCGATCCGAGCTCCAGCCGTGGATTTCGCCGTACACGTTGATGAGCCCGCCGCCGTTGATGACGTAGTCCGGCGCGTAGAGAAGGCCCTTGGCCGCCAGCGCATCGCCGTGGCGCTCCTCCGCGAGCTGGTTGTTGGCCCCGCCGGCGATGATGCCGACCTTCAACCGCTTCAGCGTGTCGTCGTTCAAGATGGCACCGAGGGCGCACGGGGCGAAGATGTCGGCCTTCTGGTCGTAGATCACCTCCGGGGCCACCGCGGTCGCGCCAGTGGCCTCCACAACCTTCTTGACTTTGACCGGATCCACGTCGGTCACGATCAGCTTGACGCCCTCTTCGCTGAGGTACGTGCAGAGCCACTGCCCGACGTGACCGCACCCCTGCACCGCGACCGTCTTTCCGGTGAGGCTGTCGCTCCCCCATTGCGCCTTGGCGGTGGCTTTCATGCCGACGTACACGCCGTACGCTGTGACAGGAGAGGGATCACCGGACAACCCGGTCAATCCGGAGACGTGCTTCGTCTCATAGCGGACGAATTCCATATCGGCCGGGCTGGTGCCGACGTCCTCGGCCGTGATGTACCGTCCACCGAGCGATTCGACGAACCGGCCGTGGGCCCTGAAAACGGCCTCCCGGTCGGGCCGCTTGTTGTCTCCGATGATGACCGACTTGCCGCCGCCGAGGCTCAGGCCCGCGACGGCGGCCTTGTAGGTCATTCCGCGAGCCAGGCGGAGGGCGTCGGTGATCGCCTCGTCGGTCGAGCCGTACTGCCAGAACCGCGTCCCGCCCAGGGCGGGGCCCAGTGTCGTATCGTGAATGGCGATGATGCCATAGTACCCGCAGGTCGGCTCGTGGCAGAAGACGACCTGCTCGTGCTCGTGCGCGGCAATGGATTCGAATAAGTCCATGAAACTCGCTCCTACTTCTCGCTGTAGTCGAAAAACCCCTTGCCGCTCTTCTTGCCGAGATACCCAGCCGCCACCATCCGGCGGAGCAGAGGGCATGGACGGTACTTGTCGTCCCCCAATCCGCCATGGAGCACTTCGAGAATCGCAAGGCAGACGTCGAGTCCGATGAAATCGGCCAGTGCGAGGGGTCCCATCGGGTGGGCCATCCCGAGCTTCATCACGGTATCGACGGACTCCGGGGTCGCCACGCCTTCCATCACGCAGAAAATCGCCTCGTTGATCATCGGCATCAGGACCCGGTTCGAAACGAACCCCGGGTAGTCGTTGACCTCGACCGGCGTCTTCCCGAGCGCGCGGGAGGTCTCCATCGTCCACACAGCCGTCGCATCGCTCGTCGCGTGACCCCGGATCACTTCGACCAGCTTCATGACCGGCACCGGATTCATGAAGTGCATGCCGATGACCTGGGCCGGCCGCTTGGTCCGCGCGGCGATCTCGGTGATCGAAATCGAGCTGGTGTTGGTGGCCAGGATCGCCCCTGGCTTCGCGATCCGGTCGATCTGTTCGAAGATCGAGAACTTGAGGGGGGGACTCTCGGTCGCGGCCTCGACGATGACCTCCGCCGTGGCACCCGCCTCGAGCTTTGTCGAGGGCGTGATACGCGCCTGCGTGGACGCGGCCTCTTCCGCACGCAACGCGCCCTTCTTGACCTGGCGCTCGAGATTCCCCTTGATCGTGGCCAGCCCTTTGTTGAGCGCGGGCTCAGCGACGTCGATCAGCGCCACCTGCCAGCCGTATTGCGCGAAGACGTGCGCGATTCCGTTGCCCATGGTGCCGGCACCGACCACCGCGGCGTGCTTCATCGATCCCCCCTTCGGCTCCACCGAAGGATGGCCGCCGTCGCCCCGACGAGGGTCGCCGATGCAAGCAGCCCGCCCTCCGGACCGAAACTGCCGCCGGAGAGCCACGCTGGCCCGCCAGGGTGGTAGTCGAGGAAGGGCGCATCGGGGAACGGGAGCCCGCTCACCGGCGCGCCGAGCGCCGCCAGCGCCACGTTCCAGCCGAGGTGGGCACCCCATGCCGTCCAGATGCCGCCGGGCGCGTAGAACGCCATCGCAAGAAAAACCCCCGCCAGCGCGATGTTGGCGAGGGCTAGCGGGGTGACCTCGGGATTCCCGGCATGAAACACCGCGAAGACAACCGAGGTGAGGAGAATGGCCGGCCAGCGCCCGAGAACTGCGGCGAAAAGTACGAGGGGAACGCCGCGGAACCAGATCTCCTCGCTGAGGGCGGGCAGGGCCAGGGCCCCGGCGGTCGCGAGCGTGTTGCCGATCCAGTCCAGCAGGGAACCGTCGTCTCCGGACCAGGCAGCCCGCGCCGCCACGAGCCCGAGCGTCATCGCGAGGGCGGCGGCAAGGGCGCCAATCCCGAGTCCGGAACCAAATCCGGCGCCCGATCGACCGGCCTCGGCCCAGCGAAGGTTGGCCCACGAAAGCTTCGCGCCCTTGACTCCGACCAGCCAGGTAGAGAGACCGAACCCCACCACGAGGCCAACTCCCTGCACCACCGCCTGCAAGGGGCCGGGCTGGCTCAACCACAGCTTGGCCTCGGTGCCCCGAAGGAGGTAAGCGAACGCCACGGACAGGGGAAGTCCGACGAGCAGGCCGACGACGACGAAGGCGACTGACCAGCCGATCGCCTTCAGGATCCGCACGGTGGCGGAACCGCCCGGGCCGGTCAAAGGAGTTTCGAGACGGTGGGATGCACGCCGGCGACGAGCGCGGCAGCGAGGCCGGCCTTGAGCGTACTCACTCCGAGAAACGGCACCGAGCCGAGGCGGACGGCGGCCTCGAGATCGCCGGTCAGGACGGCAAGCTGGGCGATCCCGCCGATGTGGACCACGGCCATCGCGACGCCCGCGGCGCCGAGCGCCCGAACGAACCGGGGCGTCGGCCCGACCAACGCGCCCATCACCGCTGCGGCAACCGGGAACGCCAGCAGGTAGCCGCCGGTTGGTCCCATCAGGTGAAGAAAGCCGGCGCCCCCGCCGGCGAACACCGGCAATCCGAGCGCCCCAGTCGTGAGGTAGGTCACGAGCGCAGCAGCACCGGCGGCCGGCCCGAGCAGGCCGCCCACCGCCAGGACCGCGAGATCCTGCAGCGTCATTGGCACGACCGTCAGCGGAATCGGGATCTCGACCTGCGCCGCCGCGGCAACGAGCGCCGCTCCGATGGCGATGGCGGCAACGCGACGGCCGGTCGCCGGCACCGGCGCGGTGCGCGGGAGGGGCTGGATCTCAGGCCTGGTGCTCACATCGCCTCCACGCTGAGGGCCACGGCGTTGCCGCCGCCAAGACACAGGGTCGCAAGTCCGGTCGAGACCTTCCGGTCCCGCATCGCGTATAACAGGGTCGTCAGCACGCGCGCCCCGCTCGCTCCGATCGGATGCCCCAGTGCCACCGCGCCACCGCGCACGTTGACCCGGGACCAGTCCCATCCGAGCGCCCGCCCGTCGGCGAGTGCCTGCACCGCGAAGGCCTCGTTTGCCTCGATGAGGCCATAGTCTCCGATCGTCGTGCCGGCCTTCTTCATCAGGTTCTGGACCGCGAGGATCGGCGCGAAGAAAAGCTCCTTCGGCTCGCCACCGCCCGTCGCGTACGCAGTCACCCGGGCGAGCGGCGAGAGGCCGTGCGCCTTCGCGAAGGCGAGCGAAGTGACGGCCAGGGCGCTTGCCCCGTCGTTCAGGCCCGGGGCGTTGCCCGCGGTCACGGTGCCGTCCTTCTGGAACGCCGGCTTGAGCTTCGCGAGGGTCTCCAGGCTCGTGTCTTTCCGTGGCCCCTCGTCGGTATCCACGTTCGTGACCGCCCCACCCTTGCCGGGCACCGGAACCGGCACAATCTCGGCCTTGAACTCCCCGCGCTCGATCGCGGCAACCGCCTTCCGATGGCTATCGTACGCGAACTGGTCCTGGTCCTGTCGGGTCACCCCGGCCTTGCTCGCCGTGTACTCGGCATAGACACCCATGTGGTTGTTACCGAACGAATCCCAGAGACCGTCGTGGATCATCCCGTCCACCATCGTCTGGTTGCCGGCCTTGATCCCGCTCCGCATCCCGTAGACGTAGTGCGGCGACGCCGACATCGCCTCCTGGCCGCCAGCCACCACGCACTGGGCATCGCCCGCCTTGATCGCCTGGGCGGCGAGCATTACGGCCTTGAGGCCGGAGCCGCACACTTTGTTGACGGTCAGGGCGGGCACGAGGCCTGGAATCCCCGCGTGGATCATCGCCTGCCGGGCCGGGGCCTGACCCGAGCCACCCTGCAGGACCTGACCCATGATCACTTCGTCGACGGCACCGCCATCGACGCGGGCGCGCTGCAGGACTTCTCTAATGACAATTGACCCGAGGTGTGGGGCACTAAACGATGACAGGCCACCAAGATAGCGACCGACTGGAGTGCGCACAGCCGCCACGATAACCGGGGTGTTCTGGTCGGACACACAAGCTCGCTGGAGAGAACCGCACCAAAATACTCAGCAGGGGGGCGGATGGGCAGGGACTACGTGTCCAGCGCCTTCCGCTTCACCTTCTCCACCACGCGCTCCACGAAGGCGGGGACTGGGATGATTTCCTGCTTGTTCCCTGCCCCTCGCACGCGCACGGCCACAGTGCCCGCATCCGCCTCGCGTTGCCCGACGACCGCCATGTAGGGGACCTTCTGGACCTCGGCCTCTCGAATCCGGTAATTGAGTGTCTCCCCGCGATCATCCACGTGCACCCGGATTCCCGCCGCTTTCAGATCCGCTCCGACATTCCGAGCCGCATCGGCCTGGGCATCGCTGATCGGGATGACGCGTACCTGCTCCGGCGCGAGCCAGACCGGGAACGCCCCGGCGAAGTGCTCGATCAGGTTGCCCGTGAACCGTTCGAGCGTCCCGTAAATGGCCCGGTGAATCATGACCGGCCGGTGTGGCCGGTTGTCCGGCCCGGTATAGGTCAGCTCGAACCGCTCGGGGAGGTTGAAGTCGAGCTGGATCGTCGGGCCCTGCCAGAGTCGCCCGATCGCATCACGGAACTTGATGTCGATTTTCGGCCCGTAGAACGCTCCGCCGCCGGCGTCGATCCGGAAGGGGATCGCCTTCCGTTCCAGGGCACGCTGCAGCATCGCCTCCGCGCGATCCCACACTTCGTCTCCGCCGAGTCGTTCGGGCGGCCGGGTGGAGATCTCGAAATCGAGCTCGAAACCGAAGGCTTCGCGGATCAGCCGGTCCACCTGGTCGAGGCAGAGGAAGATCTCATCCTCGACCTGGTCCATCGTGCAGAATATGTGAGCGTCGTCCATCGACAGGCCCCGGACGCGGAGCAATCCGTGCAGGGTACCCGACCGCTCATTACGGTACACATTGGCAACCTCGCTCAGCCGGACCGGCAGGTCCCGGTAGCTGCGCTGCTGGCTCTTGAAGATCAGCGCGTGCATCGGGCAGTTCATCGGCTTCACGCGGTATTGCACGTCCTCGGCCTCGCCAGCCCCGGCCGCCATCGCCGGAAACTGGTTATCGGCGTAGAGCGGCAAGTGTCCGGAAATGTGGAAGAGCTCCTCCCGGGTGATGTTGGGCGTAGAGACGAGGTCGTAGCCGCTCCGCACGTTGTCGTCCTCCACCGCCCGCGTGAGCAGCCACTTGATCATCGCGCCCTTCGGGTGCCAGAACACGAGCCCCGGTCCGACGACATCCTGGATGGAGAAGAGGTCGAGCTGCCGGCCGATAACGCGGTGATCCCGCTTCCGCGCCTCCTCGAGCCGGTGGAGGTGGGCCTCGAGGTCTTCCTTCTTGAACCACGCCGTTCCGTAGATCCGCTGCAGCATCTTGCGGCGCTCATCGCCGCGCCAGTAGGCACCGGCGGCGTGCAGCAGCTTGAAGTGCTTCAGGCGCCCCGTGGAGGGCACATGCGGCCCCCGGCAGAGATCCTGGAATGGCCCGTCGGTATACACGGAAATCACTTCGTGATCGCCGAGCTCGCTGATCCGCTCGAGTTTGAGCGGGTCATCGGCGAATCGCCGGTTGGCTTCCGAGCGGTCCACCACCTCGCGGACGAACGGGTAGTCGCGCTGGGCCACCTCGCCCATCTTCTGCTCGAGCAGTTCCAGGTCCTCCGGCGTGAACGGCCTCGGCACATCGAAGTCGTAATAGAAGCCGTCCTCGATCGGCGGCCCGAACCCGATGCCGGCGCCAGGGAACACCTCGCGCACGGCCGTGGCCAGCACATGCGCCGCGGAGTGCCGGAGCACTTCGAGCGCATCCGAATCCTTGTCCGTCAGGACGGCGAACGCGGCATCGGCCTCCAGCGGCCGGTCGAGGTCCCTGATCTGGCCGTCCACGCGCGCGGCGATCGCCGCCTTCGCGAGTCCGGGACCGATAGACTGCGCGACCTGCCGGCTCGTGGCTCCCCGCGCCACCTCGCGCACGCTGCCGTCGGGAAGCGTGAGGCGAATCGTGCTCACGGAACAATCTCCTGCTCGACCGGGCGCGCGGCGCCGCCAGTCCGGGGGGCGTAGACGAAATAGAGAATGACGCCGACCACGATGATGAGGGCGATGAACAGCCAGCGGCCGAGGTCGGACACGGGAATCCGGTTGCGCTCATCGCTCATGAACGACCTGCCGAAGGTGGGAAGAGATGGGTGCGAGTTCACGTTCGAACGTGTTAACTTAACACGTCTTACACCCCAGTTGCACGAGGAGCGAACGGCGTGAATCGGGCGCGGTTGACCCGGGGCCAGGCCCTGGGCTGGTCGGCGATTGGCTTCGGGGCGGGCGTTGTGACGGGTTTCCTCACCGGCCAATGGCTGGGTCGCGTCACCCGTGCGCGCATCGGCAGCGATATGCTCGGGCCCGAGGCTCCGGGGCCACCCGGCCCGTCCCTCGTTCGGGCAGCCGCCGAGGCAATTGACGCGGACCACCGCCTGTACGCGCACGGCCTGAAGGCGAGCCTGGTCACCGGGCGCACCGTCGAGCTGTCCGGCTGGGTTCCGGACCGCCCCACCCGGACGCGAGCCATGCGACTCATCCAGTCGCTGCCCGGCATCGACAGCGTGATCGACCGCATCCTCGTGCACGGCGAGGACGACCTCGACGTTCCCCCGGACGAATCCGCGGCCACGCAGTCCGCATGACCGAGCCGCTCACTCCGCAGTACCATCCGGCCCAGATCGAGCGCGACCTCTACCGATGGTGGATGGCTCGCGGGCTGTTCACCGCCCGCCGGGATTCGGGCGCCAGGCCCTATGTGATCATGATGCCGCCGCCTAACGTGACGGCGAACCTGCACATGGGTCACGGCCTCAATAACACGATCCAGGACGTGCTGGTCCGGTTCGAGCGGATGCGGGGCCGCGAGGCCCTCTGGCTCCCCGGGACCGATCACGCCGGCATCGCGACCCAGAACGTGGTCGAGCGGGAGATCGCAAAGCAGGACGGAAAGACGCGCTTCGACGTCGGCCGCGAGGCCTTCGTGGCGCGGGTCTGGGAGCACGTGAACGAGACGGGCGCGACGATCCTCGACCAGCTCAAGGCCATCGGCGCGAGCTGCGACTGGAGCCGGACCTACTTTACGCTCGACCCGGATCTCTCGCGCGCGGTGCGCGAAGTCTTCGTGCGCCTCTACGACAAGGGGCTGATCTACCGCGGAAACTACATCATCAACTGGTGCCCGCGCTGCCTGACCGCCCTGTCGAATGAAGAGGCGGAAAAGGAGGATCAGGACGGCCACCTCTGGCATCTCCGCTATCCGCTCGAGGCCGGCGGGTTCCTGACGGTGGCGACGACGCGGCCCGAGACGATGCTGGGCGACACCGCGGTGGCCGTGCATCCGGACGACGAGCGGTACCGCCGGCTGGTTGGCACCAGGGTGCTCCTGCCCCTGGCCGATCGCAGTATCCCGATCGTGGCCGACGAGGGCATCGATCCCGCTTTCGGCACCGGTGCCGTGAAGGTCACGCCCGCGCATGATCCGCTCGATTTCGAGATCGGCCGGCGGCACGGACTCCCGGCGATCGACATCTTCACGCCCGATGCGCGCCTCAACGAAAACGTTCCGGAACGGTTTCGGGGCCTCGATCGCTTCGATGTCCGCCGGATGGTGGTCCGGGAGTTCGAGGCGCTCGGTCTGCTGGAAAAGGTCGAGCCGCACCGGCACGCAGTGGCCCGCTGCTACCGTTGCGAGACCGTGGTAGAGCCCCGGCTCTCCGAACAGTGGTTCGTGAAAATGGCGCCGCTCGCCCGGCCGGCGCTCGAGGCCTATCGCGATGGCCGCGTGCGATTCATCCCCGAGCGGCGGGGTGACGATTACGTCCAGTGGATGGAGAACATCCGCGACTGGTGCATTTCCCGGCAGCTCTGGTGGGGACACCGGATCCCCGTGTGGTACTGCGACGCGCCCGGCTGCGGCCGCACGAGCGTCGCGCGCACGGATCTCGAGGCCTGTCCTGGGTGTGGCGGGCCGGTACGCCAGGACGAAGACGTGCTGGATACCTGGTTCTCGTCATGGCTGGTCCCGTTCTCGAGCCTCGGCTGGCCGGACGAGACCGAGGACCTCCGCGCCTTCTACCCGGGCGATGCGCTGGTCACGGCCCCGGAGATTCTCTTCTTCTGGGTGGCCCGGATGATCATGGCCGGGCTGGAGTTCATGGGCGATGTGCCGTTTCACACCGTGTATCTCCACGGCACCGTGCGCGATACCCGCCACCGGAAGATGTCCAAGTCACTGGGCAACGGAATCGATCCGCTCGAGGTCGTGGAGCGCTTCGGCGCGGACGCGCTCCGGTACACGGTCGTCTCTGGAATGGCGGTCGGCACCGACCTGATCCTGGACCCGAAGGACCTCGACACATCGTTCGCGACGGGGCGGAATTTCGCCAACAAGCTCTGGAACGCGGCCCGCTTCATCCTGAACAACCTCGAGGGGCAAACCCGGCCACTCGCCGGCCGCTCCCCGGACGTCGTGCGCACCGAGGAACTCGCGCTCGCCGACCGCTGGATCATCGCGCGGTGTGACGCGACCGTGCGCACCGCCACCGAGGCCTACGAGCGCTACCGGCTCAACGAGGCGGCCGGGGCGATCTATCATTTCCTCTGGAGCGACCTCGCCGACTGGTATATCGAACAGGTGAAGCCACGGCTCTACGGCGATCAACCCGGCGGGGATGTCGCCCGCGCCGTGGCCGCGCAGACCTTCGATGTGGCCCTGCGCCTGCTCCACCCGATCATGCCGTTCATCACCGAAACGCTGTGGAAGCGGATGCCGGGGCGGCCCCCTGAGGCATCCATCAGCACCGCGCCGTGGCCCAGCCCCGATGTCCGCGCCGCCGACGGCGCCGCGCTCCGGGACTTCGCACTGGTGCAGGAAGTGGTAGGCGCAGTCCGCCAGATCCGTGCGGAGTATGGCATCCAGCCCGGCGCTTCGGTCCGGCTGCGCCTCGAGCGGCGGCTTCCCTCCGTGATTTCCGAGTTGGGGACCATCCAGCGGCTCGCCAAGGTGGCGGAAATCTCCTTCGGCACGCCCCCTGCGGAGCCGGGAGGTCACGCCGTGCTCAGCGACGGCACCGGGCTGTTCATACCGCTCGGCGACGCCATCGACATCGAACGGGAGTGCACCCGCATCGGCGGCGAGGTGAACCGTCTCCGCCGGCTCATCGACGGCCAGCAGCGGAAGCTCAACAACGAGGATTTCGTGTCCCGGGCGCCGGTCGCCGTGGTGGAAGCCGAGCGGACCAAGCTCGCGAGCTGGCTGGAGCAGGCCGATGCCCTGGCGGCGAAGCTGGACCTGCTCGGCTGCGGAGACGGCTCCCGGCGGACTGGCGGGCGGAATGGGGACTAGTATTGCGGCAGTCCGACGAATCCGGCTCCACTGTTCCGCTGTTCTGCTCCTCCTCCTAGTCGCCTGCGCCCGGATCGAGCCTCCGCCGGGAGGTCCGCGAGATGTCGCGGCGCCCAGGCTCGTCGCCACCCGCCCCGACTCCGCCACTGTCCCCGGCGACTTCGACGGCGAGGTCGAGTTCATCTTCGACGAGACCGTCTCCGAGGGGTCGAGCCCGAGCATGGGATTCGGCACCGGCGACCTCGAGAAGCTCGTGTTGCTCTCCCCGACCGACCGGGTGCCGGACGTCAGCTGGAAGCGAAGCCGCATCACGGTGAAGCCGGCGGAGGGCTGGCAGCCCGGCAGGGTGTACCGCGTGGAACTGCTGGCCGGGGTGGTGGACCTGAGGCGAAACCGGAGCAACGCGTCCACGACAGTGACCTTCAGCACCGGCGCAGCCACGCCCACGACCCGCCTGACGGGGCGCATCATGGACTGGACTCTGGCCAGGCCGGCCCGCGGTGCCCTGGTCATCGCAATCCTGTTGCCGGACAGCCTCCCTTACCGGACGCTGGCCGACACGGCGGGGTGGTTCGACCTCGGACCGCTCCCGGCGGGTGAGTATCTCACCTATGGTGTGGTGGACCAGAACAAGAACCAGCGGCAGGATGGTCGCGAGGCGTGGGATACGGTGCGGATCGCCGGCGACACGACGACCGTCTCCACCTTCTGGGCGTTCCCGCACGATACGATCGGACCGCGCATCACGGCGATCGCCGTGACCGACTCGCTGACCGGCATGGTCAGTTTCAGCCAGCCGCTCGATCCCGCTCAGCGGCTCGATTCATCGGTCGTGCGATTGGTACAGCTTCCCGACTCCACCCCGGTGCCCGTGATCTCACTGCTGCCGAAGCGCATGCACGACAGTCTGTATCCGGTGAAGGCGAAAGCCGACACGACCGCGCGCGACACGCTCGCGCCCGCGTTGCGGGAGCGTCCCCTCAAACCGCCGGTGCCGGCCGACACAGCCCGGGCCAGGGCGGACACGACCCGCCCGCCGGTTCCGGTGCGCGAGCCGCTGGCCGACAAACTCTGGCTACGGGTCGCCTCGCCCTGGACCGCCGGCGCCAAGTACCTGCTCGAGGTGCGCGGCGTCCGCAATGCGAATCTCGCCTCGGCCGACGCGCGTCAGACGCTCTCCGCCCCCGAACCCAAGCCGGTGCCGGCGGACACGACCAAGGCGGCGCCGGATTCGCTCCGGGCCGCTCCTCCTCCGGCACCACCGGCGCCCCCGTCCCAATGACCGACGATCCGCGCCGGCAGCTTCCCTCGGTCGAGCGGCTCCTGCAGGAGCCCGCCGTGGCCGCGCTGGTCGCCGTCGCCCCGCGGCCCGTGGTCCTGGCGGCGGTGCGTGAGGCGATCGAGGCGGCCCGCCACTCGCGTGCCGGCCCGCCGGACAGCTGGGCGGATGACGTCTCGGAGCGGGTGGCGCGTCGTGGGGACCTTTCCCTCCGGCCGGTGCTCAACGCGACCGGCGTGGTGATTCATACCAACCTGGGCCGGTCGCCCCTGGCCCCCAGCGCGATGCACGCCCTGGCGCAGGTCGCGGAAGGGTATTCGACGCTCGAGTTCGATCTCGCAGCCGGCGTCCGGCTTCACCGGGGCGAGCACTGTCGATCCCTGCTGATCGAGCTCTGCGGCGCCGAGGACGCGCTGGTGGTGAACAATGCCGCGTCCGCGCTGGTCCTCGCCCTCAACGCCCACGCCGGGGGCCTGGAGGTCGTGATCTCGCGCGGGGAGCTGGTGGAAATCGGTGGCGCCTTCCGGATCCCGGACATCCTCGCGCGGAGCGGCGCCCGCCTCCGCGAAGTCGGCACGACCAACCGTACGTATACCGAGGATTACCGCGAGGCGGTGGGCCCGGCCACCGGCGCGCTGCTCCAGGTGCATCGCTCCAATTTCGAGCAGGTTGGATTCGTTCACTCCGCCACGACACGCGAGCTCGCCGACCTGGCCCACGCCGTCCAACTCCCATTCATCTGCGACGTCGGGAGCGGGCTGCTGGCCGACCTGACCCCCTGGGGACTGGATCAGGAGCCGCGCGTCCCCGACGCGATCGCGGCGGGTGCCGACCTCGTGATCTTCAGCGGGGACAAGCTGCTCGGCGGGCCCCAGGCCGGGTGCCTGGTGGGCACGCGCTCTGCGATCGCCCGCTGTCGATCGAATCCGCTCGCCCGCGCGGCGCGGGCGGACAAGCTCACGCTCGCCGCGCTGGGCGCGACACTGGAGTTGTACCGTGATCCGCCGGCGGCGCTCCGCGAGATCCCCGTGCTTCGGATGCTGACCATGACTGCCGGGGAACTCCGCCGTCGAGCCGAGGCGCTTGCCGAGGCCATTCGTACCCGACTCCCCGCTTCCCCGCCTCCGCGCCTCGCCGACGGCACCTCGGCGACGGGGGGCGGCGCCTTTCCCGCGGCCCGGCTGCCGACCACGCTCGTTTGCCTCGAGCCAGGGGCGGAGGGTGCGGAGCGGATGGCGCTCGCGCTCCGGCTCGGGACACCGGCCGTCATTCCCCGTGTGGCCGATGGTTTGGTCCTGCTCGACCCGCGGACGCTTCCGGAGGATCGCTTCGATGACCTCGCGGATGCCGTCGCCGCGGCCCGATCCGAGTGAGCAGAACCCCGCTCCGCAGGCCCGCCGAACTGCCGGCCCCTCGCGCCGCTGTTTTCCTCGATCGCGACGGCACCGTGGTGGAGGATCCGGGATTCCTGCGCGATCCTGCGAACGTGGTGCTCCTTCCCGGGGCGGCGGCCGCGATCGCCCACCTCAACCGGGCGGGGATCGCGGCGGTCGTGGTCACCAATCAGTCAGGGATCGCGCGGGGGTTGATTCTGCCAGAGGAGTATCGGGCGGTGGAGCAACGGATCGGGCAGCTGCTGGCGGCTGAGGGCGGGTCCCTCGATGCCACCTACCATTGTCCGCACTACCCTGCGATCTCAGGACCCTGCGACTGCCGGAAACCCGGGACCCTGCTCTATCGCCAGGCCGCGGAGGAGCTCGGCCTCGACCTGGCGCGCAGTTGGGCGGTCGGAGACCGGCTCACGGATCTCGAGGCGGTCCATCGCCTCGGCGGCAGGGGGATCCTGGTCCGGACCGGCGCCGGCGAGGCGTATGCCGCCGATGCGGTCCGCGCGGGGTATGGTGTGGCACGGGATCTCGCGCATGCGGTTGACCAGATCTGCAACCGCTGATCGCCACTACAGCCGGACCGCGCGCCCCCTTAGTTTTCCCGCCCATGTCATGCCGGGTCGCCGTCTGCGTCTCGGGCGGCGGGAGCAACCTCCAGGCGCTCCTCGATGCCCTGCAGGGCGAGGCCCCCGCGCGGGTGGTGCTGGTGCTCAGCAACCGGCCCGATGCCGGAGGCCTCGATCGCGCCAGGCGGGCTGGTGTTCCCGCTGAGGTACTCGCCGATCCAGCCGACACGACGGACTGGATCACGCGGCTGGGGCGCCGGGATGTGGACTTCGTCGTGCTCGCGGGGTACCTGAAGCTCGTACCCCCCGGTGTGATCGCGAAGTACCGGGGCAGGATGATCAATATTCACCCGGCGCTCCTGCCCGCGTTCGGCGGACCCGGCATGTATGGACGCCGGGTCCATGAGGCGGTGCTCCGGAGCGGCGCGACTGAATCCGGGGCCACGGTGCACCTGGTGGATGAAGAGTTCGACCGGGGCGAAGTCCTCGCGCAGCGCCGGGTGCCGGTGCTCCCGGGTGACACGCCCGACTCGCTGGCCGCCCGCGTGCTCGAGGCGGAGCATCGCCTGCTTCCGGCGGTTGTGCTGGCCGCCGCCCGCGCCGGGCGCCCGGTTCCCCTGACTGGGACCGCACCACCCGCAGGACCCGAATGAGAGCCGCATGCCCAGGGCATTGATTTCCGTGAGCGACAAGCGAGGCATCGTTGCCTTCGCGCAGGGACTCGTCCAGCTGGGATGGGAGATCATCTCGACCGGCGGCACGGCGGCGGCCCTCCGCGCGGCGGGCGTGCCGGTGCTCCCGGTCGAGGAGGTCACCCGCTCGCCCGAGATGCTCGATGGGCGGGTCAAGACGCTGCACCCGATGATTCACGCGGCGCTGCTTGCGCGGCGGAATCTCCCGGAGCACATGCGCACGCTCGAGGCCCACGGGATTGTGCCGATCGATCTCGTCGCAGTGAACCTCTATCCGTTCCGGGCCACGATCGCCCGCTCCGACGTCTCGTTCGACGATGCGATCGAGAACATCGATATCGGCGGGCCGTCAATGCTGCGCTCGGCGGCAAAGAACCACGACTTCGTCCTGCCGGTCGTGGAGCCCACGGACTATCCCGAGGTCCTCGCGATGCTCCGCAGCGGGGCGGTCCCGGCGGAGTGCCGCCGCGCCTACGCCGCGAAGGTGTTCGCGCACACCGGCGATTACGATGCGGCCATCGCACGCTTCCTCACCCCGGTCGAGGACGGGCTGCCGAGCCGGCTCGGAGGATCTCTCGAGCAGATGCTGCCGTTGCGCTACGGGGAGAATCCGTCGCAGCGGGCCGCCCTGTACGTCACCGAGGAGCCGCGCGGCATCCGCGACCTCAAGCAGCGGCAGGGCAAGGAGCTTTCGTTCAACAACATTCTGGACCTCGATGCGGCGATGGCATCGGTGAGCGCGTGGCCGGTGCGGCCGGCCTGCGCGATTATCAAGCACACGACTCCCTGCGGCATTGCGGTCGGCGGCACGCCGGCGGAGGCCTTCGCACGCGCACTGGCCACCGACCCGCAATCGGCATTCGGCGGCGTCGTGGCGCTGAACACCGTGGTGGACCGGGCCACTGTCGAACGAATGCAGGACCTGTTCCTCGAGGTGGTGGTGGCGCCGTCGTTTCACGACGAGGCGCTGCAGGCGCTGGCGCGGAAGAAAAACCTTCGAGTGGTCGAGCTGCCGGTCAGTCACGGCGAGGCCGGGCTCGACTACAAGAGCTTGCGCGGCGGGTTTCTGGTGCAGGACCGCTTTCGATTCGATGCGTCCGAGGACGGGTGGCGTGTCGCCTCGGGCCGGTCGCCCACGGACGCAGAATGGAGCGACCTCCGCTTCGCCTGGGCGGCTGTGGGCACGGTCAAGTCGAATGCGATTCTCCTCGCGCGGGGCGAGATGGCCATCGGCATCGGCGCGGGGCAGATGAGCCGCGTGGACAGCTCTTTCCTGGCGGTGCACAAGGCACGCCAGCAGGGACACGATCCCAGGGGAGCGGTGCTCGCGTCCGACGGGTTCTTCCCCTTCGCAGACGGCGTCGAGGAGGCGGCGGCGGCCGGCATCACCGCCATCATCCAGCCGGGGGGCTCGGTGCGCGACGATGATGTCATCGCTGCGGCCGACCGCCACGGGATGGCGATGGTCCTCACCGGCAAACGGCAGTTCAGACATTGAGCCCCGGAGCGTCCGTGTCGCCCACCAGGCCCGCCACTCCCTGGAGCTGGGCCGCTCTGACGGGCGGTGTGGTCTTCGCGATCTACCTCGCGACCCTCGCCCCGACGACCGCGTTCTGGGATACCTCCGAGTACATCGCAGCCGCGAAGGTGCTCGGCATCCCCCACCCACCCGGCAATCCGCTCTTCGTGATCATGGCCCACGCATGGGGCCTGCTGCCGCTGGCCGCGGATTACGCCAAACGGATCAACCTGTTCGCGGCCTTCACCGGCGCGGCGGCGGCCGGACTCTGGTTTCTCGTAGCCGAACGGTGGATGCGGGAGATCGTTCCGGTGCGCTGGGCCCGGCTCGCGGCCGCCTTCGCGGGCGTGCTGGTGTCGGCCACCTCCTGGACGGTGTGGAACCAGTCCACCGTCAACGAGAAGGTGTACACGGTTTCCGTGCTCTCGATCGCGCTGGTCACCTGGCTCGCCGTCCACTGGGGCGATGACGAGCCCGGTCCCCATCGCGATCGCTGGGTGATCCTGATCGCCTATATCATCGCGCTGTCGTCCACCAACCACCTGATGGGCGTCCTGGCCGCTCCGGCCGTGGCGATCTACATCCTGTGGACCGATTGGCGCGTCGTGACGCGGCCGTGGGTCATCGGCGGTGTCGTGCTGGCCATCCTGATCGGCATCTCGATCAACTTCCTGTTCCTGCCCATCCGCGCGGCGCAGTTCCCGCCGATCAACGAGGGCGAGCCGGTCGGCTTCTTCAGCCAGGCGCTCCGGGATGTCCTCAACCGGGTGCAGTACGCGAAGCCCTCGGTCCTCGATCGCCAGGCGGACCTCTCGTCCCAGGTAGGCAACTACTGGCAGTACTTCACCTGGCAATTCGCCCGCGACTGGGGCCGGTTCCGGGGCTTTTTCGCGGTGGTTTTCGCCGCTCTCGGGCTGGCGGGCCTGTGGGAGCTGCTCCGCAAGGACCGCAGAGCCGGAATCGCGGCGGCGGCCATGCTGGGGACCCTCACCTTCGCGCTCATCTTCTACCTGAACTTCAAGTATGGATACTCGATGCACCCGGAGCGCGACCTCCCACGGGAGGTCCGCGAGCGCGACTACTTTTTCATCGCCTCGTTCGCCTACTTCGGCGTGCTGGTGGCCGTCGGCCTTGGCGCGACGATGCGAGGCCTCGCCGACCTGCTCGCGACCCGGCTGGAGACGCCGCTGCGCTGGCGTGCGGCGGCTCCGGTGCTTCTCCTCGCCGCCATACCCCTGCTGGCCAACCGGACGACCGCGAGCCGGGCGCATGAATACCTGGCCCGCGACGTCGCCATCGACATGCTCGAGTCGGTCGAGCCGTACGGCATCCTGATCACCGCGGGCGACAACGATACCTTCCCTCTCTGGTACGCGCAGGAGGTCCTCGGGGTCCGGCGGGATGTCACCCTGGCGAACCTCTCGCTGATGAACACCCGATGGCACCTGCGCCAGCTGCGCCGACGCGAGACTCCGGAGTTCGAGCCCGCGAAGGCCGCGAAGATCTGGCAACCCGGGACGGCGGAGCCCCAGCTTCACCTGGGCGATTCGGGCCGCGCCGGAAGCGGCGCGACAGCCGCGTCGCGCAGACCGGAAGGTCCGGTATTGAGCCTCACGGAGGGTCAGCTCGACAGCCTGCCCGAGGCGATCGGCGTCAAGAAGAACAGTGGGGTCCAGCTCGACAGCCTGATCATCGCGTTCGGGAACGACTACCTGACCCTGCAGGACATCGCATCCATCGGACTCATTCGCGATAATCTCGGCAAGCGCCCCATCTATTTCAGTTGGAGCGACGGCAACTACCCGGACCAGACGCTCGGCCTCAGCGCGTTCCTGCTGACGACCGGGCTCGTCCGGAAGCTCATGCCCGCCCCGATCAAGGAAGGGGCTGGCATCGTCTTCTCCAACAGCCTCGGATTCGTGGACGTTCCGACGACGCGGAAACTGCTGTGGGAGACCTACCGATGGCCGACCGCCACGCGTGCCCGCCCGCGGGGCTGGGTGGATGTGCCGTCCGCGTCGATCCTGCAGGTTTACCTGATCATCTACCGCGAGGCGGGGCAGATCTTCGCCGCTCAGGGGCTTCCCGACGAGGGGGCGCGCGCGGACTCGGTAGCGGCGGCGGTGATGGACAACATCGCACGAGGTGAGCGGAACTAGGTTGTTGGATTGCGCCCTGTCGGCAGCGCCGATGCCGTAGCGACCCTGCTTGCCGACTCCCGGTGGAGGCCGTAGTTTGCCAGCGCCGGTGGGGCGCGCGGGGCCCACGGCAGCGTCCCTTGCGATAAGGAGGTTGGAATGCGTCGTGTTGCCTTGATCCTTGCCGCGGCATTCGCTGCGGCCTGCTCCAAACCTGAAACTCCGCCCGCCGCTGAAGCCCCCCCGCCGCCTGCTCCGTCGATCGACCTGGCCGCGCTTGCCGGGACGTGGGCATCGCAGACGACGGCCGAGGGCAGCGACAGTGTGCTGGTGAACGGCACCATCACCGCATCCGCAGACGCGGCGGCGTGGACCATGTCGCTTCCGGGCAGGGACCCGATTCCAATGACCGTCACCGTGTCCGGCGACAGCCTCCTGACGAGCATGGGGCCGTTCGAAAGTGTGCTGCGCAAGGGCGTGCAGGTCACGACCACGGGCGTCCTGCACCTCAAGGATGGCAAGCTTACGGGTCCGATGGTTGCGCACTATGTGACGACCGATGCCGATTCGACAAAGCGCCTCTGGACCACGGCCACGCGCAACCCGTAGGAGCAGGATCGACTCCGGAGAACCGTTCGGAATGCGCGCGACGCCCCGGTCCGCAAGAGCAGACTGGGGCGTCGTGTTGTCAGGGGGCGCGGAAGCTAGTCGTGGTTGCCGATCGCATAACCGACGAAGAAGCCGACGATGCCGAAGAGGAGCGCTCCAGCCACCATCCCCGCGCCCATGGGGATTTCACTCGACTCTGCCCCCCCAAACGCCATGACGGCCGCGCCCACCACCGCCCCCACGCCCATCCCGATCCAGGCCGCGCCCCAGTTGTACTTGGAGCCACCCCCCGCCCCCTCGTCGCCGCGCCCTTCGGGGACGGCGGATGAGTCCGGGCCGGCCAGTCCCGCGCTGGCTTTCATCTGCTCATTCGTGCCGGCAGTGAACACACTGCCCTGCGCCGCGAGGGCGGAAGGGCGGAGCGTTCCAACGAGGCATAGGAAAACCCCGAGACTACGTGATGCCGTTCCGAAGACCAATCGCACGATTCCGCCAATTGGATGGTATCGAGGAGGTGGATTCGGGTTCCCCAATGTGGGGGCCGCCGGCTCGAAGCGCCACGGCGGGACACGCCTGAGCCGTACGCTCGCCGAAGGCCGACGGAGCCACGTATATTCCCCGCTCGGGCGTGGTGGCCGAGTGGTTTAAGGCAGCGGTCTTGAAAACCGCCGAACGGGAAACCGTTCCGTGAGTTCGAATCTCACCCACGCCGTCCTTCCTTCCGCAACCGCCTCTCGAACGGTAAGCTTGTCCAGCCCGCACCGGCCGCCCCCGGCCCGTGCCCCATCCATGAGTTCCCTCAAGCTGCGCCGACTGCTAGCAGCCGGCGGCTGGCTGTGTTTCGCCGCCGCGGCGCCGGCGTGTCTCCTCGCGCAGGATTCTCTCCCGCCCTGGCAGGGCGGGATCACCACCTCGCTGGGGCAGCCTTCGCGCGCCGGGCTCTACACCGGCGGAAGCCTCGGCTACGATTGGCGAGAGGGACAGTCGTCGAGTCTTGTATTGTACGGCTTCCTGGGCGTCAATCGGGAGATCGGAAACCCTATCGCGGCTCCGCTGGCCGCCTCGGTCGAGGCGTACGGCGGAATGGAAGCCGAGAATCCAGAGGGCGGCGTCCGCGCGCTCTTCCAGCTCATTCCCTTCCATCTATCGTTCGGTGTCGACTACCGGATCCCGGAGAACCGGGCCGGTTTCATCCTCGGCGTGACCTCCGCTGTCCGGCGCGGCGGCATTTTCGGGGCCGGGACGCTCCTGCGCTTCGAGTGGAACGCGGGCACGCTCGGCGCGGCACGGGCCTCGGTGTTGGTCCCGCTGGGGCAGCCGGTTGCCGGGCACACACGGCCGAGGTCCAGCCGTGTGGACGTCCCGGTCCGGTCTGGGGAGACGCCCCCACCGCTGCCCGAGGCCTCGAGGTACGACGAGGCGCTCACGAATATTCGCACCGCGGCGAGGCGCATCGAGCAGCTGGTCGTACCGTATCTGGACTACCCGGATGCCGATCCCCGGGTGGCGCTCGCTCCGCTGCTGGCGGAATTGCGCGCTGCGCCGCCGCTTCCAGGCGTTCAAGGGCCCGGATTTCAGACCGAGGCGGTGGTGCGGGCCTACCACGCAGAACTCGATCGGGTCTTCTCGATGGCGGCGTCGAATCAGGTGTTGCCGATCGGTGGCTGGACTCCTGACGGTCGCCTCGCGGCTGCCCATGCCCGCGACATTCTCCGAACCCACGTGCTGTACCCCTACAACCGGCTCCTCGGCCAGTGGCGCACGAATTCGACCTACGCCGGCCTCGCAGCCCACGCCCGCGGCAATTTCGCCCGGAGCGTCGTCTCCATCCCATCGCTGCCCTCCGAGCGTGACAACGCCCTCCTGTACGTGTTCGACCAGGTCCTCGAGTCGATCGGAGAGATTGAAGGCGAGGCGCTGCGCCGGTGGGGGGACAGTCGCGTCGCCTGGCTTCCCCTCCAATTCGGGCTCCGCCCGGAGGATCACGACACTCAGGCGGAGCTGGACGCCATCCTCGAGGCGGCGACCGGGGTGACATTCACCGACGGCAACCGGGTCGAGTATCTCATCAACGATCAGTTTCAGGCGGAAGTGATCCAGTCCATCAATCGCGCGAAGGACTATCACGTCCTCTGGATCCACGATTTCCGCGGTCGCAACGCCGCGGGTCTCCCCGACGCCAGCTCGTTTCGCTACGTCGTCGACGCGTACCTGACCGCGCTCACCGCGAGCGTTCGGGAGTATGAGACCCGCAAGCAGATGCCCGTCTTCATGATCTTCCTTGACGAGCACTACTACCGGGTCAACGAGGGCCGGCTGTGGCTCGACCTGCTCGAGAATCCGCTCGGGGCCGCGCCCCGCCTGCCACCGGGCTACGAGGCAATCGCGGACACCCTCGAGGCGGCCCAGGAACGGCTCCGCGAGGCGGTCGCCGGCTCCCGGCTGCTGCAGGCCGAGGCGCAACAGTACGGCCGGCAGTGGCTCCGAAACGTCGTGAAGGTGCACGTCAACATTACGAATCCGCCCGACCAGTCGTTCTGGAGCCGGCAAGTTGTGCCGGTGGCCGGGATGTCCGACAACTGGATGCGCGATCACCGCAAGATCGCGTTCTACGACATTTCGGAGGCCGACCCCTATCGGGGCGAGGCGATTTACACGGGCATGGGGGTCGGGGAGCATTACGTCGGGGCGACCTGGGAAGACCG
>DASTCF010000139.1:0-12499 GCA_035711365.1 Gemmatimonadales bacterium
TGTCGCGGGGCGTGCGCTTCCCGCCGGCACCGAGTACCTGGCCGTCTTCCGGTTTGCCGGAGTGACGGCGTTCCTGGGCTATTCGCTTGCCCTGGTGCAGGGCTCGATCTGGAACGGGCGCTCTTGGGGCACGACGATGAGGCACCTGATCGATGGTCTGCTCTACGGGCTCGTCACCGCGGGCACGTTCGGCTGGCTGTGGCCGCGGTAGGACAGATGCAGGGCACGCGCCTCGCAATCGGATGTCTGATCGTCCTCGCGGGCGGGTGCACGCGAGCCGATCGCGAGGCGGCGGTTCCGGGGGATCAGAAGGACAGTGCGTTCGCGGCCGTGCAGGAGCGTGGGGCGGAGGTGATGGGCGTCGATCAGTACACCTCCGCCCACGTCTTCGAGCCACTCCCGGACGGCGGGCGGATCGTGCTGCAGCGTGAGGTGCCGGATTCCGCCGGGGTGGCCGTCATCCGCGCCCATATGGCGGATATCGCCCGGCGGTTTGCGGCGGGGGACTTCACACTGCCCGGGGTGGTGCACGCCACGGAGGTGCCTGGCACGGCGGTGATGGCAGGGAAGAGGACCGTCATTCGTTACGTAGCGGACACGCTGCCGCGGGGCGGCCAGGTGCGGATCTGGACCACGGACTCGGTAGCCCTGGCGGCGGTGCACGAATTCCTGGCATTTCAGCGCATGGACCATCGGGCGGCCGCACACGAATCCACCGCCCCGCAGCACTGATCCGGTTTCTCCCCTCGGAAGCAGTCGCCGCCCATGGCCGAAAGTACCACGCGGGTTGAAGCCTTCAGCGACGGCGTCTTCGCGATCGCGATCACGCTGCTCGTCCTCGAAATCAGGCTGCCGGAGCACGCCGCCGGTGGCATCGAGACCGCGATATGGACCCGGCTGGCCGGGCTCTGGCCTTCCTACCTGGCCTTCCTGCTCAGCTTCTTCGTCATCCTCATCATGTGGATCAACCACCACGAGCTGATGCGCCTGGTCCGCGCGGTGGATTATCCGTTCCTGTTCGCCAACGGCTTCCTGCTGCTCACCGTCTCCTTTGTCCCCTTCCCCACTGCCGTGCTCGCCGCGGATCTCGCGACGCCGGATGCCGCCGCGGCCGTGGCCTTCTACTGCGGCACCTTCGTGATCAACAGCCTGGCGTGGGGGCTGTTCTTTCTCACGATCGTGCGGCGCGGCCTGCTCCGCGCGGACGTACATCCGACAACGGTCGAGCGCATCAGGAACGCGTATGCCGCCGGCCCGCTGGTTTATGCAGTCGCCACGGTGGTCGCGTTCTACCGGCCGCTTGTTGGCCTGGCCATCAACGCATCCCTCTGGCTGCTCTGGATCCGGCTGTGTTACCACTCGAGCCGGGCCGAGCTGACCGAGAAAGCGAGAAGCCCTTCATGACCCACTCACGCATGGTGCTCTGGCTTGGCGCGCTCGGTTTCCTCGGCTTTGGCGTCGCCTTCACGCTGTGGCCGCTTCCGATGGCGCGCATGATCGAGATCCCGCTCCCCACGCCCACGGCCCGGATCGACTTCGCGGCCACCTACGGCGGCTTCGAGCTCGGCTTCGCCGCGTTCCTGATCGCCTGCGCGCGGCGGGATGCCTGGCTCCGGCCCGGGCTCTGGGCGATGACCGCCGCCCTCGCCGGCTTCGCCCTGGTGCGGGTCCAGAGCCTGCTCTCCGCGGCCGGGCCCGCGACCACGCCGATCTACGTCGCGCTCGTGCTGGAGCTCGGCGGCACCGCCGCGGGCGTCTGGGCGCTGCGTCGCACGGGAACACCATGAGAGTCAAGGTCTTCGATCGCCAGGGCCGGCTGGCCGGGCCGGTGGAGTCCGCCCGGGTCGTGAAGAGCGACGCGGAGTGGCGCGCGCAGCTCACCGCCGAGCAGTATGCGATCGCGCGAGGCAAGGGGACCGAGCGGCCGTACTGCGGAACGCTGCTCGACAACAAGCGGGCGGGCGTCTACAGCTGCGTCTGCTGCGGCCTCCCGCTCTTCGCGTCCGGCGCCAAGTTCCATTCGGGCACCGGCTGGCCCAGCTTCTTCCAGCCGGTGGCGGAGGCGAATGTGGTCACGCACGACGATGTGGGTTTCGGGATGGTCCGGACCGAGATCCTCTGCGCCCGCTGCGATGCCCACCTGGGCCACGTCTTCGAGGACGGCCCCCGCCCGACCGGCCTCCGCTTCTGCGTGAACTCCGAGTCGCTGGCGTTCACGGACGAGGCGGACCTGGCGCGGCTCGCCGATCCGGCCGCGGAGGGCTCGACCTGACGTGAACCTCGTCATCTTCGGCGCCTCCGGCGGCACCGGGCGCCAGCTGGTGCAGCAGGCCTTCGCGCGCGGTCATCGCGTGACGGCATTCGTCCGCGACCCCGCGAGGTTGCCGCTCTACCATCCCGATCTCACAGTAATCCGCGGCGACGTCCGCGACGCCGCGGCGGTCGGACGTGCCGTGGCGGGGCACGAGGCAGTCCTCGTCGCCCTCGGCGCGCCGTCCCCCGTGCGGCGCTATCCGGCGTTCACCGAAGGACTCCGGCACATCGTCGCGGCGATGGAGCGGGCGGGTGTCTCGCGTCTGGTCTATCTGTCTTTCATCGGGGTCCGCGACAGCCGGCGCCATGGAGGGTTCTTCGTCGAGCACATCGCGTCCCGGCTGCTCCGGAATTCCATTGCCGATCACGAGGAGAACGAGGCCGTCATCCGGCGGAGCCGACTCGACTGGACGATCGTCCATCCGCCGAAGCTCACGAACGGCCGGCTCACCGGCAGCTATCGCGACGGAGAGGCGATCACGGCGCGCTCGCCATTTCCTTCCATTTCCCGCGCCGACGTCGCCGAATTCATGCTCGGCGTGCTGACGGATCCGACCTACCTGGGCAAGGCGGTCGCCGTGATGCCCTGAGCCGCCGGCGCGATTCACGAGCCGCGGCGCTTCACCAGTTCGACCAGCTCTCCCTCCTGCACCACCTGTCCCCGCTGATTCAGCAGCTCGGCGGCCAGGGTCACCAGCCCGCGGTCTTTCCGGGAGGAGTCCCGGCGGGATGCCACGCGCACCCGCACCCGGACCGTATCTCCATAGAAGACCGGCAGGCGGAAACTCCAGGAAACCCCAACCAGCGCCACCAGCGTGTCCCGGGTCAGTCCAAGCGCGCTCAGGAGGCCAGTGGCCACTGCCAGCCCGAGCACGCCGTGCGCCACCGGCCGGCCAAACGGGGTCTGGGCGGCGAACGCGTCGTCCAGATGCATCGGGTTCCGGTCGCCCGACAGTTCCGCGAAGGCCCGGACGTCGGACCCGGTGACCGTCCTCGCCCCGGACTCGAACGTGCTGCCCGACACCAGATCCTCGTAGTACAACCCCCGCCCTCCGGCCTGGCCGGTCCCCGCGCCTTCTCCCATCGGGCCTCCTCCCTTGACAGGGCTAATATGTCATAGCACATTCGACCGTAGCAAGAGTGTTATATAACACGTTACAAACGGCAACCGTGGAATATGACATATCCAAGCCTCCCCTCCCGCCGGTCCCAGGATCTGGTGTTCACCCTGTACGGGGACTACCTCCTGGCCCGCGACCGGCCGGTCTGGACCGGAAGCCTGATCACCCTGCTCGGCCAGCTCGGACTGTCGCCGATGGCCGTCCGCACGGTCCTCTCGCGCATGGCGCGCAAGGGCTGGCTGACGGTGGAGCGCCAGGGGAATCGCAGCTACCACGGCCTCACCCGGAAGGGCCGCACCCTGCTCCAGGAGGGCCGGGAGCGGATCTACCATCCTCCGCGAACAGAGCGGTGGGACGGCACCTGGCATCTCATCACCTACACCATCCCCGAGGAACGGCGGCGGCTGCGCGATCAGTTGCGCGTCAAGCTTGGCTGGCTGGGCTGCGGGCTGCTCGCGAACGGCGTCTGGATCACCCCGCATGATGTCCGCGACGAGGTGGCCGAAATCGCACAGCGGCTGCGGATCGCGAGGCACCTCGAGCTCTTCCGCGCCAACCACACCGGCTTCTCCTCGCTGGAGAAGCTGGTGGAACAGTGCTGGGATCTGGACGGGATCAATCGCCGCTATGCCGGGTTCATCGCGCGGTGGCAGCCGGACTTTTCCCACTGCCGCAGCTGCGGAATGAGCGGCGTGAAGGGGCCGGTCCATAAGCCGTGCGCCGCGCCCGCCGACTGTTTCCGCCGCCGCTTCCTGCTCGTGCACGAGTACCGGGCGTTCCCCCTCGAGGACCCGTTCCTCCCGGGGCCGCTGCTGCCGCCGGACTGGCAGGGGAATGCCGCCGCGGAGTTGTTCGAGTCGTATCACGGCGTGCTGGCCGCGCCGGCTGAGCGGTACGTGGACGATGTGTGCCGTGAAGGCGACGCCGCCAGGGCCGCCTGAGCACTGAAACCGAGGAGCTGACGATGGGTGCGTTCGAGTCCAGGCCTTCCGCCGAATTCGGCTTCCGGGATGTGCTGTACACGAAGGCCGACTGGGTGGCCACGATCACGATCAACCGGCCGCACAACTACAACGCCTACAGCACCGGCGCCCTCCGTGAGTTGGCGGCCGCCATCACGGATGCCGCCTTCGACGACGCGGTCGCGGTGATCGTGCTGACCGGCGCCGGTCACCAGGCGTTCTGCACCGGTGGAGACGTCAAGGAGTACCAGAATCTGTATACGACCCGGCCCAGGGATTACTGGAAGTACATGGGGCTCTTCAAGGCCTACATCGAGGCGCTGGTCAACGCGGGCAAGCCGGTGATCGCGCGGATCAACGGCATGGCGGTCGGGGGCGGCAACGAATCCCAACTGGCCTGCGACCTCGCCGTAATGGCAGAGCACGCCTACCTGGCCCAGGTCGGCACCCGCGTCGGGAGCGTGGCGGCCGGCGGGGCGACCCAGTGGCTGCCGATCCACGTGGGCGATCGCCGCGCGCGCGAAATGCTGCTGCTCAACCCGCGCATCCCCGCCGCGCAGGCACTGGAGTGGGGGCTGGTCAACCGCGTGGCCCCCTCTGTGACGAAGGACGGGCGGTTCATCGAAGGCGCATCGCCGGACGAGGTCGAGAAGGCGCAGGCGGGGAAGGATGGCTACGCCATCAGCCTCGCCAGGCTCGACGAGGCCGTACTGGAGATGGTGAAGGCGCTGCTTCAGCAGTTCCCGGAGTGCCAGCGCTACACCAAGCAGCAGGTCAATTTCTGGAAGGACCTCGCGTGGCACAGCACGATCGGACACGCGCGCGACTGGCTCTCCACTCACTACACCACCCTCGAGCCGTGGGAGGGCATGCGGGCGTTCGTGGAGAAGCGAAAGGCGCACTACATGGAGTTGCGGCAGCGCGCGGCGGACGGCGGCTCGAGCGAATTCGTGTGGGGGCCCTACGAGGCCGACTGCCCTGCGTGCGGCGCCAAGGGCATCCCCACCGGTTTCGCGTTCTGTGGCGCGTGCGGCACGGCCCTGACGCCCGACGCGGTGGCGTCGAAATGACCGGCACGCTCGTGCACGTCGAGCGGGAGGGCGGCGTCGGGCGAATCCTGCTCGACCGGCCCCCCCTCAACGTGCTGGACCTCGCCATGATGGCGCAGTTGAGTGCGGGAGTGCGCCGCCTCGGAGCGGACCCGAAGGTGCGGGTCGTGGTGATCGCCGGTGCGGGCAAGGCGTTTTGCGCCGGGGTGGACGTGGCGGACCATTCCGCCGACCGCGTCGAGGCCATGCTCGACCGCTTCCATGGCGCGATCCGCGACCTCCTCGCTCTGGAACAGCCGGTGGTAGGGCTGGTGCATGGTGCGGCCGTCGGCGGCGGCTGCGAGCTGGCCCTGGCATGCGACATCGTGTTGGCGCGGGAGGACGCGACGCTCGGCCAGCCGGAGGTCCGGCTCGGCGTGTTCCCGCCGGTGGCCGCGGCGCTGCTGCCCCGCCTCGTGGGGCGCCAGCGCGCCCTGGATCTGGTCCTCTCCGGCCGCACCTTCGGCGCCGAGGCGGCGCGATCGATGGGGTTGGTGAGCGAGGTGTTCCCGGCCGACCGCTGGCAGGAGGCAACCCAGGACTGGGTGGAGGGAATGGCGGCGCTTTCGGGATCGGCGGTCCGGCTGGCCAAGCGGGCCGTGACCGGCGGGCTCGACCTGCCCTTCGCCGCGGCGCTCTCCTTCGCCGAGGAACTGTACCTGCGCGAGTTGATGGCGACGGCGGATGCGCAGGAGGGGATCGCGGCATTTCTCCAGAGGCGCAAGCCGGTCTGGCAGGAGGTGTAGATGGGCGCCGAGATGACGACGTCGTTCGACGCGAGAAGTATCGCCGAGCTGACCGTCGAACAGGCCATCGCAGCCTGCCGGGACCTCCTCGAAGACCCGGGTTTCCCGACCGTCCACGCGTGGAAGGCGCGCGGCGGAAAGGTGCTCGGCCACTTCCAGGTGTACTTCCCCGAGGAGCTGGCCCACGCCTCCGGGATGCTCCCGGTGAAGGTGCGGGGCGCGCCGGTGGAGATGCGGCGGGCCGACTCACACTTTGGTTCGTACCTGTGCTCGATCCTGCGCAGCTCGCTCGAGGTGGCCCTCGACGGCCGCCTGCCGCTCGACATGTTCGTCACCCATCCGATCTGTGATGCGGCGCGGAACCTGGCCGGGGTGTGGGCGCGCAATTTCGCGTACCCGTCCCAGATCCTCTACCTGCCCCAGAACGCGAACAGTGCGTTCGCGCCCCAGTACCTGCGTGACGAGTACGAGCGGGTGCTGGGGGACATCGCCGCCGTGGCGCCGCATCGCCCGACGGAGGACGACCTCCGCCGCTCGATCGCGGTCTTCAACGAGAACCGCCGGCTCATCCGGGAGCTGTGGGCGATCAAGCGCGACACCCCGTGGCTGCTGGCGGTGGATGAGGCCTACGTGCTGCTCGCCATCGGGGCGCTGATTCCCCGCGAGGAGCATAACGCTCTGCTCACCGGCCTGATCCCCAGGTTGAGCCGGCGCCAGGCCCGGCGGCAGGACAAGATCCGCGTCGTATTCGAGGGCGGGTTCTGCGAGCAACCGCCGCTCGACCTGCTCTCGGTGATCGCGCAGTCGTGTTACGTCGTCGATGACGACTTGCTCATCGGTCTCCGCTTCCTGACCAGCGACGTGGACGCCACGGGCGATCCGCTCGGCGCGCTGGCGCATGCCTATCTCGAGCACTCCACCTACAGCCCGGTCCAGCACGATGCGCGCAAGCCCAAGGAGCGGATGCTGCTCGAGCGGATTCGCGCCTCGGGCGCGCAGGCGGCGATTCTCGCGGCGGCGAAGATGTGCGAGCCCGGTCTCGAGGAGCAGGTGGCGTACGCCAGGGCGCTGGACGACGCGGCGATCCCGTATTTCGTGACCGAGTTCGAAGAGAAGATGACCGGCTTCGACCAGGTCCAGATCCAGCTCGAGACATTTGTCGAGAGCATCCTGTTCGACTGAGGAGGTTTTGTGACGGCGGCGGAGACGCTCATCGGACGGGCACACTACGAAGCGGGCGGGCTCATTCGCGACTGGTTCGCCCGGTTGAACCGCGCCGCGGAGCGCGGGGAGCCGGCGGCGTATGTCTTTGTGATGGGCAGCATGGCCGAGGTGCTGCAGGCCTTCGACCTGCACCTGGTGTTTCCTGAGATCAACTCGCTGCAGACGGCGGTGCGCCACGTGGCGCACGAATTCCTGGGCGTCGCAGAGGACGCCGGGTACTCGCCGGACATCTGCGGATACGTGAAGGCGGATGTCGCCACGCAGATCCAGCACGGCCGGCACCCGATGGGGCGCATCCCGAAGCCCTCGCTCGCGGTGGCGACCAACGCGTGCAACACCTATGTGAAGTGGGCGGAGATCTGGGAGCGGATGTACGGGATCCCGGTGATGACCTTCGACATCCCCGGTTCGCGCACCGCCCTCGGGGGGGCCGAGCCCGGCACGCCCGACTTCGAACGGGACCGCCGCTATGTCGAGCACCAGCTGCACGAGCTGATCGCAACCTGCGAGCGGCTGACCGGCAGGGCACTGGACCTCGACCGCCTGCGGGAGGTGTTGGGGTACACGAATCGGATGGCGGCCGCATGGCGCCGCGTGCTGGACCTGAACCGGGCCCGGCCCGCCCCATTCAATGCCCTCGTGGACGGCACGGTCTACCTCGGCGTGCTCAACGCGCTGCGCGGCACGAAAGAGGGAGCGGAATACTTCGACCACCTGGTCGAGGAGCTCGAGTACAAGGTGGCCACCGGGACCGGCACGATTCCTGAGGAGCGCTACCGGCTGCTGTTCGTCGGAGTGCCCTGCTACCCGATCTTCCGCCGGTTCCACGAGATGTTCGCCGACCAGGGCGGTGTCTTCGTGGGGTCGTCGTATCTCTGGTTCGCCACCGGCGGCATGGATCTCGGCTTCCAGTACGATCTCTCCCGGCCGCTCGAGAGTCTCGCCGAGGGGGTCCTGCTCGGCGTCCGGCACGCAGGTGACGCGATGCTCTTCCAGGATCGCGCGCTGATCCGGCAGGTGGACGACCTGGGGGCGGACGGCATCGTGTACCACCCCGTGAAGAGCTGCCGCACCGTGTCGACCGGGCTTGCCGGCAGCCGGAAGGCGGTCATGCAGGCCCGGGATGTTCAGTGTCTGTTCATCGAGTCGGACATGATGGACCGTCGAGTCGTATCCGAGGCGCAGTTGAAGAACCGTATCGACGCGTTTTTCGAAGGGCTCGAGTCACGGCGGCTGCGCGCGGTGTCCGGCGCCGTGCCGGCCTAACGGAGGCGGGAATGCAATACGCAGGGGGCGTGGACGTGGGCTCCACGCAGACAAAGGCGGTCGTGCTCGACCATGCGCGGCGCATCGTGGGGCGCTCACTCATCATGACAGGCGCGAACGTCGTGACGGCGGCCCAGGAAGCGTTCCAGGCGGCGCTCGACGACGCCGTGGTGCGGGAAGCCGACATCGGCTACGTGATCGGCACGGGCTATGGGCGTTACAAGGTCACGTTCGGAAACGACCAGGTGACTGAAATCTCCTGCCACGCCCGCGGCGCCGCGCATCTCTTCCCGGGGACGCGCACCGTGCTCGACATGGGCGGCCAGGATACGAAGGCAATCCGGATCGGCCCGAACGGCGACGTCGTCGATTTCTGCATGAACGACAAGTGCGCGGCGGGAACCGGGCGCTTTCTCCAGGCGGCGTCCTTCGCGCTGGAGATCCCGCTCTCGGAACTGGGGACGATCGCGCTCGGCGCGCAGCGGCCGGTCAAGATCTCCACCACCTGCACCGTGTTCGCCGAGAGCGAGGTGCTCTCCTGGGCGGCCCGAGGCAAGAAGGTGGAGGACATCCTGATGGGGGTGCACCGTTCGATCGCCGCGCGGAGCGTCGCGCTGCTCACCCGGGTGGGGGTGGAGGAGAAAGTGACCTTCACCGGCGGCGTGGCACGCAATCAGGCGATGGTCGCAATCCTCGGGGAGCTCCTCGGACTGGAGCTGCAGGTGGGAGAGGAGGCGCACTACATGGGTTCCCTGGGAGCCGCGCTCTTTGCACTGGATCGCATGCAGGGCTCCGCGGCCCCGACCGCGGGGGAAAAGGAGTCGGCCGCATGATCACCGCCGGGATCGACGTCGGCTCGACCTACACGAAGGTGGCGCTGCTGGGTGACGACGGAGCGCTGGTGGCGAGCGCGATGATTCCCACCGGGTTCCGGCTTGAGGCCGCGAGCGAGGAGGCCTACGGCATGGCCCTGCGCCACGCCGGACTGGCGGCCGGCGACGTCGCCTACGTGGTGAGCACAGGGGCGGGTCGCTACCAGGTGCCCTTCCGCGACCTCCAGGCCACCGACCTGACGGCGCAGGGCCGGGGGGCGCGGCACTTCTTTCCGAACACCCATACCCTGCTCGACGTGGGCGGACAGACAATGAAAGCCAGCCGGCTGGACGCGCGCGGACGGGTCGCGGCCTTCCGGCTCAACGACAAGTGCGCGGCCGGCACCGGCGCATTCCTGGAAAAGACGGCGCGGTACCTTGGCTATCGTACCGAGCAGATCGGCCAACTCGCCGCCGGCTCGTCGGATGCCGCGTCCATCTCGGGCGTTTGCGCGGTCTTCGCCGAGTCGGAAGTGATCAACCACGTCTCGGCCGGGAAGCCCCCCTCCGAGATCCTGCACGGAGCCATGGTGTCGCTGGTCTCGCGCTCGGTGCAGCTGATGAAGCGAGTAAAAATCGAGCCCGAGGTGACGCTCGTCGGCGGCATCATGCGGTTCCCGACGATGATGGGCGTGCTGCGCGAGCAGCTCGGGCTCGAGGTGAATGTGCCGCCGGACCCGCTGGCCCAGTTCACCGCGGCCATCGGCGCGGCAGTGCTCGGCCAGCAGCGGCTCGCAAAGACCGCCGCCGCCACGGCGGTCTGATGCCGGGCGCCCGGCTGCCCTCCACGGAGCCCCCGACGGAAGCCGCGGCACTCGCCGCAGCCGGATGGGAGCGCCGGTTCATGGCGGCTGGGTCCCGGATCGAGGAAAGCGCCGCGCTCTACCGCGCCTTGGGCTACGAAGTCTGGCTTGCCAGACCATCGGCAGCGGAGCTTCGCGAGGAATGCGGCGACTGTCGCATGGCTCTCGAGCTCTTCCGCGTGCTGTACACGAGGAGGCCCACGTGAAGGCCGCGGTTTTTTATGGCGCCCACGAGCCGATGCGGGTCGAGGACGTGCCGATGCCCGAGCCGCGGGCCGGCGAGATTCTCATTCGCGTCGCCGGCTGCGGCGTCTGCCACACCGACCTGCACTACCTCGATCACGGCACCCCCACCTTCAAGAAGCCGCCGGTGATCCTCGGCCACGAGGTCGCCGGGACGGTGGCCGCGGTTGGCGCCGGTGTCACCACGGTGAAGGAAGGCGACCGGGTGCTGGTGCCGGCGGTCCTCTCCTGCGGGCATTGCACGCTGTGCCGGACCGGGCGCGAAAACATCTGCGAGAACAGCCTCATGCTCGGGAATCACATCGACGGCGGCTATGCCGAGTACGTCGCGGTTCCCGGGAAGGACGTCTTCCGCATGCCGGACGACGTGCCCCTTGTGGAGGGCTCCGTGATCGCGGATGCGGTCACGACGCCGTTCCATGCCGTGGTGCGGCGCGGAAGGGTTGCGGCCGGCGATTGGGTGATCGTCCTCGGGTGCGGCGGCGTCGGGCTGAGCCTGGTGCAGATCGCGGCGGCGGTCGGTGCGCGGGTCATTGCGGTCGATGTGAAGGACGCCAAGCTCGAGACGGCCAGGCGCTTCGGCGCGGCCGAGACGATCAATCCCGGCTCGGTCCCGAAGCTCGACAAGGCCGTACGCGCCATGACGGGCGGTGGGGTGGATGTGGCCTTCGAGGCCGTCGGCAAGGCCGCGACGCAGGAGGCGGCGATCAACTGCCTCAAGACGGGCGGCCGTCTCGTGCTCGTGGGCTATAGCCCCGACACGCTGCCCCTCAACGCCGGCCGGGTGATGTTCCGCGAGCTGGACATCATGGGCTCGCTGGGATGCCGGCCGGTGGACTATCCCAGGGCCATCGAGCTGGTGCGGCAGGGAAAGGTGAGGCTCGCCGAAATGGTGACCCATCGCTTTCCGCTGGAGCGCATCGGCGAGGCGCTCGACACCCTGCGGGCCGGCAACGCCATCCGGATCGTGGTGACACCATGATGCTCACTGATGCCCTGCTCGGCGAGCACGCCGTGTTCTACGCGCAGTTCGACCGGCTCGAGGCGGAGCTGCCCCATACGCACTCGGCCACGGAGGTGCGGGAGCAGGCCGCCCTCCTCGCCTCCGCATTGGTGAGCCACGCGAAGCTGGAAGACGAGCTGCTGTTCGCCCCACTGGCGAAGGCGGGAGGTGACGCGGGGTTGCTTCAGGTGATGGAGGAGGAACACGAGCAGATCGCCCTCGGGCTCGAACGCGCGCAGGGTACCAACGACGTGGAACGGGCCCGGACGGAATTGCTCGAAGCCGTCTCCCTGGCGCGGGAGCATTTCGCACGCGAAGAGCGATTGACCTTCCCCCAGGCCGTGTCGTTGCTCGGGGCCGCCACGTTGCGCGCATT
This sequence comes from Gemmatimonadales bacterium, assembly GCA_035711365.1. Lineage (GTDB taxonomy): Bacteria > Gemmatimonadota > Gemmatimonadetes > Gemmatimonadales > GWC2-71-9 > DASTCF01. The sequence goes on from DASTCF010000139.1 coordinate 12,018, forward strand.
TGGCGGGGTCTGGGCCGAGCGGCGGAGCGTGCACCTCGAGTGGTGAATCCGGGCACGGCGATGTTGTTGGCCCTGGTCGCCTACTCGACCGGCGTCTGGGCGGAGCGCCTGGCGGGCGGGCTCAGACCCTGGCATCTCACGGCCTTCTGGATCGGCCTCGCCTCTGACACGTGGGGCACCGATCAGATGTTCCAACTCGCGGCGGGCTGGCACCTGTCGCTCCACGCCGTCACCGGGGCCATCGCCTTGGCCCTGATGGCGGTCCACGCGGTGTGGGCCTCCGTGGTGATATGGCGTCAGGGCCCGGAGGCACGCGCGCGCTTCCATCGCATCAGCGTCACCGTCTGGGCCATCTGGCTCGTCCCCTTCGTGACCGGTGCCCTCATCGCGATGCGGCGCATGGCATGACCCTCGGCGAACGACTCGGCCGGGCTCCGCTGCTCAGCTTCCTCGCCATCGTCTTCGGGATCACCTGGGGCCTC
>DASTCF010000140.1:0-8286 GCA_035711365.1 Gemmatimonadales bacterium
GGCGCGGGATGGCGTCGCACCTGGGCGAAACCCGCGAGCGCGCCCTGATGCTCCGCCACGATCGTCACGATCGCCGGGTCGGCGATCTCCGCCGCCTGCAGGCTCGCTCCGTAGCTGGTGGTGACGTACTGGGCGATGTCCTCGGCGCGATTGTGGGGCCCGAAGGTCTCGACGAACACCCGGGTGGCGAACGTGCTCAATGCCGCCGCGTCGGCTGAGGTGGCCCGGCGAAGGGTGGGAAAGGTCGTGGGTGCGGTCATTGGGCGAAGTCCCGCTCGGCTGGCACGCCCCGGCCAGGCAGCATCAGTCCTTCGAGGAAGAACGCGGCCAGCGCCGCCCTGCCATCGAGACCCGCCTTCTGATAGGCTGCTGCCGCGTGCTGGCGCACCGTCCGTTCGCTGCGCCCGGTCGCGGCGGCGATTTCCTTGTGGCTCCGTCCCTTCAACACCTGGAGAGCCACCTCCCGTTCGGCCGGGGTCAGTCCCCACACATCGAATTGCCGATCCATCGCCTTGGCAAACCCTTCGAGCGCCTGCTGTTCGCTCGCCCGCCAGGCGTCGCGATCCGCCTGGTGCGAGGCCAGGTTCCGTCGAAGCTCGTCCCCCTCGGCTTCCGCCCGGCGCCATCCCCGCCACAACCACGCCGCCGTGCCGGCCGCGAACAACACCATCCCAACCTCGTAGACGGTATGCACGGTCAGCCAGTGGGCCGGCCGGTCCAGCACGAGGTCCACCGCGCCGCCGGCTGCGATGACAATGAGCAGGGCGGCCAGGGGAAGTCGAAGGCGGCCGCCGTTCAATTCGTCCACAAAGTACCTCCGGCAAATGTCGGAGTATCCGCTTCCTGCCGCCCCCCGGCCCGGACGCGACGGATGTCGGATTGTGCCGGCGCCGCGTTGGCCCAATGATGCGGCCGACACCTCACTCAGGAGCTTCGCCGTGTTGCCGTCACCATTGCATCCTGCGGTCGTTCATTTCCCGATCGTGCTGATGTTTCTACTGCCTGTCGCGGCGGTCGTGGCCCTCTGGGCCATCGCCCACGGAAGCCGCGCCGTCCGGGCCTGGATGATTCCGCTGTCCCTGGCCGGTGCCCTGACCCTCAGCGCCTGGGTCGCGGTCGAAACCGGCGAACGAGACGAGGACCGGGCCGAGGACGCGGCCGGCGAGCGCGCCGTGGCGGCCCATGAAGAGGCGGCCGAGCGCTTCCTCCTGCTCTCAGGCGCCGTGCTGGTGATCGTCGCCGCCGGATTCCTTCGCGGTGGCGCGGGGCGCACCGCCCGGATGGCCGGAACGGTTGCTGCGCTGGCCCTCGTGGCGGCTGGGTACCAGGTCGGTCACACCGGCGGTCAGCTCGTGTACGGAGGCGGATCCTCGCCCGGGCTCGTCGGCATCAACGCGGGTAGCCCGGGGGACGCCGGCGAGCATGGTGGCGAGGATGCCGATCGGGACGATTGAGTCCCGGCGCCTCGAGTCGGCGGCACACCACTAGCCGCCGACGAGCGTCGCCTTGAGCCGCGTTGGCACGGCCGAGAGGGCCCGCGAAACGATGCAGCCCTTCCTGGTGTCTTCCGCCAATCGCTGGAAGTCGGCATCGGAGGCTCCGGGGACGCTGCCGCGGGTCGTGAGGTCGATTCCGGTAATGGAGAACCCCTCGCCGACCTTCTCGAGGTGCACGGTGGCGGTCGTCTCGATGCTCTTCGGCGGGTGGCCGGCCTTTGAGAGCGCAGAGGCGAGCGCCATCGAGTAGCAGGCCGCGTGGGCCGCACCGAGGAGCTCCTCCGGGTTGGTGCCCGGCGCGTCCTCGAAGCGGGTGGCGAACGCGTACTTGCCTTCGAAGGACCCGCTGCCCAGCCGCAGGTTCCCGCGGCCACTCCGCAGGTCGCCTTCCCAGCGAGCGTCGGCTGATCGATCCATGGGTGGTGCTCCTTTCGGGTGATTCACTCGGGCTGAGCGGATGTTAGGCGCGCGTGACCCTGCCAGCAATACGAGCCCGCTCCAAGCGGGCATCGTCAGGCATCGTCGATCGGAGGAAGGAGCCGGGAGTCCTCCGCGGCTTCGAGCGCCAGCTCGGCCAGTGCCAGGCGGATGTTCGCCACCAGCTCCGTAGCGATGGGCCGGTCGCGGCGAGCCAGGTGGAGAACCAGGCGCCCTCCGGCCGCTCCCGGAATGGGGGCCAGGGCGGAAATCGCCGTCGCGCGGAGCTCGAGGCATGGCCGCCACCACCGGTTACGCAGTTCGACTTCCGCGAGGTCGGCGAGTGGGAGGCGGATGAGCTCCGGTGGCCGGGATTCCCGCGTGGTTTCGACGTTCCAGCCGACTTCCGTGACCTCGGTGGTCTGAGACCACTCGATTGTCAGGCTCGACCCCGCGAGCCGGAGCAACCCCTCGACCCGATGCGCGGTGTCCGTCGCCGTCATTCCCACGAACCGACTGTCGCCGGGGACCTTGATCCTGAAGGGGAGGGTTGGCGTGGGGAGGGTCACTTGATCAGCCCGAGTGATGGGTCGGGAAAGAATGCGCCGGGTGCGACGCTCACGGCAAGCGCCGGTGCGGCCGCAGGGCCACGTTCCATCCCTGAAACATCCCGCCACGAAATCGGGGAGGCAACCTTTCGGGATTCCGATCCGTCAGATGATCTGGTTCCCGAAATTGCCCCCCAGACTCCGACGGATCATGCCAGTTCCTTGTACCACCCAGCCGCGTGCCATTCCATCGCTCCGTTTCCATGCGGCCGGGCTGATCCTGATGGCGGCGGCAACAGTGGCGGCGGCCTCGCCCGCCGCGGCCCAGACGCCGCCGCCGGCCTCCACACCGGGCGGATCGGCGGACTCCAGGAACTCCCTTCACCCGTTCGAGCTCAAGATCGTGCCGGCGATTCGGCGCGGCGGTGAGATCATCCTCGACGGCCACCTCGACGAGGCGGCCTGGGCGGCTGCCACGCCGGCCACCGACTTCCGCCAGGCCCAGCCGGACGAAGGCAAGCCCGCCGTGCAGCGGACGGAGGTCCGCTTCCTCTTCGACGATGACGCCATCTGGGTTGGCGCCAGAATGTACGACACCGAGGGCGCGGCGGGGGTCCGGACCCGGCTGGTTCGTCGCGACGGGGAGGCCGACGCGGACCAGCTCGAGCTCGTCTTCGACGCCTTCCACGACCATCTCGGACGGGCCTTCATCGCGATCAATCCTTCCGGGGTCAAGAGCGACTCCTACGGCCCCGGCGGGTCGAACCCCGACGTCTCGTGGGATCCGCTGTACGACGCCGCCACCGCGGTCGATTCGCTCGGCTGGACGGCGGAGCTCCGGATTCCGCTGGGCCAGCTCCGGTTCGCCGTGGCCTCCCCGCAGACCTGGGGGCTGGAGATCTGGCGGACCGAGAGCCGCACCGACGAGATCTCGATGTGGAACTTCTTCCCGAGTACCGACAACGGCGGTGCGAGCCGGTTCGGCCACCTCGAGGGCCTCGAACTCACCAAGGGGCCGAGCCGGGGAGAAGTCCTGCCATACGTCCTGGGCCAGTCCTCAAACCTGCCGAACATCGCCTCGGCCGACCCGTTCAATGAGTCACACTCGCTCGAATCCCGCGTCGGCGGGGACGTGAAGTATCTCCTGACCTCGAATCTGACCCTCAACGGAACCGTCAATCCTGATTTCGGCCAGGTGGAGGCCGATCCGGCGGTGATCAATCTCTCCGCGTTCGAGACCTTCTTCGAGGAGAAGCGGCCGTTCTTCGTGGAGAATTCCGGGTTGTTCCGGTTCGGCGGGCTCAACTGCTACTTCTGCTCGAACGTGTCGGGCCTCTCGCTCTTCTACTCCCGGCGCATCGGGCGCCAGCCGCAGGGGAGCTCGATCGCCTGGTCGGAGGCGGAGTACGCCGACGTCCCCGAGAACACGACGATCCTGGGCGCGGCCAAGGTGACCGGGCGAACGCCGTCGGGATGGTCGCTCGCCTTTCTCGATGCGGGAACCAAGCGCGAGACTGCGCCGATCCAGCGGACCGACGGATCCCAGGACGACATCGAGGTCGAGCCGTTCACGAACTACTTCGTGGGCCGGGTGGCGCGCGACCTGCGCGGCGGGAATACGGTGCTCCGCGGCATGGTGACGTCCGTGCTGCGCGACCTCTCGGACGACAGCCTCGCCGCCCGCCTCTCGGCGCACGCGGAGACCGGGGGGCTCGAGCTCGACCAGTTCTGGGGAAACCGGGCATACCGGCTCATGGCCACGATGGCGCTGAGCAATGTCGGGGGGGACGACGCCGCCATCGACCGGTTGCAACGCTCGAGTGCGCGCTATTTCCAGCGGCCGGACCGGGATGAAGGAAGCAACGGCTTCTTCAGCGACGCGTATGACCCGTCGTCGAACGTCCTCCGCGGGTGGGCCGCCTACGCTCGCCTGAGCAAGGAGACGGGCAACTGGCAGTGGGAGCTCAACAGCAACACCCGAAGCCCCGGCTTCGAATCGAACGACCTCGGCTTCCTCACCAAGGCCGACTACACCTGGATGGGAGGCAACCTGCGGCGCCGGTGGACTCTGCCCGGCCCATTCTACCGGTACCTGCAGTTCACAGGAGGCGCGCAGCAGGAGTACAATTTCGACGGCGACCTCACCATGCGGCAGGTCCACTTCTCGACCTACGTGCAGCTCAAGAACTACTGGGAGACCGGCTGGTGGATCCTGTTCCGGCCGGAGGTCTACGACGACCGCCTCCTGCGCAGCGGCCCCGTGGTGCGGCGGCCGAGCGCCTGGTATTCCTCCATCGAGCTGAATACCAACTCCCGGAAGAATGTGGTGTTCAGCACCGAGCCCGAGGTCGGATGCAACAGCGAGGGCGCGTGCGACTGGCGCTTCGGGGTTGACGTGACCTTCCGTCCGGTCTCGAACCTGCTCGTCTCGGTCGGCCCGGGGTTCTCGCACTACGGCGCCACGGCGGAGTACGTGACGGCAGTCGACGATCCGACGGCAACCGCCTTCTACGGCCGGCGGTACGTGGTCTCGGACCTCAACTGGGACGAGGTCACGATGGATACCCGAATCAACTGGACGTTCAGTCCGGCGCTCTCGCTCGAGGTGTTCCTGCAGCCCCTGCTGGCGGGGGTGGACTATTCGAACTTCAAGGAGTTCGCGCGCACGCGGGACACCGAGAAGCTGGTCTACGGGCAGGATGTGGGAACGATTTCACGCACGGAGGATGCGGAGGGGAACGGCACCTACCAAGTCGATCCAGATGATGGCGGACCGGCGGCGACCTTCGCGTTCGCGGACCCGGATTTCAGCTTCCAGTCCATTCGCGGGAACGCAGTTCTCCGCTACGAGTTCCGGCCGGGGTCGACGCTGTATTTCGTGTGGACCCAGAACCGCCAGGCCGACTCGCCGTCGGGCTCGCTCGACGTGAGCCACGACCTGCAGCGGCTCCGGTCTGCCGATGCGGAGAACATCTTTCTCGTGAAGTTGAGTTACTGGATTGGGTTGTAGAAGGGCGGACAGGCGGAACGTAGATACGGCTGACCTGCTGACCCGCTGACCCGCCTACTCCGCCCGGCGGCTCATCCAGTAATCCGCGAACGGCTGCCAGTTCCCGCCCCTGTCCTTCGCGCGGAGGGCGAGGGACCACCCCTGGCGTTCGGGATCCCACGTCATCGTGTTGGAGAAGAGGCCGTTCGGATAATCGAACAGGAACTCGATGGCCTGGCCACGCCGCTGGCCGAGGCCGAGGGTCTCGGACGCCCACCCGCCATACCCGTCGAGCCAGTGGGCGATGTACCGGTCCTTCGAGAAATCGTAACCGATGAAGACGAGCGCCTCGTAGGCGGGCGGGGAGTTCACATCATGCAGTTCGAGGCGGAGGAACTGGTGGTTGAGCACCCAGTCCGCGTGGGCCCGGTACTCCACCGACTGGCCCCGAAGCGTGCCGCGCATCGCCCAGGCACCGACCATCTGGTCCAGCAGGCTGTCGCGGAAGATCCGGTGCGTACCATCCGGCGGCAGTGAATCACTTTGTGCGCGCGCCGGCACGGCACCGGCGAGGGCCGCGAGCAGCACGACGCCAGCAAGGGTCCGCACCGGCACGGCCACTCAGCCCTCGAGGGTGGCGTCGCCCGGCGTGGCTAACTCGTCGAGCGTCTCGTCCGCCGGACGATTGGCCCGCTCCAGCTGCCGCTGCCGCTTCTCTTCTTTCTTCCGCTTCTTGTCCAGCTCCTTCTGCCGCTTTTCGAACTGATAGTTGCGCTTGGGCAAGTCAGGCTCCTCGGGGGGTAGGCACCGGTCAGAAGGGACGGCGAGTGGCAGCCGGCTCCGGCATCCGGGGGATCTGTTCCTTCAGCCACGCCAGCAGGGCGCGATCGAGCTCCTCCACGGCCTGCCCGGGCACCTGCGGCATCACGGGCCGCCGCTTGCCCTCGTTCATCAGGCACCACATAGCGCCCTCGGCCGGCTCGCCTTTGCGCTCGTTCGCGGGGTGGCCCTCGTAGGAGACGAAGTGGAAGTCGCGGCCGCGGTAGGTAAGGCGCCGCTGCTCGACCTTGTAGCTGGGCATGGAGACCTCGTGACGCACGGTGGCGGGCGGCCCGGTGGCCGCGCGGGAAGAAACCTAGTCGGATGGCGGCGGATTTGACGGGTCGGAGGGGGTCCCCTTGTCCAAATAGCGCCCCTTGGTTATCTTCCGCGTTCGTGACACAGGCGCCAATGGGGCGCGCGGGTCACAAGGGGACACAGGGGCTTGGCCTTCGTGCCGAGCCTTTTTCATAGGTCCCTCAAACACGTAGTCGGCTCGTACGGCATGTCCGCACCCCGATTACAATTTCAACGAGGTAGGAAATGCGTACGACCGGTACCGTGAAGTGGTTCAATGATGCCAAGGGTTTTGGCTTCATCACGCCTGAGGGCGGCCAGAAGGATTGCTTCGTGCATCATTCAGCCATCCAGGCGCAGGGCTTCAAGTCCCTCGCCGAAGGCGAGCGCGTGGAGTTCGACATCGTTCAGGGCGCCAAGGGTCCGGCTGCCGAGAACGTGGTCAAGCTCGCGTAACCACTCTGAGTGAGGGCCCGGCAACGGGCTCGCACTCGTGACGACGGCCGGTCCGCCTTCTGGCGGGCCGGCCGTTCGTGTTTTCGTCAGCTGCCCGTCGGCACAATTGTGGCGTTCTCGACCATCAGAATGACGGTGCGCTCTGGCGCCCGCGGGCGGTGGCGCACGCCGTGCGGGATGACGATGCCCTGGCGCGGCCCGAGCTCGACCGAGCGGTCCTCCATGTCGATGATGAACTTCCCCTCGACGACGTAGAAGAATTCGTCTTCCACGTCGTGGTGGTGCCAGTGGTATTCGCCCTTCAGGACCCCCAGCCGGACCACCGAATCGTTCACCTTGCAGAGCGTCTGGTTGTACCACGGATGGGTGCATGCGTCCGCGAGCTTCTGGATGTCGATCAGCTCGAGCGCCGGGTGGAGGATGTCGAGGTGCGTGTCGTACGGAAATGTCGCGTCGGGAGGCATGGGGGCTCCTTGCAGCAGGGGACTAATGGCGTGGATCGATGCTGATGTGAATCCTAAACTATCCTCGCCGGCTCCTCTGACTTTCGCCGAGAAGAATCATCGTCATCGCTCCGCTTGCGCCATCATCGGACCGCCTGTCCGAATCCCGCAAAGCCGACGCCGCGTAGGGCGAACATCGCGCCACCCACCGTCGAGGCCCCAATCCGGAGTGTCGCAGGATGAACCGCCCGCTCGCCGCCGCCGTCTCGCTCGCCGCAACGATCGCCCTGCAGCTTCCCGGTCCTGTTCGCGCCCAGGAGGCGGACCAGGGCGGCTTCGTTACCCGGCTCGGCACCGATACTCTCGCCGTGGAGCGCTTCACCCGCACTTCCAATCGCCTGGAAGGTGAGCGCGTGCTCCGGGTGCCCCGGACCGCACTGATCCGCTATATCGCCACCATCGGGAAGGACGGCCGCGTCATCAGGTTCGAGGCCAGCCTCTTCAACTCCGACCGGCTCGATGGCCCGCCGACATGGACCAGCACGACGGAGTTCGGCCCCAAGGACGCCGTCACCACCTTCCGGCGCGGAGAAAGCACCGAAACCATCCGCGCCGCCGTCGGCCCTGGTGCGGCGCCCATGCTCACGCACGCCTATGCGCTCATGGAGCAGCTGGTGCGACAGGCCCGGCGCTTGAAAGGGGATACGGTGCCGATGAACCAGGTGTACCCCGGGCAGCCCGGTGCGCTTCCCACCTGGGTGAGCTCTACGGGTCGGGACGCCGTGGCCATCGGCTCGTTTCATGGCCAGGCGGCGCACGCT
>DASTCF010000141.1:0-6423 GCA_035711365.1 Gemmatimonadales bacterium
TACGGCTGGGCCATCATGGAGGGCCGGATGTGTTATCGGTCCACCAGCTGTTCCACCGTCGGGCTGACCCTGCCGGTGCTGGAGTACACGCACGCGGACGGCTGCTCGATCACGGGGGGATACGTCTACCGCGGGAGCGCCATCCCCGAGATTCAGGGCCTGTACTTCTACTCGGACTATTGTGACGGCTGGATACGGAGCTTCGAGTACTCGGGAGGGACGGCGCGGAACCCGCGGAACTGGCCGGCGCTGGCGCCGGGAGGAAGGATTTCGAGCTTCGGCGAGGACGCCGCCGGCGAGCTGTACATCGTCGAAGCCGAGGGCAGAGTGTTCAAGCTTGTCCCGCGCGACTGAGCGCATGGCCGTTGACCCGCTCCCGACGCCTGAAGAGCTCGAGCAGCTCCGGGCTGCCATCCCGCCGCTCGTGCATCTGGGCACCTCATCCTGGAACTACCCCGGATGGCAGGGACTGGTCTACCACCAGAAGTACCCCAAGTCGGGCGCGAGCGGGAAGATGCTGGCCGAGTATGCACGCTGGCCGCTGTTCTCAACGGTCGGCATTGATTCCAGCTTCTACAATCCACCCAGCGAGAAGGTGCTGCAGGAGTACGCGGCCGCGCTGCCGGCGGGGTTCAAGTGCGTGAGCAAGGTCTGGGACCGGATCACGGTGCACACGCACAGCAAGCTTCGCGAGAAGGCCAAGGCCGGCGAGGCCAACCCAGACTTCCTCAATCCCGAGCTCTTCATCGAGGCGATGCTGACCCCGTATCTCCGCCATTTCGCGGACCACACAGGGCCGTTCGTTTTCGAGTTCCAGGCGATGACCCGCGGTGCGAAGCTGGCACCGCTCGAATTCGCCGATACGCTCGATCGTTTCTTCGGCGCGCTCCCGCGCGAGGCGCCCTACGCGGTCGAGGTGCGCAACCCAGAATTCCTCACGCCAGCGTATTTCGCCGTCCTGCGGGAGCACAGCGTCGGGCATTGCTTCAACTCGTGGACCCGCATGCCGCCCATCGGCGAGCAGCTCGACCTGCCCGGCGTCATCGGCGCGCCGTTCATCGTCGCGCGGGCGCTGCTTCGGCCGGGCCGGTACTACGCAGAGGCGGTGGACGCCTTCGCGCCCTATGACAGAATCCAGGACAGGAATCCCGAGCTCAGGGCCGAGATTGTCCGGCTCATCGAAGCGGCGATCAATGCTCGCATCCCCGCCTACATCCTCGTCAACAACCGCGCGGAGGGGAGCGCGCCGCTCACCATCGCGGCCGTGGCGCGGCTGATTGCCAAGCGCCAAAGCGAAGCGGCCCATCCGTAGGGAGGGGCCGCAAGAGTCTTACGCCTCGATTCGTCCCGACCTGCGCCGTCGCCGCCGGGGACCGTCCCGGTCGGGACGCTTGGCCGCCGCGTACGCCGACTGCACCAGTTGGAGCGCCCGCTCGGCGGCATCTCCATCCACCGGCACCTCGACCCAGCGCCCGAAACTGGCCCGCTCGTCCACGAGGAATGGGCGCCCCGCCTTCGACTCAATCAGTTCCCGCCGCTCAGCCTCGGGCAGCTTGAGGACGACGAGATCCCCACGCAGGAAGGCAAACATCCGCCGGCCATTGAAGAACGCCTCGGCGCCGAACATCCGGCGGGAGGAGACGTTCGGCAGGCCACGGATGGCGGACTGCAGCAACCGGTGCGCCTCAGAGGTGGGTCGGGCCATTGCGCCAGCACTCCCCTGACTCGGGTGAGGGGTCGGCTAAGTTGCAGCGACAATGGCAGTTCCGCTAGTCCTCCTCGGACCAGAGACCGACCGTGACGCGCCACTGCCTGACCTCCCCGGGAAGCAAGGTCGGGGCCAGTTTCCACCCTTCGACCGCCTCCTCGAGCCGGCCGGGTGCCCCGATGGCAGGTTCAATGGCGCAGTTGTAGTAAGGAGCACCCCCGTCCGGCGACCATCCACCCATGTTGAGCCAGACGCCGACCTGCGGCACCTCGGTGGGCTCGACCAGCAGGTCGACCCACTCCCCCGCTTCCGGATCCTCGAGCAGCATCCGGCCGGATGACCCGATGTCAGCGTAGGCCATCGCGGCCCATCCCGTCGACGCCGGCAATACGAACGCGTCGTCCCCGCCGTCGAGCGGCCAGCGGTGGTGACTGCCGACCGGCCAGTCCGCCCGGCCATGTACCTGGCCGAAGCGAACCTGATGGACCGTCGGCAGGACGACGCGCATCCCCGGCCGCACGGCAAACACCGGGTGCGCCGACCAGATCCACGGGAACGGGGCACTCCCGAGGTGGCGGAGCCGATAGCGGAGGACTGCCACCGGTTCTTCTGAATGCAGCGTGATTTCCCGGGTGAACTCATACGGCAGGGCGATGCCACGGACCGTGCCCGCGAAGGTCACGCCTTCCGCGTGCTCGTACACCCGCGATTCCCAGCGGGCCGACCAGAGCTCACCGTGATCCGGCAGCGGAGGCGAGTCCGGCGAGGCGCCAGGGAGTCGCGACGGCAGCACGGTCGGGAAGCACTCGTCCCATCCGCCGCTGTCGGCTGTTTCAATGAACGAATTCCCGGGAACCGGGAGCGTGAATGGAAGTCGGGGATTACGCCAGAGCCACTCGCGGCCTCGGAGCCGGCGCAGGTTCGTGATCTTGCCACCGAGCGTCGGCGCCACGATCAGTTCCAGCTCGGGATTGCGGAGCGCCACCGCTGGAATGCCGGAGACGGACACCTGGCGAATGGGCATGCCTACTCCGAGTCGGGGTTCGCAGGAATGCCTTCGAGCGTCTCCTCCTGTTTCCAGAACCACCAGCCGGGCGCCCCACAGTAGAGACCACCGGACTCTGTGATTCCACAGTACCTGTTGCCGGAACCGGCGGCGATTTCCACAAAGTGAATCGTAGGTGTGATGAGAACGGGCGGCACTACATAGGCGTCACAACACACCTCGCCCCACATGAATACCCGTCCATCACTGGTGCGGGCGTACATTCCCGACCAACCATCGGATTCGAGCTGGACGAATGACTCGGTGGTCTCAGGGGGGACTGGTGCCTTCGTCGCATACTCTCCATTCGGCAACCATGTTCCCAGGTTACCACCTCCAATGTTCCCGAAACAGTACGCCTTGCCGAAAGAGCGCAGGCCGCACACGGCGTAGGCGCCGACTGCCAGGCTGTCAAACTTCATTCCATCCGCGACGAGCACCGGTTCGAGATACATCCCAGCCGGCAGCGGGGCGAGCTCCTCGCCTCTCGCATCGCCCCAACAATATGCCTCACCTGTGGCCGTGCGCCCGCAGGTCCGGTACTCCCCCGAGGAAATCGTGGTGAATTGATGGTCACCCAGGACAAGCCGAGGTGCCGCTGAGCTCACTGTGTCGCCGGTGCCCAGCATTCCTCCACGGTTGGATCCCCAGCACTTCGTCTCACCCGAGGCAAGCAAGGCACACGAGAAGGTATCCCAACTCGAACCTACGGTGAGCCGAACGGCCCCATCGACATCTGGGACGCGCACCGGGACGAGCTGGTGGGGCTGCATCGCCCCCGGACCGACGGCTCCATTGGCACTGCTGCCCCAGCACCATACTCCGTTCTGTGTGTCGCGAGCACAGGTATGCCAGTTGCCAGTGGCGCGGATCTCGACGACCTCTGGCAGGCCGAGGACCGGCGTCGGAGCGTCCCGGGGCTCCAGGTCGCCGGTGCCGAGTTGACCGGTCCAATTTGCTCCCCAGCAGACAGCCCGTCGGTCCATAGTGATGGCGCAGGCGTGCCCTTGCCCAACCGAGACCTCCCGCACGTGTAGCGTACTGGCCTCGGCCACGAACCTGACTGACTCACCGGTGCCGATGGCCACCCCGTCACCGACGTTGACGAACGCCTCCTGCGTTCCCTCTGCCAGGCCGAGCTTCCACACCGCCGCGCTCCGTCCGTTCGCATCGGTCCGAGGCGTGAGGACCTCGAATTTGCCGTCCGATCCCGAGAGCCCCCAGACGACCTGGATTCCCTCCACGGGCAGATCGAGATCACCTCGCACTTCGATCACCAACGTGTCAGCCAGGGCCCTGCCCGCTGTTCCTAGGAATGACTGGGGTCCAACTGGGACGACCGAGTAATCCCAGCGGCCTTCGACGGGGTCAATAGCGCAAGAGCTTCCGATGAGGAAGCTCCACGAAACGATGGCGAGTGCACGCCCAATGGACATCAGCTCCTGGCCTCCGTCCTCAGTCCTCGAACCTCAGTCCTTCCCTCTGAGCACTCCTTCCAGTACTGCCATCGCTCCGGCGCTCTCGCAGACCCTCGCGACCGTCTCGCCGATCTTGTTGTTCGGCGTGGAGGCGCCGGCGGTGAGGCCGAGGCGGCGCACGCCGTTCAGCCAGTCGGCTGCCACCACCTCGACCTTGGTCCTGATCGGCTGGTGCCGCACGGTGCCGTCCACCGGGTCGATGCAGTGGGCGTCCTCGATATGGTAGGTCGGGATGCCGTGCGTGGCACAGAGTGCCGCGAGGTTGCAGGAGTTGCTCGAGTTGTAGCCCCCCACCACAACCATCGCGTCGAGCGGCTCCTCGAGGAGCTGGACGACCGCGTCCTGCCGCTCCTGAGTGGCGGAGCAGATGGTGTCGAAGCTCCGGAAGTGTTCCGCGACGGTATCGCCTCCGTAGCGGCGGATGACGCTCTGGCGGAACTCGTCGGCGATCGCGAGCGATTCTCCCGCCAGCATCGTGGTCTGATTGGCAATCCCCACGCGCGCGAGGTCGCGGGAAAAATCAAAGCCGTCGGAGGTCTTGCCGTGGAAGTGCCGCGCCAGCTCCGCCGCATCCCCGTGCCCCTCGATGAATCTGCACACCAGCTGCGCCTCGGCCCTGTCGAACACCACGAGATAGCGGCCACCAGGATAGCGCGTCACCTGGCTCGCCGTCGCCTTGGTCTCTTCGTGATAGTGCTTCCCGTGAATGATCGCGGTGAAGCCGTCCTTCGCGTAGCCCTCGACCCGCTTCCAGACGTTCAGGACGGATCCGCAAGTGGTGTCCACCAGTACGCAGCCGATGGCGCGGAGCCGCTCGAAGTCCCGGATGGTGACGCCGAACGCGGGGATGATCACGACATCCTCCGCGCGAAGCGCGGAGTAATCGAATTCCTCGCCTGGGTGATGGGTGAGGAACTGAACTCCCATCTGCCTCAGCTTGTGATTGACATGGGGGTTATGAATGATCTCGCCGACGAGGTACAGCTGGCGGCCGGGGAACTTGGCGCGTGCTTCGTACGCATATTCGACGGCACGGTCGACGCCATAGCAGAACCCGAACTCCCGGGCCAGCCGGAAGGTGAGCTCCCCGACCGACAGGGTGTAATCCCCGGCCTTCAGGGCATCCACCACCGCGCTCGCATAGTCGGCGGTGAGCGTCCCCTCGATGTCCTTTTTCAGGCCGAAGCCGCGGCGGAAATACGTCTGGTCCATGCCCTAATCTATCTCCCGCGCGGCTGAATCGGGCACGAACGGCCCGGGCACCGCTGGACCGGGTGAAGGCACCGCACCCGCGTTCGCACAAGAGGTGTCGGGCTCGATTTGAATCCCGTTGCCGGACCCAGTCAGGGCGAGGGTCGGTCCATCCAGCACGCTGGACACGAGCTTCGCGTCAATGTCAACGCCAAGCCGGCCGCGTTTCTTCTGGGTGACGGTGATCGTGCCTTCCCGGCCCCAGAACCCCACGACTGCCGTCTTCCCGAACCAGCGAATCGCGACGCCCGCCCCCGGCCGGACCTGAATAGGGCCACCCGGCTCGGTCACGGTGTACGTGGCAGCGAGCTGCGCGCTGTCCACCGGGTAGAGGGCGAGCCCGATCCCGGAATCTCCCCGCATCGCGAACAGGTCGAGCCGCTTGTTCGCCTCGCACCACGACGCGGTGACCGGAGCCTGGAACGAGGCCGTGTCCTGCTCGCCGATCCAGCGCGCGGTGAGCTTACCGCCGCCGGCCTGGCAGGCGGCAAGGAGCAGCAGCACCGGCAGAATTCGCGTCACGCGCCGGCGCCCTGAATGCCCAGCTCGCGGCGTGCCTCGGCGACGGTCAGGGTAAACGGTGTCAGTGCCTTGAGCAGCCCGGCCGGAAGCGGCTTCGGCGTCAGTGTCTGGCGATCGACGCAGACCAGCACCATATGGCCGTGCGCACAATGCGGTCCGGAGGGGCGCAGGACCACGTCGAAGTTGATGGTCATCGACGTGCGCCCCACCTGGCCGATGTAGGCAGCCACCGCGAGATGATTATCCAGGCGCGGTGGATAGTGGAATTCGGTGTGTACCTGTACCCGGGGCAGGAAGACGTCGTAGGTGTCGAACAGCGTACCGAACGGCAGGCCGGCCGCACGGAACAGCTCCGTCTCCGCCAGCTCGAAGAACCGGACGTAGGAGCCGTAGAAGATGATGCCCGCAAAGTCGACATC
>DASTCF010000142.1:0-21888 GCA_035711365.1 Gemmatimonadales bacterium
GCGCTGAATCTCTCCGGCCGCTACGGCTACAGCGGGAGCGACGCCCAGGATTACGACCTGCTCAACAGCCGAAACCTGAGCCTCGCGCTCAGCTGGCCGCTGTTCAACGGGTTCGCGCGGGAACAGACCGTCGTCAATCGCTCCACCGCGTTGGAGAACGCCCGGGCAGACGCAGCCGACGCCCGGCGCCAGGTGTCGGCCGAGCTGACGCAGCGATTCGCCCAGCTGGATGCCGCGCGGGCGCAGATCGACATCGCGACCACCAGCGTGTCCGCGGCGGAGGAAGACCTCCGGGTGAATCAGGAGCGATACCGGCTCGGCGCGGCGACGATCGTGGACGTGCTGTCCTCGCAGGAAGCGCTGTCCCAGGCCGAGGTGGACGTGGTGCAGGCGTGGTTCGACTATCTCGTGGCCAAGGCCCAGATCGAGGCACTTATCGGGAGGTCCCTGTGAGCACCGCGCTCCGCAACACCGACGAACGCATGGCCATGCTGCCGCCCGATGTCCCGCGGGACGCGATGATCGTGACCCGCGCCCTCACGCGCGAGTACGACATGGGCGGCGAGGTGGTCCGGGCCCTGCGCGGCGTGGACGTCACGATCCGGCGCAATGAGTTCGTGGCGATCATGGGCCCCTCGGGCTCCGGCAAGTCGACGCTCATGAACGTCATTGGATGCCTCGACAGCCCCACGAGCGGCGAGTACTGGCTTAACGGGCACCGCGTCTCCGAGCTGGGGGACAACGAGCTGGCCAGGATCCGCAACAAGGAAATCGGCTTCGTCTTCCAGACGTTCAACCTGCTCCCCCGGGCGACCGCGCTACATAACGTCGAGCTCCCGCTGGTGTACGGTGGTGTCGGCGCCAAGGAGCGGCGCGAGCGCGCCGAGGATGCACTGCGCCGCGTGGGCCTGGCCGACCGGGTCGCTCACCGGCCGAACGAGCTCTCGGGCGGCCAGCGCCAGCGCGTGGCGATCGCGCGCGCGCTGGTGAACCGGCCCAGCATCCTCCTCGCCGACGAACCGACCGGCAACCTCGACTCGGCCACGAGCACCGAGATCATGGCCCTCTTCGAGGAGCTGTTCCGCGAGGGCCAGACAATTGTGCTGGTCACCCATGAACACGACATCGCCGCACACGCCGCGCGCCAGGTCCACCTCCTGGACGGCCGCGTCGAGTCGGATTTCCTGACGGAGAAGACCAAGTAATGCGGAATCGAATGCTGTTCCTGGCGGTCCTGGCGGCCGTGGGCTGCAAGAAGGACGCACCGCCGCTCGTGTACCAGGCGGTGCCGGTGGAGCATCGTGACATCGTCGTCTCGGCCCAGGCCGCGGGCGCCATCCAGCCCGATACGACCGTCGAGGTGAAGTCGAAAGCCTCGGGCGAGATTCTCCAGATGCTCGTCGAGACCGGCCAGACGGTCGAGCGCGGCTCGCTCATGGTCCGGGTGGATCCCCGCACGCCGAAAAACACCGTGGCGCAGGCGGAGGCGGAGCTCGAGGTCGCGCGCGCACAGCAAACGAACGCGACGGCGCAGCGGCAGCGCGCCGACGAGCTCTTCAAGTCGCAGTCGATTACCCAGACCGAGCACGAGCAGGCCATTCTCGACTACGCGAATGCGAAGGCGGCGGTGATCCGGGCGCAGGTGGCGCTGGAGAACGCCCGCATCCGGCTCGAAGACACGGATGTCCGCGCGCCTATCACCGGCACGATCATCGAGAAGAGCGTCGAGCGCGGCCAGGTGATTTCCTCGCCGACCAGCGACGTGGGCGGCGGCACCGTGCTCCTCAAGATGGCGGACCTCAACCTGGTCCAGGTCCGGACCCTGGTGGACGAGACGGATATCGGGAAGATCCGGTCCGGGCTTCGCGCCACGGTGACGGTGGACGCGTATCCGAACTCGCCGTTCGAGGGGACGGTCCTCAAGATCGAGCCCCAGGCGGAGACGCTGCAGAACGTCACCATGTTCCCCGTGCTGGTCCGGATCGAGAATCGCGACGGCCGGCTCAAGCCCGGCATGAACACCGAGGTCGAGATCCACGTCGGCCGGAGGGACAGCGTGCTCGCGATCCCGAACGCGGCGCTGCGCACCCAGCGCGACGTCGGCTCCGCCGCCCAGGTGCTTGGCCTCGATTCGCAGGCGGTCCGGCTGCAGCTCGCCCGGGCCGACAGCGCCAGGCCGGATACGACCCGGAGCCGCACCTCCCTCGCCGGGGCGGCCCCCGTCGATACGGCCAAACAGGCCGCCAAGGCCGGCAACACCCTCACCCTGCCGGACGGCCGCCAGGTTCCGCTGCCTGAGGGGGTGACCGAAGCGCAGGTCCGCGCGGTGATGCAGAAGCGAATGAGCGGCCAGGAGCCGACGGCGGCCGAGCGCGCGATGCTGCGGAAGGTGTTCCAGGGGATGGGCGGCAACCGGCCGGGCGGCCGGCCGGCCCAAGGGAGCACCGACTATCAGTTCGGCGGCAGCTACATCGTCTTCGCCATGCGCAACGGGCAGCCGACGCCGGTGCGGGTGCGGACCGGGCTCACCGACCTCGACTACAGCGAGGTGGTCAGCGGTCTGACCGACAAGGACTCCGTGCTGGTCCTGCCGAGCGCGAGCCTGGTGCAATCTCAGCAGGAGTTCAAGGAACGGATCGGCAACATTACCGGCGGGGGTGGTCTGCCCGGCGTGCGACAGGGCACAACCCAGGCGTCCCCCAGCACCGGAGGAGGTCGCTAGGCATGATGATCGGGGAAACGGTCGCGGTCGCCTTCCAATCGATTCGCGCCAACAAGCTCCGCTCCGCGCTGACGATGCTCGGCATCGTCATCGGCGTGGCCGCGGTCATCGCCATGGTGGCGCTGGGTACGGGCGCCCAGAAGGCCATCGAGGAGCGGATCGCCGCGCTCGGCGCCAACTTGCTGACCGTGTTTCCCGGGCAGTCCTTCATGCGCGGGGTGGCGTCCAACGTCCGGGTCAGCCTGACGACCGACGATTACGAGGCCCTCAAGCGGGACGCGAATCTCATTTCCGCCGTGGTGCCGGAGATGAGATCCTCGGTGCAAATCAAGTACGGGAACCAGAACATCAATGCGGACATCGTCGGCACGACCGCCAACTATGACGAGGTCCGGAATTACACCCTCCCCTATGGCCGGATGTTCTCCGAGGGGGACGACGAGGCCCGCCAGCGCTACGCCGTGCTCGGTTTCGAAGTACCCGAAATGCTGGGCGGCAACCCTGCGGCGATGATTCATCAGACGATTCTCATTCGCGGCATTCCGTTTGAGATCATTGGCGTCCTCAGCCGGAAGGGCTCCCAGGGCTTCCAGAATCCTGATGAGCAGATTCTCATCCCGCTCGAGACGGCACGGTATCGGGTGTTCGGCAGCGACCGGCTCCGCTCGCTGACCGTGCAGGTCGCCGAGGGGATTCCCATCGAGCAGGGGATGGTGAGCCTCGAAGGCGTCCTTCGGCGGGAGCACCATATCCGCCCGGGCGCGGAGAATGATTTCCAGATCCGGAATCAGCAGGAAATCCTCGCTACCCAGCAACAGGCGACCCAGGTCTTTACCGCCCTGCTCGCCAGCATCGCGGGCGTGAGCCTTCTCGTGGGCGGGATCGGCATCATGAACATCCTGCTGGTGTCGGTCACGGAGCGGACCAAGGAAATCGGCGTCCGCAAGGCGCTTGGAGCCACGCGCACGAACATCCTGACCCAGTTCCTCATCGAGGCCATGGTGTTGTGCCTGGTGGGCGGCGCGCTCGGCATTGCGCTGGGAACCGGGGCCGCGACCGCCCTCTCGCGGCTCGCGGGCTGGAACACGCTCATCTCGCCGATGGCGATCGTCATCGCCTTCGTGTTCAGCGCCGCCGTCGGCCTCTTCTTCGGCATCTGGCCTGCGCGGCGGGCGGCGAGCCTCGACCCGATCGTGGCACTGCGCTATGAGTAGGTTCTGCTTCGGGCTTCTCCTTCTCGCAGGAATCGCCTGCGCCCCCGCCGCTGCTCCGCACCAGGGGCCGGGCGGGATGCCATATCCGGGCGCCTCCGGCCCGCCGGTGTTCCTGCAGGCGCCCGGCATTCCCGGGATCGAAGGCTTCAGCAGTGCGGTCAAGTCGGGGCTGGTCGTCTATCTGGCCGGCCAGGTGGCCCTCGACAGCCTGGGCAACGTTGTCGGCGGCACGGACCGGGTCGCTCAGCTCCGGCAGGCGCTCGCCAATGCCGCGGGTGTCGTCCGCTACGCGCGGGGCGTTCCGGCGGATCTGGTCACGCTGACGGTGTATTGTGTGGAGTGCAAGGCGGACGACTTCCACGCCCTCCAAGCCGAGATAGCCGCGAGCTTCCCGGATTCGACCCGACCAGCCCTGACGATGCTCGGCATCGCGGCGTTGCCCGAGCCAAGCCTCCTGGTCGCGGTCAGTGGCGTCGCGATTCTCCGCGGAGAGTTTCCGGATCGGATGCGGGACAGCGGAACGGTGGGTCAGGGAGCCAGTGGGCCGGCTGGTCGGTGAAGCTACGTTGACCTGACCAGCGGCGGAGGATGAAACTTCCCACTTTCCCACCCGTTTTGTGTTCCAACCGGCCCGCTGTCCCCCCTGACCCGCTGACTCGCTAATTTCTACCCATGCTCATTCCCCTTTCGCTCCTTCTCCAGTCGCAAGCCGTCGCCCCACCCCCCACCATCACCATTCCGCGAATCGAAGCCGCCATCGAGGTCGATGGCATTCTCGACGAGCCGGTGTGGGAGCAGGCGACCCGCCTGACCGACTTCCATCAGTTCCGGCCGGCGGATGGGCGGCCGGCCGTGGAGGAGACGGAGGTGCGGGTCTGGTACTCGCCGACCGCGATCTATTTCGGCATCATCGCGCATGACCGGGACCCGGGATCCGTTCGCGCGACGAATGCCGACCGCGACAACATCGGCGGGGAGGATCGTGTCGTCATCTTCCTCGACACCTTCAACGATCATCGGCGGGCCTATTTCTTCGGCGTGAACCCCCTCGGGGTCCAGGCCGACGGTGTGCGGAGCGAGACCGGCGCGAACGCCAGCAACATCTTCGGCGGCACCGAGGACGAGAGCCCCGACTACGTGTTCGACTCCAAGGGGCGCCTCACCAGCGAGGGGTATGTCATCGAGGTCCGCGTTCCATTCAAGAGCCTCCGGTACGCCGGCGGGGACGTGAAGCAGTGGGGATTGAATTTCTCCCGGATCACCCAACGGACGGGCTTCGAGGACACCTGGACCGATGTGCGCCGCGCGGGCACCAGCTTCCTGGCCCAATCCGGTGTCATAGACGGACTGACGGGGCTCTCCGCGGGGATGGTGACGGAGGTGCAGCCGTTCGTGACCGCCACGGCCAACGGCAGCCGGGACGCAACGACCGGGGCCTTCTCGCGTGAGGACGTCGACCCGAGCTTCGGAGCCAATTTCCGCCTCGGTCTCACGAACCTGACGCTGGACGGCACCATCAACCCCGACTTCAGCCAGGTGGAATCGGACGTGGGGCTCGTCACCGTGAACGAGCGCTTCGCGCTCTTCCTCCCGGAGAAGCGCCCATTCTTTCTCGAGGGGATCGAGCTCTTCGCGACCCCCAATCAACTGGTGTATACGCGCCGGGTGGTCGAACCGATCGCCGGAGGCAAATTCACCGGAAAGTTCGGCCACACCGGCGTCGCCTACCTGGCCGCGGTGGACGAAACGGGCCGGACGGACGACGCATTGTTCAATCTCGTTCGAGTGCGGCAGGACATCGGAAAGAACAGCCTCGCCGGCGTGACCTACACCGACCGCACGGAAGGATCCGCCTATAACAGGGTCCTCGAGGGCGATACCCGGGTGTTCTTCGCGAAGATCCACTACGTCGAGGTGCAGTACGGCCAGTCGTGGACCGATGACAACGACGGCCTCGGCCAGCGATCCGATCCGATCTGGAAGGTCGAAATCGATCGCACCGGGCGGGCCTGGGGATTTAATTACCGGATTGACGGCATCGGCGACGATTTCAACGCGGGCTCGGGATTCGTGCCCCGCACCGGGGTCGTGACGGCCCACATCTTCAACCGTTTCACCTGGTACGGCGATACCGGCGCCATGCTCGAGAACTTCACCACGTTCTTCGGGCCGCGCTGGATCTACCACTACGAGGATTTCGGCTCGGATGCCCCAATCGAGGGCGGTGGAGACGCCACCTTTCAGTTTCAGCTCCGCGGCGGATGGGAACTGAGGGCCCAGGCGCATCACGACTTCGTCAGGTTCGACCCGGCATTCTACAGCGGCATCGAGACATCGCCCGGCGTGGCGTACGTTCCGCCGGGCGAACTGACCGGGCTCTGGCGGGGACAACTCTCGGCCGAGACACCGACGTTTCAGACGTTCGATGCTTCCGTTGATTTCGAGTTCGGGGAAGTTCCGCTGTTCGCCGAGGCCTCGGAGGGCCATGGGGTATCCATCGAGGCCGGCCTGAGCGTGCGGCCGGCGGCTTCGATCCGGATCGAGGGCAGCCTGGCCTGGCTGCGGCTCGACCGGGCCAGCGACGGTTCGGAGTTCGCCACGACGACGATCCCCCGGTTCAAGATCGAGTACCAGCCGACCCGCGCGCTCTTCTTCCGGGTCGTGACCGAGTATCGGAGCGAGAGCCGCGCCGCCCTCCGGGATCCCGCGACCGGCGATATTCTGCTCGAGGACGGCGCCCCTTCCACGGTCCAGGCAAACGATGGACTCCGGACCGACTGGCTGGCGTCCTACGAGCCCTCACCGGGCACGGTGGCGTTTTTCGGGTATGGGTCGACGATGACGACGGACAGCTCCTTCGATTTTGCGAACCTGGAGCGGCAGAACGACGGGTTCTTCGTGAAGCTGGCGTACTTGTTCAGGAAATAGGCGGGGAAGCGGGTCGGCGGGTCAGTCGAGGGTAACCAGGGAACCCCGGTAGCGCAGCGCTTGTTCTGGTGCCATCCCGACCAGGCGCGCTTGGAGTGCCCAATGGACGTTGTGGCTTCGGCTTCCCCGCCTTCCCACCTTCCCGCCGAGTTGCCAGTGAAGCGGCATCACGGCCTGGTGCGGTTCGCCCACTGGCTGAATGCGATCACCCTCACCGGGATGATCGCCAGCGGCCTGCAGATCTACGGGGCCTTCGCCCACTTCGGACCCCGCGGCGGACCCTACCTCCAGCCCAATCCGCTCGACGGCGAGGCCATTCCCGAATGGGGGCGCCTGGGCGGGTGGCTCGCCGGCGGACTTAACTGGCACTTCGCCCTGGCGTGGCCGTTCGTCCTGACCGGCCTGGTCTATCTCGGATTCCTCGCATGGTCAGGCGAATGGCGCGCTCTCCTGTTCCGCCCGCGTGACGTCGCGCCCGCGATCCAGATGCAGCTCTACTACCTGCGCCTCCGGAGGGACCACCCTCCGCAGGGTAAGCACAACGCGCTCCAGAAGGGGGCCTATTCCTTCATCGTGGCGCTGGGCGCAATCTCCGCCCTGTCCGGCTTCGCCATTTACAAGCCGATTCAACTCGCCTGGCTCACCGCCCTCTTCGGCGGATACGAGCTGGCCCGCTACTGGCATTTCGTCGCGGTCTGGCTCTTCATCGGATTTACGGCCCTTCACGTCGCGCTCGTGCTGCTGGTGGACCCCGCCTCCCTCCGCGCGATGATCACCGGATGGTATCGAGGGAGATTCCCGAGCCATGAATGATCCACAACTCTCCCGCCGGGCGTTCCTCCGCGCCGGCGCCGCACTGGGCCCGCTGGGACTCGCTGCCTGCGGATGGGATGGAGGACGAGGCCTCCGCCCGGCCCTCGCGGGCATCTCG
This sequence comes from Gemmatimonadales bacterium, assembly GCA_035711365.1. Classification (GTDB taxonomy): domain Bacteria; phylum Gemmatimonadota; class Gemmatimonadetes; order Gemmatimonadales; family GWC2-71-9; genus DASTCF01. Next base: position 7,796 of record DASTCF010000142.1, read on the forward strand.
CGCATCAACGACTGGGTGGGAGAGCGGCTTGTTTCCCACTCGCGCCTCGCGCGCGAATACCCGGTCAGCGAGCGGAATCGCCACTTCCCCTCGTACTTCATCAGCGACCAGACTCCGATTCTTGCCGACCCGTCGGCGTGGGCGCTCAACGTGGCAGGCGCCGTCCGGAAGCCGATGCGCTTGACGCTCGACCAGCTCAAGGCCCTGCCCCGGCTCACCTACACCGTCAAGCATCACTGCGTGGAGGGATGGACCGCCATCGCGACCTGGTCAGGTGTCCCGCTCGCCGCCCTCGCCGCGCTGGTGGAGCCCACGGCGGATGCGCGCTACCTGCGCTTCGACTCGTTTGATGAGGACTACTTCAACGGGTGGGACCTGACCAGCGCGATGCACCCGCAGACCATCCTCGCGTATGCCTACAATGACCGGCCCCTGATGCCCGATCACGGCGCCCCGGTCAGGCTTTATTCCCCGATCAAGCTTGGCTACAAGCTGACGAAGTACCTGACCGCCGTGACGTTCACCCGGTCCCGGCCCGGCGGATATTGGGAGGATCAGGGGTACCCGTGGCTGGGAGGGGTGTGACCGGCTGACCCCCTGACCGGCTGACCCGCCGACCCGCTAGTTTCCAGTCCCCCTTCGGTGTACCCCCACGGAGGCTCCGTGCGTCGCACGCAATTCCTCGGCACCGGGTTCTCCGTGCCGGACCGGGTCGTGACCAACGATGACCTCGCGAAGCTCATGGACACGTCCGATGAGTGGATCCAGGAGCGCACGGGGATCCGGGAGCGCCGCTGGGTCAAGGAGGGGCAGACCAGCGTCGACCTGGCTTTGCCGGCGGCCCGCCAGGCGATCGAGGCCGCCGGCCTCACGCCGGGCGACATCGACGCCATCGTATTCGCGACCTCCACACCCGACCACTTCTGCCCCGGCAACGGAGTGTACCTGCAACGCGCGCTCGGCGCGGGGGACATTCCCGCACTCGATGTCCGCAACCAGTGCGCCGGGTTCATCTACGGCCTCTCTGTTGCGGACGGGTGGATCCGATCCGGGCAGTACAGCCGCGTGCTGCTCGTGGGCGAGGAGATCCAATCCACCGGGATGGACCTGTCCACGGAGGGCCGGCACACGGCGGTGATCTTCGCGGATGGAGCGGGGGCCGTGGTGCTCGGCGCCTCGGATGTCGATGACGGCCGGGGGATTCTCGGCTTCGACCTGCACACCGACGGAGACTACGCCGAGAAACTCTGGGTGGACAGCCCGGGCTCGATGTACCACCCGCGCATTTCGGTGCAGCATCTTACGGAACGGCGCCAGTGGCTCCAGATGGACGGGAGAGAGGTCTTCCGGCATGCGGTTGTCAAAATGCCCAAGTCGGCCAAGGCCGTTCTCGAGAGACTCGGGCTCACGTTCGCCGATGTCTCCCTCTTCATCCCCCATCAGGCCAACCTCCGCATTTCCGAAGCGATCCAGAAGTCGCTCGGCCTCCGGGAAGACCAGGTCTACAACAACATCATGACCTATGGCAATACCACCTCCGCGACCATTCCGATTGCGCTCGACGAATGCGTCCGGAGCGGGCGGCTCAAACGGGGCGACCTCCTCGTGCTGACCGCGTTTGGTTCGGGATTCATGTGGGGGAGTTGTGTGGTGCGATGGTAGGATGGGCAGATGGGCAGATGGGCAGATGGGCAGATGGGCAGATGGGCAGATGAGCCGAAGGTGCTGACCGCGGTTCACCTGTCCGAGTGAGTTGAAACCGATCGGGCGGATGTTTCGTACTGCAACACGTCACCCTGATCCGAGGATCCAATGGGACTGCTCTACCTGATCGTGTCCATCGCCGCGGCGGTGGCCGGTTTTTATATCGCCCGCACCTTCGTGCGCCGCCGGCTGCGCTTCGTGGACGCGGTCTATTCGCCCGCGGCGCCGTTCATCGCCGGGGCCGTTGCCGCGGTGATCGCGTGGCCCGCGGCGCTCCTGCCGCTCGTGACCGGGGGCACGGCCGCCGTGTTCGGGATCGGCGCCGGCCTGGGCACCGCGAGCGGCGTCAAGGCGCTGCGGAGTGGCCAGTCGAGCTAGGAGCGGGGCGCGGGTATATTCGGGCCATGGCGACCGTCAATTGCGTCCGCTGCGGACAGGCCCGCGACCAGATGGCCTTCCGCCCCTTTCAGAACGAACTCGGCCTCAGAGCCTTCGAGCAGATCTGCGCCGTGTGCTGGAGTGAGTGGCTGAAGTATCAGCAACAGCTCATCAACCATTACGGCCTGGATCTGCGAAGCCCTGAGGCCAGGCAGTTTCTCTACGGACAGATGGAGACCTTTCTCTTCTCCCCTGCCCCTCCCGCGTAATTCTGCATTCCCCTTCACGCAGCAGCCGCCGGACAGCCTTCCGCTTACCGCGCTTCGTCCTGTAGCCAGAGATGGCACGCGGCATACCCGCGCCAGGGACGCCACCGCTCCGCTTCGCCGCGGAGCGCAGGCTCGCTCGGCGAGCCGGCGGACCGCCGGTTTCCCGGCTAGTTCCCGATCTTTCCCTCCAGGGTCATCCGCTTCCGCTGACGCATGATCTCGAGCTTGGCGCTCTCTCCGGGGCCGTAGCTCCGCAGGATCCGCATGAGATGGCCGGGATCGGTCGGCTTCCGCCCGTCGACCGACAGAACCACATCGCCAGCCTTGAGGCCGAGCGGCGCGGGATCGCCGACATCCACGACCAGCACGCCCTCCGAGGTCCCGAAGTAGCTCCCGAGGCGCGGATTCAGGGGGGCGAGCTCCAGATGCTGCATCATCGGACCAGCCATCATCGGCGGCAGCCGCGTTTCCGCGAGCGGGGCCATGCTCCGTGCCATTTCGCTCCGCCTGATGGCAAGCTCGAGTGCGCGATCATCCGGCATCCGCCCCACGAAGTACTCCTCCCCGGTCGGCATCACCCGGATCTTGTAGCCGCCGTCCGGCGTCGTGATCACCGCGAGGTTGTCGGGCTCGGCGGCCGTGACAACGGTCGTGCGCTTCTTGTCCTTGCCGCGACGGTACTCGACCGGCACCGTGTCGTTCGGTCCCAGTTGGGCGACGAGCTCCACGAGTTGCATGCCGGGGTGCCGGACCCGGGGGCGCATCTCGCCCGGCTCCGCACGATCGGGCTGCCCCACGCCGAGCGGCGTTCCGTTGAATCGGACGATGATGTCGCCACCCCGGAGACCCGCCTTTGCCGCTGGTCCGTTCGGCGTGACCCCATCAAGGAAGGCGCCGATCGAATCGGTCTCGCGGGGCCGGGTATTGACGATGACTCCGAGTCGGACCCGCCGGGCCGCGAAGGCCTGCACGAATGCCGGCTGAATGGAATCCTGGAGGAGGAACATCCGCCGCGAGAGCGAATCGCCCATCCACTGAAGCGAGTCCACGACGATCGTGAGCGATTCCACTCGGGACGCGGGTGGGCGTCGGGGCTTGGGTGTGTCCTGCGCCGCACTGAGGGCGGCAGCTCCCGTCAGGAGCGCCAGGACAGCGAACAGCTGGCGCCGGGCGGACATCAGAGCCCCACCTGTTCCGCGCGGGTCACGTGCACGTCGACCAGCGCATCCATCAGGCCCACGCGCTCCCGCCACAGGCCGAGCAGCTCGGCTTCTGCGGCAGGCGTTCCGCCGGACTGCGCCGCCGAAAGCCTGCGGTCGAGGTCCGCGATGCGATCCTCCAGCGACGCGGCGACCCGGGCCGTGTAGGCATCCGTCACTCGCTGGTCGGGTCGCAGGGCCTGGAGCGCCTGCTCGAGGGCCGCGGACTCCGCCATCGTCGCGGTCAGCTGATCGGACGCGCGGGCCACGTCGGGTGTGAAGACGTCGCGCCCGATGACAATCAGGGCCATCGACGCCGCCAGCGCCATCGCGCCGACGCCGAGGCGCCGCAGCCGGGCCTGGCGCCGTTCGCCCCGTACCAGCAGGGCGACCTCGGCGAACCGGTCACGCGGCGGCCGCAGGCCCGGCAGGGCGCGCATCCGCGCCACCCGCTGATGCAGCCGCTCGAGCTCGGCGGCGCACGCGGCACACTCTGCGATGTGCGAACCCGCCTCGGCGGATCCGGGTTCGCTTCCCGCGTCCCGGAGCGCCAGCAACTGATCCATGCGAAGGTGTGTCATGCGACTGCCTCCTCCCCGAGCCAGCGGCGGAGCTTCACGTGCGCCCGCGCGAGCTGTGACTTGGAAAAACTCGGGGTCTTCCCCATCATCGCCGCGATTTCCTCGTGCGTGTAACCCTCGACATCATGCAGCCAGACGACCGCGCGGGAGATTTCCGGGAGGCGCTCGAGTGCCGCCTCGAGGTCCATCCGGAGCGGCGTGTCTTCCCTGCGGAAGGCGTGCACCTCATCGTGGAGCTCGTCGGTGTCCCGATACTTGTTCCGGCGGAGCCGCATGAGCGCCTTGCTCGCGGCGACCTGACGCACCCAGCCCCAGAGCGAGCCTTCGCCCCGGTACTGGCCGATACTCCGGAAGACCTCAAGGAAGGTTTCCTGCAGTACGTCCTCAGCATCCTCAACCGTGCGGCAGATCCTTCGGGCCACATTGTAGACCGGCGTCTCGAACGACCGATACAACACCTCGAGCGCCGCCGGGTCCCCGGCCCGCACCCGGGCGATTACGGACTCGGCGTCGTCGATGAGGTAGGAATCCACCGCGAGGGCTCTGGGCATAGACGCTGTAAAGATGCGGGGATAGGGGGGATGGTTGCAGGGGGAGGGAGGCGGCGCTACTGGGAAGCGGGGAGGCGGGGAAGCGGGGACGCGCGGAAGTCTGGCGACCAAGTGCACGTGGGATCGCAGCAGGAGCCTAAGTCATTGCCATACAAAAGCTTGGAACACGTTTCCCGATCAGGTGTCGCCGCGATGCCGCCTCCCCGCTTTCCCGCTTCCCCGCTACATTGCCTCAATGTCCACCCCCGCCCCACACCTGTGGCTCCACCATCTGGCCGACGAGGCCGACGCCGCCTTCCTCTACCGCGAGCTGGCCCGAAGCGAGCCGGACGACCGGCGCGCCGAGCTGTACCTGAAGCTGGCCCAGGTGGAAGAGCGGCACGTCGGGCTCTGGAGGAAGCTCCTGGAGGACAACGGCCACGCGGTTCCGGAAGTCCGGCCGTCACGGAAGGCCAGGGCGACGGCGTGGCTCGCGAGGCGGGTAGGCCCCAAGATGCTCCTTCCGATGCTGCTCGAAGAGGAAGGGCGCGAGGTCAAGAGCTACCTCCAGCTGTACCAGGACTCCCCCGACGGCGTGGTGGCCCCGACGGCCCTCCGGCTCGCGCGCGAATCGAAGGAGCATGCGGACACCCTGGCACACTTGAGCGGCGGCGGAAGCGAGCCGTGGCACAAGACCGGTGCGGGCGGATTCCTCCGGAACGTGGTGTACGGATTCAACGACGGCCTGACGGCGAATTTCGGCCTGGTGGCGGGGATGATTGGCGCGCAGCAGGGATTCACGTCGGTGGGCCACGCGGTCGTGGTGGCCGGATTGGCCGGGATGGCGGCAGACGCTCTCTCGATGGGCTCGTCCGGCTTCCTGGCGGCGAAGAGCGAGCGGGAGGTCTATGAGCACGAGATCGCAATGGAGCGGGAGGAGATCCGGCTGATGCCGGAGCTCGAGCGCGAGGAATTGAGCATTCTCTACCAGGCCAAGGGGATTCCCGAGGCCCAGGCGAGCGCCCTCGCGACGCAGGTGATGGCGGATCCGGTGAAGGGACTCGAGGAGAAGGTTCGCGAGGAATTACGGATCGGCGAGGCGTCCAGCACGCCGCTGCGCGAGGGCTGGGTCACCGGGACCGCCACGGCCTTCGGGGCGTTCATCCCTGTGGCGCCGCTGCTCATCAGCACCGCGCCCTGGGCGATCTGGACGTCATTCGGCGTGGCGATGCTCTCCCACTTCGGCGTGGGCGCGGCGCGCAGCTTCTTCACCGGCCGCGGCGTGCTCCGCAGCGGCATGGACATGTTTGTCGTCGGATTGGGTGTGGCGGTGATCGGGTACTTTGTGGGGGAGTGGATCGTCAAACTACTTTAAGAGGACTGGGGACTGAGGACTGAGTTCCCTCAGTCCTCGCACCTCAGTCCTCAGTCCTCGCTACTTTCCACGCTGTTACCCCACCACCAAGCTCACCATCCTCCCCGGCACATAGATCCGCTTCCGCAGTTCCTTCCCGTCGGTGAACCGGCGGACCGTGGTGTCCGACAGGGCGGCGGCCACGATCGCCTCCTCCCCCGCCCCACGCGGCACCCGCACCCTGCTGCGGGTCTTGCCGTTCACCTGCACGGGTATCTCCATCGTGTCCTCCACCGTGAGCCGGTCGTCCCACTCCGGCCAGTCGGCCTCGAACACGGACGTGCCGTGCCCGAGAATCTCCCAGCACTCCTCCGCGAAGTGCGGGGCGAACGGTGCCAGCATCACGATCATTTCCTTCACCAGGTGGCGCTCGCAGCAGTTGCTGTCGCGCACGGCGTTCAGCAGTTCCATTTGCGCGGCGATCGCCGTGTTGTAGCTCAGCGACTCCATCGCCTCGGTGACCTTTTTCTTGGTCTGATGCCACTTCACGACCACGGACTGGTGGATTTCGTTCCCCACCAGCGTCGTCCGCTCGCACTGGTCCACCAGGTCCCAGACCTTGTCGAGGAACCGCCGGGGTCCGCTGATGCCCGAATCCCGGAAGTCTCCGCCCTCCTGGAACGGCCCCAGGAACATCAAGTACAGCCGGAAGGTGTCGGCACCCCATTTCGCGATGTAATCGTCCGGGATGACGACGTTGCCCCGCGACTTCGACATCTTGGCCCCATCCTTCACGATGAGGCCATGTGCCCGGAACTGCTTGAACGGCTCCTCGAACGCCAGGTGGCCGAGCTCGTGGAGCGCCATCGCGATGTACCGCGAGTAGAGCAGGTGGAGCACCGCGTGCTCGTTACCGCCGATGTACATCGTGACCGGGCACCACTTCCGGGTCCGCGCCGCGTCGAATGGCCGGTCGGTGAATTCGGTGCTCGGGTAGCGGAGGTAATACCACGCCGAGTCCAGGAAGGTGTCGGACACGTCCGTCTCGCGCCGCGCCCGCTCTCCGCACCTTGGGCATGGCGTGTAATACCACTCCTCGTGACGCGCGAGCGGAGACACGCCGCTGTCGTCGGGGCGGAAGTCCGCGATCGGCGGGAGCAGCACCGGGAGGTCTTCCTCGGGCACCGGCACCGGACCGCACACGTCGCAGTAGATCATCGGGATGGGCGGGCCCCAATAGCGCTGGCGTGAAATGCACCAGTCATGAAGCCGGAAGCGGACGACGCCCTTCCCGTGGCCCTCGGCCTCGAGCCAGCGGATGATCTCCGCCTTGCCGTCCACTGCCGGGCGGCCGCTGAACCGTCCCGAATTCACCAGCGCGTAGTCCTCGGTGCCGCTCTCGGCCTCCGTCACCCGGGCGGCGGGATCCGTTCCCGCGCGTGCGAGCACGCGGACGACCGGCACCCCGAACTTCGTGGCGAAATCGAAGTCGCGCTCGTCGTGGGCTGGCACGGCCATGATGGCCCCGGTGCCATATTCCATCAGCACGTAATCGGCGATCCACACGGGAATCCGCTGCGCAGTGGCGGGGTTCACCGCGTACGCGCCGGTGAACACGCCGGTCTTGTCGCGATCGCCGATCCGCCGTGAGACGAGGTCCCTGCCGGCCGCCGCCTGGCGGTAGGCCTCGACAGCCGGGCGCTGTGACTCGGTGACGAGCTGCGCCACGAGCGGGTGCTCGGGCGCCAGCACCATGAAGGTGGCGCCGAAGATGGTGTCGGGCCTGGTGGTGAATACGCGGATCGCGCCGCAGTCGCCCTCGACCTCGAATTCAATCTCCGCGCCCTCTGAGCGGCCGAGCCAGTTTCGCTGGGCCGTCGTCGTGCTGTCGGACCAGTCCATTTTCGAGTGGTCGTCGAGGTTCGCCAGGAGGCGGTCGGCGTACTCGGTGATTCTGAAGTACCACTGCTCGAGCGCGCGCTGCTCGACCCTGGTGTCCGGATGCCGCTCACAGAATCCGTTGATGACCTGTTCGTTCGCGAGAACGGTCTTGCACTCCGGGCACCAGTTGACCATCCCGTACTTCCGATAGGCCTTGCCCGCCTTGAAGAGCTGAATGAACAGCCACTGCGTCCACTTGTAGTACGAGGGGTCGGTGGTGGCCAGCTCGTTCCGCCAGTCGAACATCCCGCCGATCCGCACCAACTGCCGCCGGAAATTGGCGATGTTCCGCGGGATCAGCTCGGCAGGATGGATGCCCAGCTTGATGGCGTAGTTCTCGGAGTGGATGCCGAACGCATCGAACCCGATCGGCTGGAACACGTTGTGGCCCTGCAGGCGCTTGAAGCGTCCGTACGTGTCGCTGCCGGTGAACGCGAACATGTTCCCGACGTGCAGCCCTTCGGCCGAGGGGTACGGGAACATCATGAGGTTATAGAACGGGCGCGCCGCGCCGTCCAGGTCCGGCTCGTTGATGTGCCGCTCGGCCCACCGGGCTTCCCACTTGGCCTCGACGGTCTGCGGGTCGTAACCCGGGGCGTGATGTTGGTCGCTCATAGTGGGCCGGAATCTATCCAGCGGGCCGGACAGGGCCAAGCACGCGCCGCGAGCTTGCTGGGGGCCGATGGGGGGCGTAAGTTTTCTCTCATCCCCCACTTACAAGCCCTGCGGAGAGCCATGGCCGGCGTCAGGAAGGACCTCACCCGCTCGCTCTACCTGTATGGCACGGCCGCCCTGGTCGTGCTCGGCGCCTTGATCGCCGCCATCATGACGCGCAGCGAGGCGCGGCACCTCCAGGAGGACACGGACGCAGCGGTGACCGCACTGGCGGAGCGCGCGGCGTCGGTGCTCGGGCTGGGGCTTGCCTATCGCCCGGATGAAATGGCCCGTCTTGCCGTCCCGGGCGAGGGGGCCCGAGCGGCGGCGACCGATCTCCGGCGGTATGTGGATCTCGATCCGAGGCTCGCCACCACCGTGGAAGTGCAGGTGGTGAACGGCCAGGGGAGCCTGATCTGGAGCAGCCGGCCGACCGCCACCCTCGGTGCGTCGGTGGCGGGACTGGATCCCACGATGGGCAGCGACGCCCTGGAGATCCTCACCCTGCCCGGGGCGTCCGGCCCTGAACGCGCCGCAGTGGCGCCGGTGCCGGGCTCGAGCTGGAAAGTCATCGGCCGGACCGCGGTGGGCGCCAAGCAGGCGGCCGCACAGCGCAGGATTCTCCTGACGACGCTGCTCTTCGTCGGACTCGGCGGGCTGACGCTGTTCCTCCTCATGCGGTGGCTCGGCCGCCGGGCAATGCAGCCACTCATCGTGGCCGAGGAAGTCGCGACGCAGGTGGCGCAGGGAAACCTGGCCGCACCCGCGATGGCCGCCGCGGGCGCGACGGCCAATCAGAGCCCCCTGCTGGTGTCGATCGGAGCGATGGTCGAGGCGCTGCGAACGCTGGTCGGCGCGATTCGGAGCGCTTCCGGCGAGGCGGCGGCGATGGCCGAGGAGATCTCCGCATCAACCGAAGAGATGTCGGCCTCCACGCAGGAGGTCGCGGGAACGACCGCCGACCTGACCGAGAGGGCCAGCAAGCAGGCGGTGGTGGTCCGGGCGGCCGCGGAGGACGCCCATCGAATCCTCGGCATCGCCCAGGAGCTCGCGGCCGGCGCGGTGCAGGCGGCATCGCGCAATGCCGCTTTGGCGAAGCTGGCGCGTTCGCACCGCGCCCGGCTCGACGAGAGCACGAGCGAGCTGGTGCGGCTCACCGAAGAGGTGGAGAAGGGCGCGGAGGAGGCCGAGGGGCTGGCGACATCGTCGGAGGAAATCGAGAAATTCATCGCGCAAACCAAGGCGATCGCCAAGCAGACGCACATGCTCGCGCTGAACGCCGCGATCGAGGCGGCGCGCGCCGGCGGTGAGGGCCGCGGCTTCAGCGTCGTCGCGGAGGAGGTGCGGAAGCTCGCCGGCCAGGCCGCGCAGGCGGCCACCTCGACCAGCGAGACGGTGCAAAGTGTCGTGACCCGGGTGCAGACGGCGCGGGAGCGGCTGCTTCGGCTGGCGCAGGGCGGAATGGCAGCGCGCGACGCGGCGCACGCGGCGGCGGAGGGGCTCCGCACGGTGGCGGAGGACGCCGACGCCAACGATCAGTGGACCCAGGCCATTTCGACCTCGGCGGGCGATGTGAAGAAGTTGATCGAGGGCATCGCCGGGCGGATGAAGGAGGTCTCGCACGGCACCGAGGAGTACGCCGCCGCGGCCCAGCAGATCGCGGCGGCGGCGCAGGAGCTCAACGCCTCGACCGAGGAGATTTCCGCGTCCGCCACCCACCTCGCAGAGGCGGCGGACCGGCTTACGGGGGCGGTGGGCGGCTTTCGGGTGGGGTGACGCGGCCCCCCTTTACGACAAGGGCAGGCCGCTCAAGCAGCCGGAGATCCTGAAGCGGATCGCCCGAGGCCACTACGAAGTCGCCCTCGGCGCCAACGACGATCTCGCCGATGGTGGTAACACCGAGCAGGGCCGCGGCGTTTACTGTCGCGGCCCTGATCGCTTCCAATGGGGTCATCCCCGCCTCGGCGAGCGCGACGAACTCCTTCGCATTCTCCCCGTGGGGCAGGACCCCGGCATCGGTCCCGAACACGATCGGCACCCCGGCCGCGTGCAGCAGCCGGAATGACTGCCGCACCCGATCCCCCTCTGGCCGGGCGGTCAGGGTTGCCAGCGTCGAGATGACGTAGGCGCCGGCTGCCTTCAATCGAGTCGCCCCGAGAGAATCCACCACCGGCGTGTGCGCCAGTGCGCGGACGCCGGAGTCCGCCGCCAGCAGGGCGCCGGAACGTCCGATCGCGTGGGCATACACAGGGCGCTGCGCGTCGCGGCCGACATCCAGGACCGCCGAGAGCGGGCCGGCCTTGAGCTCCACCGAATCGGGGAAGGCGATGGCGTCGGCCGGCCAGCCGGTGACGCAGACCTTGAGCAGATCCGCACCGGCGTCGACGTCGGCGCGCGCGCGAGCCCGAGCCTCCTCCGCGTTGCTCACGGTCGCCCCGCCGAACTCGCACACACCGCCCTTCGAGCCGATCCAGGACCCTGCTGCGATGACCCGCGGTCCGGTGGCACGGCCCTCCGCGATGGCATCGCGCAGCCGAACCCCGGTGCCAGCGGCCGAACCCAGATCGATGACGGTAGTGAAACCCGCCCGGAGTGTGGCCGCCGCGTTCTCCCTGGGCTTTCCCGAAATGGTCAGGTGCACGTGCGCGTCCACCAGGCCGGGAAGAATGGTTTGCCCATTCAGATCGAGCACCTGGATGCCCGCGGGCGGGCGCCACCCATCGCCGGAGTCGTGTATCTCGACGATGCGCCCGCCGCGAACGACGATCGCCCCGTTCGGACGCACGGTGCCCGCCCGCACGTCGAGGTAATTGCCGCCGCTCAGCACGAGGGTGGTGTCGGGCGACGCGGGGTTCGGAATCGCACGCGGAAGGCTGTGCAGGCCCACGAGCACCACTGACAGCGCGAGGACGACAGGCGCCTTCGATGTTCGCATTCGCTACCCCACTACCTCGTCCAGCGCCGCAAGGAGCGGCGCGAAGTGCCCGGGGGCGAGATCTCCCATGTGACCGATGCGGATCATCGCATCGGCCAGCGCGTCGAGGCCGGTGCCGATGGTCCAGCCCTTCGCCTTCATCGCCTGGGCGACGGCCCGCCCGCTCTTCCCCGCCGGCACATGCAGCGCCGATACCGTCCACGACCTCCTGCCCTCGACGGCGTAGAAGCGCCACTCCGGATGCGCGGCCACCCAGGCCTCCATCATCCCCAGCATTTCCCGGTGCCGCTGCCAGCGCGCCTCGACGCCGCCCTCGGACTCGATGCAGCTGAGCTGGTACTCGAGCGCGAGATAAAGCGGCAGCGCGGGAGTCTGGGTAGGCTGGTACTGGCGCACTGCTTCCTCGTGCAGCGTCAGGTCGAAGTACCAGCCCGGATGCTCGGCGGCGTGGGCACGCTCCATCATCCGCGGCGAGGCCACGGCGATTGAAATCCCCGGCGGGAGCGCCAGCGCCTTCTGCGAGCCGGTGAAGACGAAGTCCAGACCCCAGAGATCGGTCTCGACCGGCGAGCCGCCAATGGAGGTCACCGCGTCCACGAGCAGGACGATGTCGCCCTGGGAATGCACCACGCGGGCGAGCTCCTCGAGCGGCGCCAGCGCGCCGGTGGAAGTCTCGGAGTGGACCAGTGCCACGGCATCCACCGGCGGACCGTCCAGAAAGGTGAGGAGCTGGTCGGGCTCGATGGTTCGGCCGATCGGCACGGAGACGCGTACCACTTCCTTCCCGCAGCGCGCCGCGATCCGGGCGAATCGGTCCCCGAAGAAGCCGCCGTCCACCACGAGCACCCGCTCCCGGACGCCGCTCAGGATGGCGGATTCCATGAAGCCGGTGGCGGAATTGGTGGAGACGAAGACGGGGTGGGTGGTGCGGAACAGGCGTTTGAGCGGGGCTTCCATGCGCTGGAGCAGGGCGATCATCTCGGGCCCGCGGTGCGCGAACATCGGCCGCACCATCGCCTGAAGGACCTCGAGCCGGACGTCGGTGGGCCCGGGGAGAAAGAACCGCCCGAAGTCGTATGCCCCGTCGCCGCTCATGTCCCCCCTCCTGCGGCACCGATGTACTTATCGAGCAGGTCATCCTCGAGAATGTCCGCCGACTTGATGAGGCGGACGCCCTCGTCTCCCCACTCCCGGAGGAGCTGCTCGCCCAGGTCGTGGTTGATGGCGCGGGTGGCATCGGTGACGACGTACAGCCGGGTCGCGGGCCGGTGGGTGAGCAACCCCTCGACGGCGTACCGGTCACACACGTCGAGTGCGACACCGTACAGCACGATCACCTCGGGGTCGAGCACCCGGAGCACGGCGTCCACGTTCGCATTCGTGAAGACGTCGAACCAGTGCTTGTGGAACATGATGTCGCCGCGGTGCGCGGCGACCGTTTCAGCCAGGACTTCAGGATCCCGGGGTCCCGGTTCGATCACCAGCGGATCGCGGAGCGCCGTTTCCGGAATTTTCCGCTGTCCCGCGGTGCCGCGCATGCAGTGCGGCGGAAACGTCGTGACGAAGTTTGGAGTGGGGCTCAGTTCGTCATGACTGTCGTCGTGATCGTCAGCGCTCGCGATGATGCGGATCGCGCGCCGGTAAGCGAAGTGAGTCAGGGCGCCCACCGTGGGGATGATGTCCTCGCTGCCCGGAACGTAGAGCCTGCCGTCGGCCCGCATGAAATCGTACTGGGTGTCCACGTCCCAGAAGAGCAGGCGTGCCATCTTATGTCACCCGCTCGAGCCGGGGGTTGGGCCGGTACTCGCGCCCCACCTTCGCGCATGGCTTGCCCTCGAGCTGCACCACGTCGGCCGTAAAGTCGAACCGTCCCTGGAAGAGGGACGAGCCGACGCCGTATGCGTCCACCGGCACCTGATGCGCCTCGAAGTCGCGGATCTTGTCGGTTGTGAACCCGCCCGACACGACGATCTTCACGCTCTGGAATCCCTCGGCGTCGAGCGCCCTGCGGACGTTCCACACCAGCTGGGGACAGACGCCGTTCGGCTTGAAGCGCCCCATCTGCGGCACCACCGACTTGTCCACCAGCATTTCGCTGGTATCGATCCGGACGCCGTAGAGCCGCGGCCCGCAGGCGCGCGCGACCTCGAGGGAGGTCTTTACACAGTCATTCTCGAAATCCACGAGCGTCACGACCCGGACGTCCTCCGGCACGTGGGCGATGAACTTCCTCGTGGCAGCCGCCGTATCGCCGCCGTAGGCGGCGATGAGACCGTGCGGTACGGTCCCGATGCCCTCGCTTCCCCACCAGGAGGCCTGGGCGTCGGTCGATACTCCGATGGCGCCAGCGATGTGCGCGGCGTAGCCGTCGCCGGTCTGCACCAGCCAGTGGTCGTGCCGCGCCGGGAAGAACATCACCTGCTTGGGCGCCGCAGCCTCCACGACACGCCGGGTGTTGGTGCCGACGCGGGTCCGCCGGGCGAGGACGCCCAGGTACAACGTTTCGAGGTGCGCAAAGGCGTCGTAGGGGCCGGTGATGAGCATGACC